>JBNMFK010000167.1:0-8213 GCA_051269965.1 Algoriphagus sp. | reverse complement strand
TAGAAAACGTCTGTTTACAAGATTATGTAAGCGACAGAATTATTTTTTAGGTTCATTATGTTAGCCTATTATTTAATGAGTTTATTCAGACACTTTGCCCTAAATCATAACAATAAAGCCACTCTTAGAATCTTAAAAGTTTGTTGCTTTGCATTGGAAACTTGGACTGTAAACGATGCGAATAAAACCACCCTGAAAATTGCACTACCAACAAAAAAAAGAGTGTGGATGGATGGAGTATTCGCTCAAATAAGATAATTAAGCCCTTCTTTGAGTTGTTCTAATGGATAATTAGGGTTTAATATTCTCAGCAAATAGTTCTTTGCTGAGAATAGCCTCATTTGCAAATTGATCGTGTTCAATGTTAAATAGGAAGCTAGCTGAGCTTTTGAAAATAATTCGTAGTAATAACTACATATCCTGAGAAGAAAAAGCACCTTTGCAAAATAATTTATAAAGTATATGGAACAATCCGAATTTTTAGAAAAACACGTGTTCATTGATTTGGAAAATCTAAACGATGGATTTGATGAAGCCTCAAAACATCACTTTTCTCAGACAGATTTTGAAACCGTTCTAGAACGTTCAGAATATTTTGGAATTGGTATATACACAGTAGAAGCTAGACTAAGCAGTGAACCATTCGAGACTTCAAGCCACGAAGCATTTAAAAAGAAAGCTACAAATCCAGCCTGGTATAAAAAAGCTTTTTTGACGCTTACGCATCGCCAAACAGGACTTTTATATTCTGCTACTTATAAGGTTTCTGGAAAACTTTTAGCAAGATATTCAGAGCCGATACCAGAAGATTGATTTTAGGCTTTTCATCATAAATCCTTAACTATTTCTGCCCGTCTAAGGGCAGAAGGAATGCCATACGCCTCTACGTAGTCTCCAGCAAAGGGTCTTATTCTTCGATAGAGACTGTTTAGAACTTTTCTAATGGCCTTTGATTTGTCTCCACTTAGGAAACTATTTTCAAGAAACCAGCCTTTGTCTCTTAAGATGGCATCCAAAGCAAAGGTTTTAAGCATTAGTTTTAGAGCCTCTTTTTCAGGAGTAGAATCAGTTTTGACAACTGTAGCTTTAAACTCCTTATAGATAAAGTGTTCGATGTGAGCTATTGCCAAGGTAATCATGTGGGTCTGTACCCTCAGAAATATATCACTGGGATGAAGCTTCTTTTTAATAAAATTTCGCATTCTATCAGACAGACTGAACAAAAGCTTTTGCTCCCTATATTCGAAGGCCGAGTCCATGAAGTCGTAACTTAAAATATGCTGTGAGTTTGTATTTCTGACTGTAATAGGGTTCAAGTCATTGACTCGTGTGGCCACCCTTTTCAAGACATGTCTTGCAACTGCCATGAATCCGCCATCATTAAATTCTTGTTTGAATTCTGTAAGCATACTTTTAGCCACTAATTGTAGGAGGACATGATTATCTCCCTCAAAAGTTGAGAATATATCGGTATCGGCTTTTAAATCGGCAAATTCGTTTTCGGCTAAATATCCTTTTCCGCCGCAGGCCTCTCTACATTCTTGGATGGTATCTCTTGAATGCCAAGAGGCATAGCTTTTTAGGCCAGCTGCCAGTGATTCGACTTCACGTTTATCGTCTGACCCAAGACTTTTAATAAATTTTTCTCTTAGTTTTTCAAGGGCAAAGGACAGGGCATAACTTTTTGCAAGAAGTGGAAATAACCTTTTTTGATGTGTAGGGTAGTCTAAGAGGAGTGTTTCTTGGTTTTGGGCTAAGGAATCAAATTGTCTTCTTTTTAGAGCATATTTGATAGCAATATCTAATGACTTTTTGGATGCGGTATTTGATGCTAATGCCACAGAGACACGTCCGCCTATCAAGGCTCCAAGCATCGTGAAAAAACGCTTTGATTCTTTGCTTATAGGGCTTTGGTAATTGCCTTGGGCATCAATCCCACCATATTTGTCCAGTAAATTATCTAAAGGTACTTCTACTTGGTCAAACCAAATACGGCCATTGTCTACGCCATTAAGCCCCAACTTATAGCCATTGTCTTCGATCTTAATTCCAGGCAATTCTCTATGTTTTTTATCTCTTAAAGGGACCAAGATGGCATGAATTCCATGATTGGTGTCCCCCACGATTAACTGGGCAAAAACTGCGGCCATAGTTGCGTGCATTGCATTGCCAATATATTCTTTTCCGGCCGAATGATTCGGGGAGTGGACTACGATGGTTTTCTTTTTAAAATTGTAGGTGGCTGTAGTTTCTAGGTCTCTTACATTGCTTCCATGTCCTGTCTCGGTCATCGCAAAACAACCAGCTAGATCAAGGCTTCCTGTATCGCTTAAATATTTGCTATGATGTTTGTGAGTTCCGAGCTGCATGAGAGCTCCTCCAAAAAGACCAAACTGGACACCAAACTTTACTAATAGACTTACATTACCCAGAGCCATGGTTTCAAAAATTGCTGTATTGATCCCAGCGGAGTCTTCACCGCCATACTCCTTTGGATAGGCAGAGGCTCCAAATCCTTGGTCGGCGATGACTTTGCACTGTTTTAAAATAAGGTTTCTGAGTTCTTCTTTATTTTTTAAGTCTAGGGGTACATTAAAAAAAGGATCCATTAAAAGCTTTTTGGTTCTTTGCTTATGTTTAGCAAAGGGTCCATCTAAAATGGCTTGTAAAGCAGAAACATCAAAACCATCTTCAGCTTTTACTTCATCAATGGTATCGGGGTTTAAAGTATGGTAAAAAGCCAACTGAGATAATTGGTTATTTACACCTAAGGCCTCTTCCAACTCTACAATAGACGATTTTACTTTTGGCGAATCCCAAACTTTCTGTTTTTCAGAACTAGAGGCTTGGCTGGCCATATTAATACCCAGCTGTACGAGGGAGAGTTTGTTTACCAAGTCCAGCTGTGGTGCATTCTCATGAATATCTTCAAGCCACTTTTTAAAGGTATCCGGACTCGGTGGTGTTTTTTGGTCAGTCCATTTTAGCAGCTGCTTTTTATCCGAAAATGTCAAAAAATCCATCGAATTTACTTGATCACGGATAATTTTCATTTCTGAAGGACTAAGTACAGAGTCGGCCCATCCTATATAAAAAAGAGGTAGAAGGCTATTTATTCCGGGAGAGTAGTTCATAAGTAGGTTAAATTTCTTTTTTGTAATATAGTGTGGACTTAGAGGAAATAATTATAGACTTACTAAAACTTCAACTTTTGTATTGACGTTCCCATTTTAGGTAAAAGCTCATTTGTGGAATTGTAATGCTCAACAACATTTAGAGATTTAGGACAAACAATAGGAAATGGTTATAGGATAGAAGAAATTGGATTCCTTATCTTTGTTCCTTGTAAAACCTATTTAATGCCAAATAGTATTCGATTAGTTATATTTGTAATGCTATCGCTTTGTCTTATTGCTTGCAATACACAAGAGGTCTATATGCCAAAACCTAAGGGCTTTAATAGGATGGATTTGCCAAAGCAGGCTTATCTAAAATTAACAGAGCCACATCCCTATAGTTTTGAATACTCAGAAAACGCTGTTATAGAGCCTGATACATTTGGAAAAGCGGAACCTCATTGGATTATAGTCCATTACCCAGAGCTTAAATCTAGAATTCAGTTTACATATAAACCCTTGAAAGGGAACTTAGATAGGCTTACTAAGCATATAGACGATGCTTACAAATTAGCAGCAAAACACCATGTGAAAGCTACTTCTCAAAAAGAGCGTGTTGTGGAGCTAAAGTCAGGTAAAAGAGCTGTTTTGATTGATATTGAGGGAGAAGTACCTAGTCATTTTCAGTTTTATATAACGGATACCTCTCAGCATTATCTAAGAGGAGCGGTGTATTTAATGGAGCCTTCTTTGAATGATTCGCTTAGCCCTTTAATTAATTACTTGAAGGAAGATTGTATGCATATTTTAGAAACTTTGACCTGGAGCAAATGATATTTTCGACAGATAATGCAGATTGGGAGGTAGTTTTTAAATCTGGCGATACGATGAAATCGGAGCTAGTGAAAAATGAAATAGAGAATAACGATATGGATTGTATCCTACTAAATAAAAAAGATACCATGTACCCGATGTTTGGGCTATATCTACTACATGTAAGAAGAGTGGATGCCGCTGTGGCTAAAATAATTATTGACGTTTTTATGAATGAGAATGACGCAAAGACTGAGTAAATATTCAAATCTTACACAGCGGATTATTGCTGCATTAATAGGGGTTACGGTTATCATTAGTGGTATGCTTTATTCGGAATATACCTTTTGGTTGGTTTTTCTTTTCATTTCCGTAATGACTCAATATGAGTTTTATAGACTTGTGGGTCTTAACGGTAATCTCCCTCTAACCATTTATGGTACCTTTTGCGGAGGGGTGTTAAATATACTTGTTTTCTTTATTGAGAAGGGAGACTGGCCATTCAGATATTATTATTGGATGGTGCCATTGATGGCTACGACTTTTTTTATAAAACTATATAAAAGAACGGATGTAAAGCCCTTTGAGAACTTAGGGTATACTTTTTTAGGAATGATTTACGTAGCTGTCCCGTTTGCTCTGGTTAATGAAATGGTATTAGAACCGCATCATTATAAGCCTCTTCTTATGCTTGGTATTCTGATTACTTTGTGGGTAAATGATAGTGGGGCCTATTTCGTAGGAACCTTACTCGGAAAACGTAAGTTATTTGAACGTATATCGCCTAAAAAAAGCTGGGAAGGTTTTTTTGGAGGAGCAATATGCTCTTTCTCCGCAGCGTTAGTGTATTCAAGGTATTATACGCCTATTGAGTCTTGGAAATGGTTAGTGATTGCGGGCATTATAGTGATCACTGGTACTCTGGGAGATTTGGTAGAATCTCTGTTTAAGAGGAGTATTTCAATAAAAGATTCTGGTACTGTAATTCCTGGTCATGGTGGGTTCTTGGATAGGTTTGATGGTCTATTGCTTTCCATGCCATTTATACTTACTTTTCTCAAAATAATCGCTTAATGCGTCACACAAATGTTCTCTTGCTACTGTCAATTTTGACCCTTTTTGGGACAATTAAAACGTATGGTCAGGGAGATCAAAAGTTTATCACATTCAGTGGTTTTGTAATTGACGGATCAACTGATGAACCGCTGCCAGGGGCATACATGATTAATGAACGGGCTGGGAAGGGGACGATTACTAATGGGAAAGGATACTTTCTGATGAACGTTTTTCCTGGCGATAGTATCATCTTTTCATACCTCGGTTTTAAGCGACAATTTCATATAATTCCTTCGGAGGTAGGGCTTGCATACTCAGCCGTTATAGAACTGAGTACAGAAGCCACAGCGTTAAAAGAAGTTAAAGTTTATCCTTTTAGTACTGAGGAAGAGTTTAAACTTGCATTGTTAGAAATGGAATTACCAGATGCTAGAGAGAGGAGTAACATGGAGGAAAACCTTAGCCGTGAGAACTTGGACAGGGCTTTTGCCATGCAAGGGATGAGTTCGGATGCAAATTATAGGTATGCCATGAATCAGCAGCTAATGAACATTCAAAATAGGAGTACTATCAGAACTAACCCACTAACAAGCCCTTTTGCGTGGGCTAGCTTTATTAAGTCAATTAAGAACGGTAGTTTCTCAAATAAAGCATGGAAAAAGGGTGACTATATCCCCAAAACCGAGGGATCTAGAGATGCAATTATGAGGGGGAGTAACTAATCCAAAACGACATTCAAATGGCTAGGCTAAGCCATGTACTTCAAATTACTACTAGATGCTTACTGCTGCTTTCCAAACCATTCAGCATAAGTTAAATAATTCTCGGCCGTTCGCATAAATACTTGGCCAGCATCTGGGGAAACATCCTTAAGATACTTTGCCGGATTTCCTACCCAAATAGTGCCCGTGGGCACTCTTGTATTTTGTGTAACTACCGCTCCTGCACCTATTATGCTATTTTTTTCTATCACCGCACCATCCATGACTATCGCTCCCATGCCTATTAAAACTTCATCTTCTACTCGGCAGCCATGTAAAATGGCATTGTGGCCAATACTAACACTATTTCCGATAATAGTTTTGGTTTTTTGGTAAGTACAGTGAATTACAGCCCCGTCTTGGACGTTTACTTTGTCACCCATTATTATGGTATTTACGTCACCTCTAAGAACGGCATTGAACCATATAGTGCAGTTATCCCCCATTTTTACATCACCAACTACCGTGGCGTTTGGTGCGAGCCAGCAAGAGTCATTTATGGTTGGACTTATTCCTTTAACAGGTAGTATTATGGCCATTTGGCAGATTGGTTTTTATGTAATATAAACTTTTAGAGCCATCTTTCTCAACTTGTCTATCAAACTTAAATCCACCTTTCTCTAAAACTTGGATAGATGGAATATTGACTGGATCTGCAATGCCTACAATCTGTCTATATTGTTTTAGTTTTGATGCTATGTCAAGCATTGCAAAGAGCATTTCTGTGGCAAATCCTTTTCCCCAATGTTCAGGTGTGATGCCGTAACCTAGTTCTAAAATGTCAGGCTTTAAAGGTGTCATTTTTGCATAGCCTATAAAGTTTCCATCTTCTTTGGAAACTCCTTTGATAAAGCCGAGGTCTGGATATTTGATATTTACAGCTAGTTGGTCTAAGAACCTTTCTTTAGCTTTCTCAAGAGTAAGAGCCTTCCCAGTTATATAGGTCATAACTTCAGAATTCTGAGCCATTTTTAGTGATATGTGCTCATCTTGGAGATTTATCTGACTGTATAGTAACCTCTCCGAAACTAACATTAGAAGTTACGTTCTCCTTTTTCTCTTTTGCCTAAAAGGACAGCTCCAGTCATAGCCACTAAGAATAGAATTGAAATTAATTCAAAGGGTAATAGGTATTTACTGTAAAGTAGGGTTCCTAGAGTTTCTATAAAACCAGTTTTGATCTGGAAGTTCGCGGGGTTTGTTCTGGGAATATCTACCATCCTAACGGTTGCTATTAAAATAAGGCCAATGGTACCAGCTACGAGTGTAGCGGCAATCATTACTTTGTCATTGTTCAGTTCTGATGTGCCATCTTCTTTGATATTTAAAAACATAACTACAAAGAGGAACAGCACCATAATAGCCCCAGCGTAAACAATGATGTTTACCACCGCTAGAAACTGGGCATTAAGTAAAATATAGTGTGCAGATAATGAGAAAAAGGTCAGGATGAGATAGATGATGCTATGAATTGGGTTCTTTGACATGATAGTACCCAAGGCTCCAAAAAGCGTAATCACAGATACAACATAAAAACCCCATTGGGTCAATGTCATCTGCTGAAAATTGTTCAAAAAATCCATGAATTAATAATTTACAGGTTTTTGTTGTTCCCAAAGCTTCTGCATTTCTTCTTTGGTCCATGCGTCACGCTCATATCTATTGTTCATATCTTCCACAAGCTTATCCTTGCCAAAGACAACTTGGTCCCTATTTGTAAAGACAGGAACAAATTTATCATGTCTCAAATAAACCGCTTCTTTTGGGCATGCTTCCTCACAAAGCCCACAAAAAATGCACCGCAGCATATTGACCTCGTAGGCGGCCGCATACTTCTCCTCTCTATAAAGTCCTTCTTCTCCTTTTACTCTTTCGGCAGCCACCATAGAAATAGCTTCCGCAGGGCAGGCTACGGCACAAAGTCCACAGGCTGTACACCGCTCTCTACCTTGGTCATCTCTTTTAAGAATATGATGTCCTCTAAAGATAGGGCCCAAATATCTCTTCTGCTCTGGATAGCGAATGGTAATTTTCTTCGAAAAGAAATGCTTTAGTGTAATTCCCATTCCTTTGGCAATACCGGGCAAATAGCTTTTCTCTGCTAGGGTAAGTGGGGTCTTATCTGTTTTTTTTGAACGCTGAGTCAGTTGCATATTAAATGGCTTGCTTTTTCTTAGTAAACAAAAAGGAGTAGGCATAAACTAGTGCAATAAATACTGCCAAACCTAGCCAATTTATCATTAATGCATATCCAGACAATTCTGCAGCGGCTGTAATGATGAGATTGACTATTGCTAATGGTATCAGGCCTTTCCATCCTAAATCCATGAGTTGGTCGTACCTAAACCTTGGCAAGGTCCATCTTACCCATATATATAAAAATATGAAGAAAGAGATTTTGAAAAAGAAGGTTAAGGTGCCAATGAGAGTAGCTAAGTTATGCCCAATAGTTTCTCCAAATTGACCA
>JBNMFK010000166.1:0-8296 GCA_051269965.1 Algoriphagus sp. | reverse complement strand
ATGACGAAGTTGAGATAATGATTTAGTAACGTTAGAGAGGCCAGAAGGCCATAAAAAAAACCAAGTTTCCATATTTCACCTTTGTGCTTGGAAGTTAATATTCTATAAAAGATAATACTGCTTAAAAAAACGAGTAAAAAAGAGAGGGTATAACTTCGGGCATAATGACTTTGAGAAATATACAGCGGATCAATAGCCAGTAAGCCAATAGCCCAAACGCCAATTTTCTTTGATTCTAGAAATGTTTTACAAAACCAATACACCAATACCAATGTGAGCAAATTAAAGAGTACGCTTAAAGACCGAACCATAGCGTCGTTTAATCCAAATGCCTTAATCCAATATTTTAAAATAACATTATAAGTAATGTGAGTCCCAAAATCAGAACGGGCAATAGCCTGATAATGGTCTTCAATATTCCTTTCTTTCCAGAAGTCTTGGGGCGTAAAGGTTTCATTGTTAGTAAGTTTTGGGGAATTGAAGCCTCCTACACAAATGCCATGAACATTGAGTAAGGTGAATTTTTCATCTGTGTATGGTCCATAGGATCCAATGGTGAAAAATCGTAGCATGCCAGCTATAAGGAGAATGAGTACTACTAGAATTCTAGTGGGCATGCTTGGTAATGGGGTCTTATTGCTCAGGGCAAAAATACTTACATTTTAAGGATTGTAAACTCCACACGTCGGTTTTTCTTCCTTGTTTCTGGTGTAGAATTACTAGAAATCGGTTTAATAGGACCCCATGATTTTGTAGTAATTCTTACTGACTCAATTCCCCCGACTTCCATGAGGTAGTCCTTGACAGCATCTACGCGGTCTTTAGCTAGTTCCACATTTAGAGTAAAATCTCCTTGATTATCAGTATGACCTTCTAAAAGCACTTCCATAGAAGGGTACTCTTTCATTAATTCAATGAGTGTTCCCAATTCATCGTGAGAAGATTTCTGAATGTCATAAAGGCCTTGAGCAAAAATGAGGTTTGCCAGGATCATTTTATTACCAGCTCTTACAGGTGTAAGATATAAATCCTTATTGATTTCCCTGTAGGTATTTTCATCGCTTAGATCTATAGAGTCACTCGCCCCAATAAAACCGGAAGCCTTGGCATTTAAGTAATATTTATAGCCGACAGGTAAAATGATTTTATAAGTCTTGGAAGATTTATCAAATTCCATCTTAAGCCCTTTCTCATTTATCTCTTTATTATTTGATTTTATGTTTAAAGGAATAGTTAAAGGCTTATCCGATCCCACTTCTAAAACGCTACTTGACAAAAGAACAACAGGCTCAGGTTTAATGGATTCAAAAAGATTGATTTTGAAAATATCTTCTCGACCTATAGAATTATAATCAGAACTCATGTAAGCATATTCACCAGAAGCGGGTATGGTAAAAAAAGCATCCCACCTGCTAGAGTTGATCTGTGGCCCAAGATTCAGCGGCTCGGACCAGTTTGTCCAGCTATCGTCCAGGCGTTTGCTCATAAAAATATCTGCACTTCCATAGCCAGGATGCCCTTCTGAGTTAAAATATAGCGTTTTGTTATCGGCAGATAAAAATGGCGTACCTTCATTGTCGGCCGAGTTTAATACAGAACCCATATTTAATGGCCGAGAATACGAACCGTTTCTTTGCTTAAAGGAAACGTATAAATCATTATTTCCAAAGCTGGGTCTTTGGCTAAGACCCATGATTAATACCTTTTCATCATGACTGATGGCGAATTCAGTAGTTGGAGGTTTTCCATCTGCCACACTTCGCGGATCATAAGCTTCAATTTTCACCTCGGACGGAAAACTCCATTTACCATCTGAAAGCGAAGATCGAGAGAGTCCACTCTGGTGACTGCCATCTTTATTGTAAATATTAAGAACAAAAAGCCCATCACCGGAGGCAGAGGCTGTAGCCGCTGCATTAAGGTCTTCATCATTTACGGGACGACCTAAGTTTCGTGGGCTAGACCATTTTTCTTGTGCATTTTTATTAGAATACCACACATCTTGTTTTATTTCGGCATTGTTGTTTCTACTGTCTTTTATATTGTCTGGGTGATGAGATCTCGTAAAATACAGGGTGTTCCCATCTGGCGTTATAATGGGAGCCACCTCACCATAAATAGAGTTTAGCACAGGTCCAAGGTTTTCTTTTTGAAGATCTTCTGGAATATCTTTGGCCAAATTTATTTTGCCTTCAATAAGTGTAGGATCGTCTGAAATAGCAATGGCATCAAATTGCTTTCTTCCCCTGGATATCCTGTGGTTTATAACTAGTTTGAGAGCGTTCAGAGATCTATTCACAGGTTCTATAGGGACCCTCCAGAAACGTTCTGAATCGTTAACTTTTTGCCCTGGATTTTGATAAAGAAGGTATTCTTGACCACTCTCGTCATAGCCAAATATTCTTGCAACCGCTCCAGGATTCAAGTTTTCAACGATAGCTACCTGTCGTATCGCGATTGCCTTTTCAAAGCCAACTTTAATGTAATCCTCGCCATACTCAGACCCGTTGGGTTCCCAAGCACAAGGGGATTCCCCCATTTGAGGATAAATACTAGGCTCACCTAATATCTGAATAGCCCTATTTTTCGGGCTTTGATACATGTCTGTTTTTTCCGAAGAATAATCCAAAACTTCCGTAGCCCATAACACATCTTGGGATTTTAAGTCGCTTGTAAGAATCGTGAGAAAAAAAATAGATATTAACCTAAGGGCCATTCATTTATTTGGATAGACTGAATTTTAGAAAGACGAAATTACCGTATATTTATTGGTTTTCAATATTTGAAAACGCTTGTTCAAATTTTATAACGTAGAATCCATACTAACACACTCTTGTTGATTCTTATTTAATTCTAAAAACAATGATTTATAAAAAAAATAAATTAAGAATGAAAGGGCATTAATTATCTAGAAAAAAGATCAATACTCGTCAGTATTAAGACATGCTACTTTTTTGACTAATCAGATTGTTATCTATGTTTTTTATACATTCATTCAATCGCTTTCATCTTTTACATTTAAAAAAAACAGAACGGCAATAGTGATTTCAATTATTCGGCTTAGTGTTTCAGCTCTTGTTTCCGGTGATGTCCGATTTTCGAATCATGTGAAGGGCTTTATAGAGAAAATAAAAGAGGCTCTTAAAAATATCAGTTTTCTGACTTTAACTCGTTCCTTAGGCAATGCTGAGTAGGTTAAAAGGAAACTATTTATTTCTTCTATTTTTTCTAGGACTTTCTTATAGTTTGCCGGGTCAAACAGCCTTAAATCTACAGGCTCAGGATTATAATTTTGAAGACCAGGGCTATTTTTACATAGGAGTGAAAGATACCCGAGATTCACCTTACTTCTTAGGTTTACTTTATACAAAATTTGCATCAAAGAGAGACTTAGTGCTAAATAGAGGCACAGAGGAGGCTTTCATGGAGCATCTCGATAGGAACTTTAATACGTCCAGCTCAAGAGTACCGCTATCGATAGAAATTAACGCACTAAGCTTTAGAGAATCAATGGATAAGGATGGCCTTATAAGAGGCTCTGCTAAAATGAATTTAAGTATTTACGCCCTCCACGATGGTAAATCTACCCTACTCTGTAAGCCATATAGTTCATCTAAATACGAACGTTCTATTAATAATATTAATGAAGCATCTTACGAAGGTATCCTTAGGCAAATGTGGATATCTTGTATGCAGTATACAGACAATTATATCGCCTTAAATAGAACACGTTTAGAGCCTTTTAACTCAGGTGTGGAGATTATAATTCTACCTCTGGAGACTAGGAATATGCGTGACACAGTTCACTACCTGTCTAGAAAAGTATCTTGGACGGATTTTAGAGGAGAGCCAAGATATGGTTCTAAATATAGTGCGGCTATTTTCCCAAGTATAGGTTTAGGCTCGAAACTTACCATCAGAAACAATAAACTTACGGCTATCCTCCAACCACAAGTGTATATGGTTCAGAGTCAGTCATGGGCTAAATCTGGGTCAAAGAACAGTTCTGGATTGGAACATGAGCAGATTCATTTTGATATTACTAAAGTAGTGATGGATAGATTGCTAGGAAGACTTAAAAAACTAAATGCCAATTCCATGGACGATCTCAGCAGTATGATTCAATACGAATACCTAGAAGCATATAAAGAAATGAATAGGATCCAAGAGGCCTATGATTCTGAGTCTAATCATAATCTAAATGAACGCGGTCAGGAGGAATGGGTAGGAAAAGTGGCAACTTGGTTAAGAGAGCCCTAGATCAATAAAATAAATTCAATTAAATGTGTAGCCTTTTTTCAAGAGGCTTTCCAAGTATTTAGGTAAAACATAAGCCATGTTTTTTTTAGCTTTTAAGCTATCATGGAAAAGTACAATGGAATTTTGGCGTGTCGCCCTCAAGGTACCTTTTAGACATTTTTCTAACGATATATTTTTATCGTAATCTTGACTTAAGGTACTCCACATCATAATGTCATAACTGGGAATGAGTTTTTCAATTTGTGCCCTCGTGATTCGTCCATAGGGCGGTCTGAAAAGCTTCTTGTCGCGATTGTATAATAGCTCTATTTCCTGCTGACAATCATTGACATCTTTAACATAAGCGGCCGTTGAGGTTTTCCATCCGTTTAAATGATGCATGCTGTGGTTTCCTATTTTATGGCCTCCCTCTACGGCTTTCAAGAAAACCTCGGGATGTTTTCTAACATTAGCTCCGATGCAAAAGAAAGTTGCTTTAACGTCAAATTTGGAAAGGGTGTCTAGCACAAATTCTGTAACCTCAGGAATAGGGCCATCATCAAAAGTCAGTTGTATAGACTTTTCGGTCTTCCAAATGAGTTTTGGGTAAATGTATTGTAGCAATTTCGGCGTTTTAAACAACATTAGCTAAGGGCTCTTTCTTTCCAAACGTACTTATTTTTTTTCAGGGATAACAATCCAAAGAACACCACATACATTGGATAAATGATTTGCAGAAGAGGAATCAAGGGAATTAGTTTTGACTTTTTGAAGAATAGCAGAACAGAACTCAGGAAAAAGAATTCTGGAATTAGCTTTAGAAGTATCCAATTAACATCGACTGAAAATAGGGCGAATAAAAACAAGGCATTGCAACTAAAAATGAATAGAGCTAAAATTTTTGGGGATATGGCACTATAATGTTGCCATTTGCTGGCCCATCTTTTTCGCTGATTATAAAAACTAGCTAAATCAGGGATTGGGGAAGTTTGTACCAGGGAAGTTTCATTCTTCAAGTAATGAACGCCATTAGGGAAGTGCTCCTTCATTTTATGCATCAAGAATTCATCATCTCCGCTCGCAATATGGTCGTTTCCTTCATAAGCACCTACCTCATGGAAGGCACTTTTTAGATAGGCTAAATTAGCTCCGCTGCACATGTTTGGCTTTCCCATTTTGATGGAAGTAGCCCCCGAAACTATCAGACTGGCAAATTCTATTTCTTGAAACTTATACCAAATGCGGGTAAAGAATTTCTCTGGTTTTGGCGAGCTCAAACACACAGGTGCACTTAGGAAAACACAATCATAGTTGGCAAAGTAAGCCTGTATGGTTTCTAGCCACTGTGAGGCAGGTCTGCAATCTCCGTCTGTGGTAACTATAATTTCGCCTTCGCTTAATCCTATGGCTTTGCCAATGGCTCTTTTTTTAGGCGAAAAGCCTATTTGTGCTTCGAGTAGCTGGATGAGCTTAAAGTTGATCTTTGACTTATTGATATGGCTGAGGACAATATCTTGGGTGCTGTCCGTGGAGTTGTCATTTACAATTAATACTTCAAAATCGGTCTTTGCGAGCGACTGGGCCTCCAAGTCGTTCAGTAGGTTTTGAATTCCTTTTTCCTCATTTCTTACAGGAATGATGAGGCTGATTTTCTTCTTTTGATGCTTCAGTCTTATCGTTTTTGCCGTAGGCCAAAATACCCAAACTAGCATTAGGAGAATGCAGAACAGGGCATAAATACTTAGGATATATGTTATCAGCATGAAGCTTAGTTTGAAAACTCACAAATTTAATAAAGCTAACTTATAAGCCTCTCATAATATAAATTACCTTTGAAGAGAAATGGATCCAAAAGTTCAAATAGAAAAAATTATTCTAGGTGTAGACCCTGGTACCAGTGTGATGGGTTATGGCTTGATTGGTATCAAAGGCAACAAACTTAGAATAATTCAATACGGGGTGCTAAGGCTAGAGAAGTTACCTTCGCATGAACTGAAATTGAAGCGAATCTTTGAACGTATGAGCAGTATCATTGAGGATTATCTACCAGATGAAATGGCTATTGAAGCACCTTTTTATGCTAAAAATGTGCAGTCCATGTTAAAACTTGGAAGAGCACAAGGTGTGGCCATGGCAGCTGCATTGACAAAAAATATTGGCATCACAGAATACCTTCCTAAGTCCGTAAAAAAAAGTGTAACAGGAAATGGTAATGCTAGTAAAGAACAAGTCGCTTTTATGCTTGAAAACCTATTTGCTCAGAAACTCGAGTCTAAGTTTTTAGATGCTACCGATGCATTGGCCGTGGCGGTATGTCATTACATGAATGCCAAAACCAAAGCTCTTACCGGAAGTAGTTCTGGTAAAAAAGGTTGGGGAGCTTTTGTGAGCGAAAATAAAGGAAGAGTAAGCGGAGCTTAGAGTTTCTTAAGTTCAGAGATAATTTTTTCTGGATGGGCGTTGCCAAAAACAAAACTACCAGCCACTAGAGCATCTGCACCAGCATCTACCAATAATTTTCCAGTTTCTAAATTTACACCACCATCTATTTCAATGAGTGTTTGGAGGTTTTGCTGCTGAATCATGGCTTTAAGTTTGGCCACTTTGCCCACTGTTTTATGTATGAATTTCTGTCCTCCATAACCTGGGTTTACAGACATAAGCAAGACCATGTCACAATCTATCAATACATCTTCCAACACAGAAACGGGCGTTGCAGGATTTAATACAACGCCAGCTTTGCAGCCTGCCTCTTTTATCTGAGCTAAAGTGCGGTGAAGATGCGTGCAGGCTTCATGGTGTACCGTAATAATATCTGCACCTACTTTAGCGAAAGTCTCTATGTACCTTTCTGGCTGCACAATCATCAGATGCACATCCATGGTCTTTTTGGCATGTTTTTTTATAGCGGCTATCACCGGCATTCCAAAAGAGATATTAGGCACAAAAACACCATCCATCACATCTATATGAAACCAGTCTGCCTCAGAGGCATTTACCATTTCTACATCTCTCTGAAGATTTGCGAAATCTGAGGCTAATAAAGAAGGGGCTATTATAGGCATGGAAGAGGTTTAATTACGTAAAAATAGCAAATGAAACGGAGAGTATATGGCAAAATGAAGAGGCATGTAATAAAGCATTTGTGACTTATCTAAAAAGGCTAAGAGGTTATCATAAGATGAAAGCTGTTTAAGCAAGAATAGCCCTAGGCTCATACGTATACTTAACAATTCAAATGTGTTAATAAATTTTGAGGCATATGATAAATTTCCCCCAAGAAACTGCCGGCTCACCCTTAGTGTACCGCACGTATGTTAACACCTTCGATATTTTTTTAAAGGACGTTTCTGCAAACGTGCAAAGTGAGGCGTATACAATCTTGATTACGTACAAGGAATAGCATAGAGTCTGTCTTTGAATAGCTTAAAGGGGTTGTCTCAGAAGTACGAGACGGCCTTTCTTTATACTGACATAATTTTGCTACCAATTAGGCAAAAAAGCTTGTTTTATCTATGAAAGGTTTACTATTTTAAATTTTTACAAGAGACTTATAGCTAAATAAGAGGGGAGATATCTGGCATTACCTACCAACTATTTAATTAACCCTACCAGCCATACATAAAATTCACTTGGTGTTGGTTTGAGACTTAAGTTTGCAGAGTGGTGTAAGGGAAGCGATTTCCTTAACCCATTACAAAGCCTTGAATTACCTATAATTATAATAGAAAAAGCCATGAAAGCTTTCATTATATAATCTGTAGAACCCGGTCTTCTTTTAAATCATGGAAAACGAATGATTCGTTCTTCATGATTAAGATGTGTAGATGGGGAAGGGAATTATAGCAATATTAAAATTGAAGGAGGGGAGAGCCCTACTTCTTCATTTACGCTCAAGTTGTTTTCAGACGAGCTTTAAGCCAATACCGACTTTTTTTTACCGAGAATAGGCCTGCTGTTAAATCTTAACTCTTTTAAATAAGTTTTATCAAAATCTGGGACACTTTACGCTAGACCTCGAACGGGCGAAACTCTTCCTTTATCTAGAAGGAAGGGG
>JBNMFK010000165.1:0-8321 GCA_051269965.1 Algoriphagus sp. | reverse complement strand
AACTTCATAAGACCTGATAAATAATCAATTACATATATTTTCATTTATTATTGAATTTTTTATATATTCAATACTTATTATATTGTTAATTTATATAATCCATCGGTATGTCTATATTTATGGACCCAAAGAGTATATATGACACATTCCGACAAAAAGGCCTATTTCTTTAAAATTGACACTACGGTCAAAAAGGTCAGGAATTTCCTACAAAAACAGCTAGTTCAAGGTGGAATAGACCTTACAGTAGACCAATGGGTTGTGGTGGATCATCTGGCTCCAAGTCCTGGTATTTCACAAAATGATTTGGCCATAGCCACCGCCAAAGACGCTCCCACCATAACCCGAATTTTGGGTATTTTAATAAAGAAAGGTCTAGTGGACAGAAAAATAGCTATAAAAGATAGAAGAAAACAAATGCTTTTTCTGACAAACAAAGGAAAGAATCTCCATGGTCAAGCTTTTCCAATTGTGGCCGACATGAGATATAAAGTCTGGGAAAAACTCTCAGACAGTGATTTTAACCAATTGGTTCGTATAATGGACACCATTTACAGCAATGTAGATTGATACTATTTCTACCAAATCTAACATCAAACGCAGTGCTCCTACCATAGTAGCCACGTCATTAATTGCAGATGCCAATAATTTGTGCGTTTTTCGAAGATAGAAACAACCCTAACCCCATCAAATGCCTTTAGTTATTGCCCTTCTCGGCATACTCGCACTCATCTTATTGATTGCCGTTGCCAAACTTGATACCTTCCTTTCCTTTATCATCGTTTCTCTCGGCATTGGAATAGCCAGTGGCTTAGATGTTATTGAAGTTGGAAAAGCCATCCAATCTGGTGTTGGAGGCACCTTAGGAGATCTGACACTCATTATTGGCTTTGGAGCCATGCTTGGAAAACTCGTAGCGGAAAGTGGTGCAGCTTCCAAAATCACCGATGCTCTTTTAAAGAAAGTAGGTATTAAAAACCTTCAATGGGGTCTTGCCCTAGCAGGCTTCATAATTGGTATTCCACTTTTTTATAATGCTGGATTTATCATTGTCATCCCTTTGATTTTCGCTGTAGCTCAGGCTTCGGGTTTCAATATGTTGTATGTAGGTATCCCTATGCTAGCGTCCTTATCTGTGGCTCATGGATACTTACCTCCTCACCCCTCTCCAGCAGCTATAGCCATGCAATTAGATGCAGATTTGGGTAAAACTTTAATCTATGGTTTCATAGTAGCCATACCCGCCATTGCCATTGCGGGGCCAATTTTTGGTAAGACTTTGAAGAATTTTAAAATAAATCCTGATGTAAGTATTTTTGGATTTAGAGAAGTGAAGAAAGAAGACCAGCCGGGTTTAGGTATTAGCCTTTTAGTGGCTTTAATGCCGGTTATTTTACTTTCTATGGGCTCTGTAGTGAAAGGTTATTTCCCAGACAACCAGATTGTTCTATTGATGTCTGAGCCTTATTTTGGTATGTTACTTTCTGTATTCTTCGCAGTTTACTTTTTGGGGCTTCGCCAAGGCAGAACATTAGAAGATGTTTCCAAATCTCTTGCAGACTCATTTAAAGACATTGCAGTCATCTTACTCATTATTGCAGGTGCCGGTGCTTTGAAAGAAATACTCTCTACTTCTGGTACCAGCACGTATATTGGATCCATGCTTCAAGGAGCCAACATTAACCCACTCCTACTTGGATGGGCTACAGCGGCTTTTATTAGGGTTTGCGTAGGTTCTGCTACCGTTTCTGGCTTAACAGCCGTTGGTATCTTAGCACCTCTTTTTGCATCTCAACCAGATTTTCAACCAGAACTGATGGTTTTGGCCATTGGCTCAGGTAGCCTTATCATGGGTCACGTGAATGATGGAGGTTTCTGGTTATTTAAGGAATATTTTAACCTATCCATTAAAGATACGCTAAGAACCTGGACCGTGATGGAAACACTCGTTTCTGTGGTTGGTTTGATTGGGGTTTTGCTCTTGAGTTTAGTTGTTTAAATGACAGGCTAAATTCAGAAGTTTGAAGTGCAGTTTGACACATGCAGACATGAGAAGAGCCTACGTAAAGTAAAAAGTTTCACTTTCCGTAGGCTCACTAATAAATCAAGACTACGGTTCTCTGAAAAATAGGCACATTTCATACTCAGATTCTTCTATCTAATACTTAAAGACACAATATCAGCCTTGCTTCGCCTTGAAGACGTCTTATGTTTCTGTCTATCTCAGGAGACTTCTTTGACCGTACAGACTCCACCTTCCATCGAAAGCTTCGACGATCTCAAACGTCCTTAGATTTATGTGACTCCAAATTTGTTACTAATCCTCTCACATATCTTAATAGCCCTCCTAATGATTTGTATATCAATTTTATTAAAACCTAGATTTAAGGCAAAAACCAACAAAACCTAATTATTAAAAATACTACTTTAGGGGTCAACTTATTTACCACGATATGTTTTTCAAACAAAGTATGTTTCACTAATGAATACTTGAAGCTTTCTTGATTTACCGCAGTAAAAAGTAAAATTTCTCTAAATTAGCCTTCAATAACCAACCCATTCAAAATGAAACAATCGTTCTCCTCTATTTGCCTTTTGGCCTTGGCCCTATTCTCCTGTAATCCAAAAACCGAAACTCCAGAAACCACGGAAGAAATAGCCCCTGAGATGAACATCTCTTTGGCACAATGGTCTTTGCATAAAAGTTTCTTTGGTGATGCTCTCAACGGTGACTGGGACTCTTTCGGTCGTTTATTAATGACCAATCCCGATTCTCTTCTCCAAGGTGAGCTTGACCCAATTAATTTCCCAGAAATAGCTGCTTCTTATGGCGTCAATACTATAGAACTTGTAAATACCTTTTATTACAGCAAAGCAGAAGACATGGCTTTTTGGGAAGATTTCCAGAAAAGATGCGACTTGGCGGGTGTAAAAGTGGGCTTAATCATGTGTGATGCCTTGGGTGATTTAGGCGATGCCGACGAAGAAGCTAGAAGCAAAGCCATAGCAAACCATTATAATTGGGTGAAGATTGCTAAATTTTTAGGTGCAAAATCGATAAGGGTAAACGCTGCCGGAGAAGGGACAGCGGAAGAAGTAGCAAATAATGCCGCCAAAGGACTCGCAGAATTAGGCAAATACGGAGCAGAACAGGGCATCAATATAATCGTAGAAAACCATGGTGGTTACTCTTCTGACGGCTCTTGGCTGTCTGGTGTAATGGTAGCTGTGAACATGGATAATGTAGGAACTCTCCCAGACTTTGGGAATTTCTGTATGGAAAGAACTGCAGATGGCTGTGCTAAGGAGTATGATCGATACAAAGGCATAGAAGAATTAATGCCTTATGCTAAAGGAGTTAGTGCCAAGACTCTTTCTTTTGATGCCGATGGCAACGAAACAGTTTCGGACTATTTAAGAATCATGAAAATAGTAAAGGCAGCAGGATTTAAAGGCGACGTCGGCATAGAATACGAAGGCACCGAACTTTCAGAAGATGAGGGTATAAAAGCTACCAAAGCTCTATTAGAGAAGGTTATGGCTCAGATATAAACCATTTCATTTATACCTATTTTCAATCGGTTAAGTGGCACATTTCCATTTAACCGATTTTTTTAAAAAAAATAGCACAGAAAAATTCAACCTAAATGAAAGTAAAATCCCTTCTCTTATTTACCCTTCTAAGCATTCAAGCACAAGCGTTTAGCCAACATGATTCACTTTCTGTCTGGAAGGGCTTTGAAAGACTGGACTTCACTTTTCAAGAACGAGAGGCTTACATCATTTCACCCAAAAAGTCTATAGCTGGCAATCCTTGGATTTGGAGGGCACGCTTTCCTAATTGGCACACCACGGCAGATAGCATTTTGGTAGCAGAAGGCTTTCATTTAGTCTATGTAAACACAGATAATAAATTCGGTAGCCCAGAAGCCATGACTATCTGGGATGACTTTTATGCACATGTAAAAAACACCTACAAGCTACACTCTAAAGTGGCTTTGATGGGTGTCAGCAGAGGTGGCCTTTTTATTTACAATTGGGCTAAAAGAAATCCACAAAGGGTAAGTTGTATTTATGCAGAAGCCCCAGTGTGTGATTTCAAAAGTTGGCCGGGAGGTTTTGGAAAAGGGGAAGGAAGCTCTAAAGACTGGGAACTACTGAAAAAAGAATACGGCTTTAAATCTGATGAAATGGCCAAAGCCTATGAAAACATCCCTTTAAATAATCTTGCAGATTTGGCAAAAGCCAAAGTCCCTATTCTTCATATGATAGGATTGAAAGATGAGATTGTGCCCATTGAAGAAAACTCGCTTCCCTTAATAAATAACTATATAAAGCTTGGAGGAATAGCCACCGTTATTCCATGTACTGAAAGAACGCAGAAGCTTAAAGGACACCATTTTAAAATTGAAACGCCCAGAACAGTAGCCGATTTTATAAAGTACCATGCCACACCAAATACTAAACTTCAAACAGCAGACTATCATCAGTTAAGAGGTGATTTCGCAAATAGTAAAACCAAATTCGAAGAAACTAAAAAAGGTAGCGTAGCCTTCTTAGGCGGTTCTATTACTTATGGTAGCGGCTGGAGAAACCGTGTTTCTAATTATTTAACCGAACGTTTTCCAGAAACCGAATTCGAATTTATTAATGCGGGAATCTCCTCTATGGGTACCACACCTGCTGCTTTCAGACTAAATAGAGATGTATTAAACCAAAAAACTATAGACTTACTATTTGAAGAAGCCGCCGTAAATGATGCTACCAATGGCCGTACAAATACCGAACAAAGGAGGGCCATGGAAGGAATCATAAGGCATTTAAGAAAGACCAACCCAAAAATGGATTTGGTCATTATGCATTTCGCGGACCCAGAAAAAATGGAAACTTACAGAAAAGGGGAAGTACCCAAGGTTATCCAAAACCATGAGAGCGTAGCCCAACATTATAGTATTTCCACAATTAACTTGGCAAAGGAAGTTACAGAGAGAATTGATAATGGAGAGTTCACCTGGGAAGACGACTTCAAGAACCTCCACCCCAGTCCTTTCGGTCACAGTATTTATACAAACGCTATAACTACTTTCCTTGAAAATGCCTTTAATACCAAAAAAGGTGAGCCATCTCCATTCGAACTAGCAAATAAGCTTGATTCTTTCGCCTATGAGAATGGCAGATTGATTGATATAAAGAATGCCAAGGGTTGGTCGATAGATAAAAATTGGATTCCAACAGACGATAGACCAGTTAGAACTAATTACCACCACGTGCCCATGTTCATTGGCACCACGGCTTCTAAAACGGCAAGGCTTTCTTTTACTGGGAATACCATAGGCATTGCCATTGCTTCTGGTCCAGATGCTGGACTAATTGAGTATCAAATAGACAAAGGAAACTGGCAAGAGCTAGATCTTGCCACCCAATGGAGCAACAGTTTACACCTGCCTTGGTATCATACATTGGCATCTGAACTTAAAAATGACAAGCACATACTTAGAATAAGGCTCAAGGCCAATCAACCCTCTGACGGCGTCTGTAGACTTAGATATTTCTATGTCAATGACTAATTAAATTTGTTTCATGAAAGACGTATCTTCGATAAAAAAAGCCCTCATCAATGATACAATCTTATAAGAAAAAGCCAATCCTTGCAGACCATTACGACACTATAATTATTGGTTCTGGAATGGGAAGTATGTGCACCGCTGCCATTCTTGCAAAAGAAGGTCAAAAAGTATTGATACTTGAAAAGCACTATGTAGCAGGGGGCTTCACACACGTTTTTAAACGAAAGGGCTTCGAGTGGGATGTTGGAATTCATTATATCGGTGAGGTGCAAAAATCTAGTTCTGTTATAAAAAAGCTCTTTGATTATATCACTGAAGGTGAACTCAAATGGGCAGACATGGGTGATGTCTACGATAAAATTATTATTGGCGATAAAGAATACGATTTGGTAAAGGGGGTAGAAAACTTTAAAAGTCAACTTAAAGAATACTTCCCAGATGAAGCAGACGCGATCGATAATTATGTTGAACTCATTTTTAAAGCCTCTAAAACCGCCCAGAAGTTTTACACCGATAAAGCTCTTCCTCCGCTGATGAGCACGCTCATTGGGAAATCTATGCGTGAGCCCTATTACAAATATTCAGATAGAACTACCTATGGTGTCATTCGTTCTCTAACACAAAATGAAGAACTTATCAAGCTACTTTGTGGTCAATATGGTGATTATGGACTGACACCGAAAAAAAGTAGCTTTGCTATGCATACTTCCGTAGTCAAGCATTATTTCGCTGGTGGAAGTTTCCCTGTTGGCGGTTCTTCTAGAATTGCTGCAACTATAGATCCTGTCATTGAAGCCGCAGGCGGAACTATCCTAATTAGTGCAGAAGTAGATGAAATTCAAGTACAAAAGAACAAAGCAATAGGTGTAAAAATGGGAGACGGAAAAGTATTCACCGCGGGCAACATAGTAAGTGGAGCGGGAATCTTGACTACCTATAAAAAGTTAATACCAAAGGTTGTTGTTGAAAAACATAAGCTACAGGAGCAGATACAGAAAGTAAACCCTTCGGTCGCACATTCATGTCTATATATCGGTTTAGATGGCAGTCCTGAGGAGCTGATGCTACCAAAAACTAATTATTGGATTTATCCAGGAGACTTGGATCATGATGGTTGCGTAAACCGTTATTTGGCTGATATGAATCAGGAATTCCCAGTGGTCTATATTTCTTTCCCTTCCGCTAAAGACCCTGACTGGACGAATAGATACCCTGGCAAAAGCACCATTGATATCATTACACTTGTTCCTTTTGAGGCGTTCGCTAAATGGGAAGGATCTAAATGGATGAAACGTGGGGAGGAATACGATAACTTAAAGGCCAGTATCACAGAACGTCTTTTCAAAGTTCTGTTCAAACATTTGCCACATTTAGAGGGTAAGGTAGAGCATCATGAGCTCTCTTCACCCCTAACCACACAGCATTTTGTGAATTACGAGAAGGGTGAAATTTATGGCTTAGATCATACTCCAGACCGCTTCCGTCAAAAATTCTTAAAGCCAAGAACACCGATAAAAAACTTTTACCTTACCGGTCAGGATATCGTTTCAGCCGGAGTTGGGGCAGCACTGTTTTCTGGAGTTCTAACAACATCGGCCATAACAGGAAGAAATATTATGAAAAAAATCATGCATAAATGTTAAAAATAAGTCAGAATGAAAAAATATCTTTTAGTAGCCTTTTTTTTTACCTATCTCTCTTCGTGTAAAGAAAAGAATCAACCGAATATAGTATTCATTTCTATAGATGACTTTAGAAAGGATTTAACTGAAGATATTATTTATACACCAAATTTGGACAAACTAAGTAGTGATGCATCAGTTTTCACAAATCACTACGTACAGGTGCCCACTTGCGGTGCGTCAAGGCAGGCTTTACTTACAGGCATGAGACCTATCAGTCGGAGACATCTTAAAAACAGCATAACAGCTGAAACAATAGCCATAAGAGAAGAAGAGGAACATCCAGAAACATTTATTCATCATCTAAAGCGAAACGGTTATTATACCTTGGGCATTGGTAAAATATCACATTCTGCCGATGGCCTCGTTTACGGATATGAAGAAAAGCCTTCCTCGAAAAAAGAATTACCGTACAGTTGGAGTGAACTCGTCTTTAATGCCGGCCAATGGAAAACAGGCTGGAATGCTTTTTTTGCATACGCTAATGGCGAAAATCGTCAAAGTATGAAAAAGCAAGTAAAGCCTTACGAAGTAGGAGAAGTAGATGATGATGGCTACCCAGACGGACTAAGCACTAAGTTGGCCTTAGAGAAATTGACGGAGTTAAAATTAAGAAAACAGCCTTTCTTTTTAGGATTAGGTTTCTTTAAACCTCATTTACCATTTAATTCACCTAAAAAATATTGGGATTTATATGACAAAGAAACCATCAATGTTACTCATAGTCCGAATATTCCAGAAAATATTAGTACAAAAAGCCTCCAAAGAAATGGAGAGTTTAATCAATACTTGCTTGGTGATGAATTTGCCAGTTTAGCGAAACCCGTTTCCAACGAATACGCCAGAAAACTAAGACATGCCTACTATGCATCAACAAGTTATATAGACGCTCAAGTAGGCTTAGTGATAGACAAGCTTAAAACAGAAGGACTTTATGATAATACCGTCATTGTGATCTGGGGAGATCATGGTTGGCATTTAGGTGACCAACGCGTTTGGGGAAAACATACGCTTTTCGACAATGCCCTAAGAAGCCAATTAATAATAAAACCTGTCACTAATTTAGCCCCAA
>JBNMFK010000164.1:0-8431 GCA_051269965.1 Algoriphagus sp. | reverse complement strand
TTTCTGAGCCTACTATCTTGAAAATCTTAGACATTGCGGGCCTAGACAATCCGATTTTTCAGAAAGCAAATAAGTCTGACCTCAAATCTCTTGCACTTTAATTAGGAGCTTCTAACCGTTTAACTACCCCATATGAATACAACAATTGCAAAAATATGATAGCCAAAGTTACAGGAAGCAAATATCCAGATGAATACATCATATTTATACAGCTCACTGGAACCACTTGGATATTGGTACTCCTGACGAAACTGAGGACAGTACATAGTAATGGTGATTTAGATAATGCTACCGGAACAACAGGTTTATTGGAATTGGCTAGAACATTTAAGCATAGCGACCAAAAGTCCGATAGAAGCCTAATTTACTCAGCCGTCACGGCGGAAGAACAAGAATTTTTAAGTTCTGCATACGATTCCCCTTATACCGTGTATGCAGCTAACAAAACCTTGGCAAACATCAATATGAATGGTTTGAATTATTATGGTAAGACAAAGGATATCATTGTCGTAGGTTAAGGTCAGAGTAAACTAGAAGATTATCTTAAGACCTCTCAAAATACTCAGAAAAGAGGCATTGAATATGAAAAACACCCTGAGATGGGGTATTATTATAGACCCGACTATTTCAACTTTAGGAAAATTTGAAATCCCAGCCTTATACCTAGGAAGTGGTGAGAGCGTTACACGGCGATAAGAAGACTATAGAAAGAATAAAAATGACCATTTTAGAGATAACCCTTATCACAGACCTTCAGACGAGTATGACGCTAAAACTTGGGTATCAAACGGAGTCATTAGAAGACCTTACTTTGTTACATAAGACAGATTTCAACATGTCTAACAACGATAAATGGCCAAAATGGAAGGAAGGATCAGATTTAAAAGCGATTCGAGAAATGTCTATCAACAAACTCTTTTGAAGCAAGTCAAATTGTTAAAATAAATTCCCTTGGATATTTAAAATCGGACACAAGTCTTAAAATACTCTTAAAAAGCCAACGCTATTGGTTTATTGGGGTCAATGGAAGTGTATGAGAATAGAGATAGGCATTCTCATCAATCTATTAATAGATAAGTTTAAGGTTTATTAAGCGTTTTTTGATGAATGTTATTTTAGAACTGTACTACGATTTACTTAAAATACTATGCTTAACTTTTATACTTTTTGGGTGAAATCAAGTAAAGTTTCAAAATGGTTTTCACTTTTCTACTTAATTCTCTTTGCTAAACATGCCAAAGGATCGACATATACTTTCTTTTTTTGGTACCACCGCATAAGATAACGGAACTTCAGTGTTACATATAGTAGCTAGAGTTCGCAAGACTTGAGACCTTATAACTTTTCATCAACCAAAAGATCCCTCTGTGTAATTTTAAGGATAAACTGCCAGAATTATCCTCCAGCCCATTTTCAGAAGTGCTAAACACTATTTTCTCATTTCATCCCTGTAAATTTTGGTAAACTGTTTAATTAATGCTCTCACAACAAAAGATTATTTCAAAGTTTCTAAACAATTCTTCCCTTTTTTTCAGGTATGTAAGTGTCAATCCCTTCATAGTATGTAGGGATAAAATGCTTGTGATAAAAAACGATTCATGATTTTATTAAAACTGTTATTAGGTATATTTGACTCAAAATACTACCAATTGGCAGAACAAAATAAACTCGTTCATATTGAGATTAATGAATTTAAGCATCCGAATAGCGTTGTAAGTCCTTATTATTCAATTTTTATGTTTTATTTAATTCCAAATACCATCCGTTTATCGAAACTTCTATGCCACTCGTCGAAAATAGACATTTGGAGTCTCAGTACTCACATATCTTTGAAGTAATGGAAGAAGGAAATCTCACGAACCTTTTGGAAATTAAAAGATGATAAAACACCTCAAATACTTTCAACTATAGCTTTTTTTTGCGTTTTAAGTTGTGCCATTGATGACAAAAAACAAGGATCAAGTAACAGCAGCAAACTATAGTATTACAAAGGTTTCTATCTCATATTTCTCTTTCAAAAATAGTGGTGGAAAAATTCTTATCCCATGGTTCTCTGATAAAGGAAGATACGTTGAAACTATTGAATTAGAAAAAGCTGATTATACAGAGCAGTGTGACATGCTTGGATAAACAAGAGCCTTTTCTTCTAATATAGTTGTAAGATTTGACTGTTGACTTGAATACTATCACAGGACAAAACCAATTGTAGATTGAAAACTAATACAGATGAATGAAGAGTTAGCTATACAAATAGCCTCTTTCTCATTACCATTTAATGACTCTGGGAAATTTTTTGGACTCATTATTTACCAAGCCAAACTTTAAAAAAAATTAAACAAACAATTAATTACATCAAGATGAAAAGAAAAATTTTAACATTAGCCACTGTTTTGTTTGCCGCTTTTGCCGCAAATGCACAAGACGATGCAGGAGGAAACCATACAGTTTCAATTGTTATTCCTGAAGTGGCTCTACTAGATATAGAAGGGGCCCTTCAGGCAATTACATTAAATGCTATAGCTCCTACGGAAGCTGGAGAAGCATTAGACATGAATGACGAAAATTCTACTTTATGGTTGAATTATTCTTCCATAAGGAGAACTGGTACAGATGCTACTAGATCAATCTCGGCTGCAATTACGGCTGGAACTGTTCCAGGTGGATTAGAATTGAAAATAATAGCTGCGGGGGACGCCGGCAACGGAGAAGGTACAGTAGGTACGCCTAATTCAATAGTTACTTTAAGTGGTTCAGGTCAAGACATTATTTCTGGAATAGGAAGTGCCTATACGGGTTCAGGTACAAGTAATGGACATGCTCTTACATACAGTATGGTAGCATTATCTGGTGCGGCTTACGGAGATTTAGATGCGGATCAAAGTAATACTGCTTTAACGGTGTCCTATACTTTATCTGATAATTAATATATAATATTTCCCGAAGTGTTTTACACTGCGGGAAATATTTTTTTACTTCGTTTTTATGAAAAAAATACAGTTAATACTTATACTCTTCTATCTTTTCCCTGTAGCTTCTTTTGCGTCAGTGGTGGTGCACAATGGGCTTACTCATATACATAATATTAATGGATCAAAAGTTCAGGAAGGTACAATTATTGTTCAAAACACGGGGAAGTCGGTAGAGAGAGTTAAGTTATATCTAAACGATATTTTAATGACTTGTGATGGAGATGCTTCTTACATCAAGGCTGGTACAAACTCTAATTCTCTGGCTCCATATTTATCAATCGCAAATCAAAACTTCACTTTATCTGCTTTTGAACGATACGAAATAGTCTACCAAATAGACATTTCTAACTCTGATCTATTGGAAGCTTCCTTCTGGACCTTGATTATGGTAGACATTGAGGAACCATTCGCCACCGATGATTCTAATTCCGGTTTTCAAATTGGGTCTAAAATTAGATATGCAGTACAGATTATTGCTAATATAGGCTTAGAGAGCCCAGAGAATATTGAATTTTCTGATATAGAGCTCAAGCAAGATAGTCTTCTTGATACAACCATTATTAATGTCTCTCTTTTTAATGGTGGTAAATACTTAGTTGCTCCAAGACTAGAACTAAATATTTACAATGCTGAAGGTGAAAATGTTGATAATTTACTTGTCAATCCAAGGAAGCTTTATCCCAATAATTGTCGTAAATTTCAAATACCATTAAATAACCTTCCAAAGGGAGATTATAAAGGTGTTTTGGTTGCAGAATATAACGACGAAGCCATTGGTGTGAATCTAGAAATTAAAATATAAATTAAATGAAGCCTATCATTTATATAGTGCTTCTTTTTTTATGTCAAACTAGCTTATTTGCACAGCTAATTTCTGTGCAAAATCAAACGGGAACGAGTTTGCAATTTGATTTTAATGAAAAAAAAGTAATCTTCATTGAGATTGAAAATGTTGTCAAGAATCACGAAAATGTTTCTTTGGAAATTAAAGTGCCGACAACTTTCAACTTGTTAACAAAGCCATACATACAGCTATTAGAAGTAGGCAAAAAAAATTCAACTTTTTTTGCCATGAAGTCTACTACATCTGCAAGAGCCGGTGATTATTCTATTGAAATGAAGCTTCTTTCAAACAATAAAGTTTTGGATATTTCTTTTTTAGACTTAACAGTCAACAAAAACAGTAGAATAGATATCAATCCAATAAATAAACCTGCTTTTTTTCAAGCTTCAGACAATTCTACTCTTTCATATTTGCTCATAAACAATGGAAATATGAAAGAAAAAGTTACGCTGAAAAGCACTAGTGGAGAAGTACTTGGTAATGAGAATATAACTTTGGATGTTGGCGAAAAAAGAACTGTTCAAACAAAACATATTTTCCCCAGAGATAATCCTAGTATTACCACCATTTCATTTGTTTTAGAAGCCTATGTAGAAGGGAGGGTCGAACCCTTTACTTCTGCTTTCAGTAGTTCTTATCTCTACAATAGCACCGTATCTAGTGATAAGTTTCATAGATTCCCAATAAATGCCAGCGTCTCTTATAATTTTTACAATGCAAATAATACTGATTTTCAATCTATTCAATATGATATAAATGGAAGCGGCTTTATAGACAGAGAATCTAAAAGAGAACTTAGTTTTATTGCTCGAGGCCCAAACCGTTTTGAGGTTCCTGGTTTTGGTATGACAGACCAGTATTACGCAAGCTATAAGGAGAAAAAAATAAGTCTAGAAGTTGGAGATATACCTTATAGAATATCAGAGCTAATAGAAGGAGCACGATATGCCAGAGGTATTAATTTTAGTTTCAATCCTTACATTAATGGTTTTAATGTTTTTTACCTTAAACCAAGGTTTTTCAGCGATATCAAAAGTGAATATGGAATCTCTTATGAGCGTAGACCACATTCGCAACTTAATTGGAAAGTCATCTTTATGCACAAAGACCACCTAGTAAAAGGCGAAAAGAAATTAACAGATTTCATTAGCCTAATCAGTGCTATAAGCCATGAAAACTTAAACTTAGAAACCGAAATAGGATTATCAAGAACAGATGGTAACTTTTCTGTGGCTTTCAGCAACAATGGCTCTTGGAATTTTTCAAAGTTTAGATTAGTCTCAAATACTATTGTTACGAGCAAAAATTATTTCGGCTATTATACAAACAGTGCTTTATATTCGAACGCCTTAAATTATCAGATAAGTAAAAAAATAAGAATAACTCTCAATAACAATATAAGTCAATTAAACCCTAGTCTAGACGAGTTTTATTATACCACCTCACCATTTTATGCAATTCAATCTGCTAATTTGAGTTATTTCATTAATAATAACAATAGATTTTATCTTTCCGCTATAGCTGGCAAAAGAGAAGATAGACAAGAACTAAAAAGCTATGATTTTAGAGAAAAAGTAGGACGCTTTAGTTATAAGTTAGATTTGAATTCATGGAGTTTGACGACTGATACTGATTATGGAATTACCGAAAATTTACTAATCGAAGATAGGTATGCTATGGAAGATAAAATTTTCAGAAATAGGCTTTCTATCCAATTTGATAATAGAAGTAAAGTAAGTATAGGCGGATTCGCAGCATACTTAAAAACAACTAAATATATTACGGCTTTAAAAAGAACCGAATTCCTATTTTATGGGCTTAATGCAGGACTTAGATTTAATAACGCCATACATTTAAATGTTAATTTCAGAAATAACTTCACTCCTGAAGAGCTCTACAGACAGCAAAACTACATTGATGCTGTCGCAACATTTAACTTCAAAAACCATCAAATTTCTATCACTGGCACTTTGGGCAAAAATCCCGTCATTAAATCAGACAAAATATTCTTGGGCTCTATAAAGTATATAGCTAAGCTCAACGCACCATTGTTGAAAAAGAAAAACCTTGGAAATTTAATAGGGACCTTAAAGGGAGAAAAAACGATAGGTGTCATTTTCAACTTCAATAATCAGAAAATTATTACTGATAAGAATGGTCAATTCAAGTTAAAAGATATTGAGGCTGGACGATATAATATAAGCATTGAAAAGACCTCTCTTGGATATGGAAATATATTAGATAAGGTTGGCCCTTTAGTTTTCGACATAAAGGAAGATTCTACCAATCATATTTCTTTAAACGTCGTAAAAACAGGCAAAATAAAAGGAACTTTAAATGTTCTAAGTGAAGGGGCAAATAAAGAAACCCTAGAGAATATATTAATTGAGATAAGCAATCAAAATTTTTCAAAACTAACAACTACAAATTCTTACGGGGTTTTCACTTTTTCGGAATTAATTCCTGGAGATTATTTCATCAAAATAGCCTCTAAGAATGTCCTAAACAAATATAATCTTGTGTCCTCCAAGGATCATGTAACTATAGAAAAAGGAATAGACACGACTTTTTCTTTCCAAATCAAAAAGAAAAAGAAAGAAATTCATTTTCAAAGTGGTACTTTTTTTCTTAACGGAAAATGAAAAAGACACTAAGTATATTTTTTGTTTTTATCAGCTTTTTAGGCTATTCTCAAATTTCTGGAACAGTAAGTAACTCAGTGAACCTACCATCGTTTTCTTCATTGGATTTAGAACCCAATAATGGCACTTTGGTATTGCAGTTAGATACACCAATAGAAGCTGGCTTGTTGAATATTACTAAGACATTATCCAGTCAGAAATGGATAAACTATACCTCCGCACTTGCAGAGAGTGACTCTAGAAGTATTACTGTTCAAAAATCCTTTGGTTCATTCCCCTCAGGAGTTAAATTATTTGTTGGAGCAGATGCCGCGGTAGGTGGATTTGGTGAATTAGGGCTTGCGACTGGTTTTATAAGAATAAATGATTCTCCACAGACAATAATTGATAATATAGGTTCAAGCTATACCACCAGCGGATCTACTGGGCATTCTCTTAATTATAAGATCGAAATAACTGATGTCTCACAATTAGATGCCGATGATACAACGGATATTGGACTTACATTTACTATTATCGACAACTAGAATGAGAGTTTTATCTTTTGCAATGATTTTAATGATTACAGCTCTTGCTAGTCATGCCCAAAGTATATCTGTAACCGGAAATTGGGCTGCTAATGTTTCTTCCACGGCAGTTACTGAAGCAGGAAACGACTACGGCACAGGGTATATTATTGAAAGTACTAGTAATCAAATTTATATAGATGTAACGGCCAGTCAAAGTACTGGTGGGGCTGGGCAGCCATGGTGGTGGTGTTTGTATTTCTCTTGCATTATTGGCCCTAATGATTGGGAGGTTAAAGTATCTCAATCCGATATTAATTGGGATTCTAGATTAAAATTGCATGTCAAAAGAACTGGAAGTGGATCCGCTTCAGGTGTAACATTAGGCACCATATATACGACCATTAGCACCTCACCTCAGACTTTTTTTAGAGGCACCAATGATGCCTTTTTAATTCCTGTGCAATATAAACTCTCAGGTATGAGCGTCTTGATACCTACAGGAACCTATAATACCAATGTAGTCTATACGGTTATGGATATTTAATTAGAGAGAAAGATATGTTTTGTTGAGTACACTCTGTGCTACAATAATATTGGCAAAGCTACCAAACTATTAATAAATTTGAACGCATAAAATTCATCAAATCATGCTAAACGGCACAGAAAGACAATATATTACGATAGGCACGGAAGTAGAAATAGTTCAAAAAAATCATCAAAGAACAGGAGAGCTTACCCACGGTTTTGTCAAAAGACTCCTTACTAAATCCGCCAAACATACACATGGCATTAAAGTCATGTTAGAAAGTGGTGAAGTAGGACGCGTAAAGGAAATCATAAACTAGGAACGCCCAAGTAAAGGCTTAAAAAAGCTAATCATAATCATCTTAAATCCTGATATTCCACAGACAATATCAACGTTGAATTACCTTCATTTCTTGTAAGTAGAAACAAGAAAAGAAAGTTACAGTATATTTATTCGACTTGCACAAAGTAGATATGGCATGGCAAAAAGATTTAGCCGTTTATAAGAATAAACTTCAAAGTTTAAAAAGGCACCTAATTGACCGAAGTAATCAAAACACCTATATCTCAAAGTTGAACAATTCAGAATAAGCTTATTATTCAAAGGGACATCCTCAATTATGATATTCAGACCTCCGAAGATCCTATTGAGAAAGACGAAAAGAAAAACCCTGTTGCCCCTAACCTCAGAATGATAAATAAAAAACAGATTTGAATGGTAGAATAGAAACCTTTGTAGAGCTATTCACTGAAGTGAAAGGAAGCTTTAATAAATTTATCGTAAAAATCCATAGAAGATTTAATAGGTAGATTCTGGAATTTATTACCAGAATCTAAATAAAAGAGACCATCTCAAACTTACAAGACGGTCTCTTTTTATATTTACACATATCACTTGAATCATATATGTTTATAAAAGCTATAGAAACCGCAGCAGGATTT
>JBNMFK010000163.1:0-8521 GCA_051269965.1 Algoriphagus sp. | reverse complement strand
GTGAGGAAAATAAAGAGCTTGAATCCACTTTTTTGAAACGATAATCCTCTACCAATGATTTGGATGAGGGCATCAAGAAACCCTTCACTAAGGTCAATATGTTCATTTTTTCTCAGGTTCAAGATTTGTCTTTCGTTTCACTGGATTCTCAATCTGGTATGAACCTTCTTGAAATTGGCCGATAAAAACGGGCATCGCACGTCATTATTAATATAATATCAAGCTTCGTGCCAAAGAAACCATCGAACAAATGAGTGAAGATCAAAGCTTATTATAGAAGAGAAAAACAGGCTTCTAATTGGTAATAATTAAGTAGAACTAAGCTTCTAAGACATACAAAAGGCAAACAGTAAATATATTTTCTAATCCTAATTATGGTTATTGATTATCTTAAAATATTGATAAATTCAAGCATATAAAATCTCAATAATTTAGCTCACCTTTGTGGTTTAAAAGTGCCAATTTTCATGTACAATTTCTATCCCGGACCATCGAAAATATACCCTGAAGTGCGATCCTTTATGTTAGAGGCTTTCGATTCTGGCATTTTGGAAATGAACCATAGAAGCGATTCTTTCATGGCACTACTAAAAAGTACCATTGAAAAACTTAAGTTAAAGATGAATATTCCCGTAGACTATGAAGTTTACTTGACTTCGTCTGCAACAGAATGCTGGGAAATTGTGTGCCAATCTGTTCTACAAGGAAAAGTACAATTCGCTTATAATGGTGCGTTTGGAAAAAAATGGTTCAAGTATACTGTCATAAACCCAAACCCTACAAATGAAACTTTACCGTTTGACATTAGAGGATCAAGGTTTTCCTTAGACCAAACGCTCTCTGATATTGATATTGACGAAGAGTACGACTGTTTTTGTGCTGTTCAGAACGAAACCTCAAATGGTACCTTTATTAATAATGAAACGTTATCAGCTTTGCCAGGCAGTCTTTTGAAGTGTTTTGATGTTACTTCTTCCCTTGGTGGGCAGGCTATTGATTTCAGTTTTGGTGACATTTTCCTGGCTTCAGTACAAAAATGCCTTGGACTTCCATCGGGATTGGGCGTTTTAATATGTTCGCCCAAAGCTTTAGAACAAGCACGCAGTAATAACGAGTGGAATCATTACAACAGCCTTCTTTTTATACAGGAGAATTTCAAGAAGTACCAAACCCATTATACACCAAACATCCTTAATATCTATTTATTAGATAGGCTCCTGAGTAATTTAGAAAATATTGATCAAATAAGCCAGAAACTAGCTTCTAGAGCAAATAAGACTTATGCCGTTTTGGATAATGCTAGTTATTTAACTCCCCTAGTTCAGAACGTGACCACACGATCTCCTACGGTTTTAAGTGTGTGTGGAAGTGAAGAAATAATATCAAAAATAAAAAGAGACGCTCTAAATAAGAATATTCTTCTGGGTAATGGTTACGGCGAATGGGGAGTGCAAAGTTTCAGAATAGCAAATTTTCCTGCCATTCCCGATGAAGATTTTGACGTATTAAATCAGTTTTTAAGTAATTACTAAAAGAAATGAATTTTAATTTTAAGGAAATTTTATCTGTAGGACTTATCCTTTTCTCTATCATAGATATTTTGGGCTCTATCCCTATCATACTTAATCTTAGAAAGAAAACAGGTGGAATAGATGCAGAAAGGGCTACCCTATTTTCAGGTTTTTTAATGTTTGCCTATCTCTATTTAGGCACTCAAATATTGGCTCTTTTTGGCGTGGATGTTAATTCTTTTGCTGTTGCTGGTGGTGTTATTCTTCTGTTAATGGGTTTTGAAATGATTCTTGGTAGAGAAATATTCAAACATAACCCTACCACGGGTGCCAGATCTAGTTCCATAGTTCCCTTAGCTTTCCCTATGATTGCGGGTGCAGGAACAATGACTTCTCTTTTGTCCTTAAAGGCAGTATTCCATGTAGAAAACATTATTGTAGGCATACTGATTAATTTGATCTTAGTCTACATAGTCCTTAAGTCTTCTTCTTGGATTGAGAAAAAGATAAGTGCCTCTACCATTGAAGTTCTTCAAAAAGTCTTTGGATTAATTCTACTTGCCATCGCCATAAGGCTTATAAAAGAGAACCTTTTAATAGGTCTTTAGCATACTTAAACTAGCTCTAAGCATATTTGTCTCATTTGTAGATTGATTTTTAAGTTTAGCAAATTATATTGCATTTCGATAAATAAACACTTCATCTATGGAAATCAAAAAAGGGGAATTAGAAAAAAAAGAAAATATCATAGAGCGTAAAGACTTCATGAAGCAAGTAGGCCTCGGTTTTGGAGCAGTATTACTAATGAACTGCCTCCAAGCTTGTGGCGAAGCTGAAATCCCAGATCCAATGCCCGGTACAGGTGGAGATAAATTAGATTTTACACTAAATCTTACAACAGGAGCTAACATGGCACTGCAGACAAATGGCGGATTTATTGTAAGCAACAAAGTTATCATAGCTCGTACTTTAACAGGTACTTTTATCGCAGTGGATGCCGCTTGCACTCATCAGCAAACCACCGTTTCTTACATAGCTAATAGTAACGACTTTTTGTGTCCTAATCACGGCTCCAAGTTTGGAGCAGATGGAAAGGCCACCAAAGGACCAGCCACAGTAGCTTTAAAAAAATACAATACATCTTTTGACGCTACGGCTCTAACGCTCCGTGTTTTTGAATAAATGATTTATGTCAGTCGAGAAAAAGAACTTATAAACTATCAGCCTCAAAACGACTACTTTGAAAAGGTTAAAGACTTTGTACTCCTTTGGGAGTCAGGAGTGCAAACTTTAGAAGTTCAAACCTCCGGAAGTACAGGTGAAGCTAAAATTATTAAATTAAACAGAAATCAGATTTTAGCATCCGTAGAACAGACAAAAAACGCTTTCCACCTGAACGAGGAACATCTATTTATATGTAATTTATCCATTAATCACATAGCAGGTAAATTAATGATAATTAGAGCATTAACTCTAAATTCTGAGTTAATTGTAATTCACCCCGAGGGAGATTTTATTAAAAATCTAGGAAATCAAACCTACCTTCTTCACCGCAATGCTGGAAAAGTTTTTTTTGCTTTTGTTCCTCTTCAACTTGAGAAAATACTAAGGACCAGTGATGGTTATGACATTCTACATAAAGCAAAGGCCATTATCGTGGGAGGAGCTGCCGTAAATAGTCATTTGCTTCAAAAAATTAAAGACTTAAAAGTACCCGTATATGCTACCTATGGCATGACTGAAACTGTGACTCATGTAGCAATCAAGAAGCTGAATGGAACCAAGCCAGACCCTTATTTTACGGTCTTAGAAGGAACGGAAATTCGATTAAATAAACTTGGGTGTTTAGTAGTAAAAAATACTGCTACAGACAACAAATGGCTAGATACTAATGACTTAACTAAACTGATAACAGATAAATCATTCTCTTTACTGGGCCGTTTAGATAATGTCATAAACAGCGGTGGTCTTAAATTAAACTTAGATCTCATTGAGCAAAAAATCGATAGTATATTAAGCCATAATATACCATTTTTCTGTTTTGGATTGCCTGATGAGCACTTAGGTCAAAAACTAGTTTTATGTCTTGAGTCTGACAGAAAAGATACAACCATTCTAGGCCAGCTAAAAAACCAAATGCCTAAATTTGATTCTCCTAAGGAAGTTCTTGTTTTTAAGAAATTTGAGAGAACCTTATCAGGAAAAATAGACAAAACAAAAACTATAAATGCATCTTCAATTTCAGACTAGCGACCTCGTACCACCTCCCTATGCTCACGCCATAGAGGTTCATTTAAATCTACTGGATGATGGTTTAGAAATTGATTTTGAACTTACCTATTTAGACAGAGACGGCCTAGACCCAGAAGAGATAGTAGAAGAGGGATTTTCAGATAATGATGATTTAAAATGGACTGGGACATTAAATAAAGACTGGCTAGCCTATGCCAATGAGCTTATTTCAAGTATTGACCTTATAAAGAAAAAAGAACTCAGATCAGGTGAAGATTTCTGGCATATTGAAACGGGCAATAGAAAAGGCTATCCATTAGAAAATCACCTGACCAGTATTTTTATTCAAGAGATTCAACAGGCAGCCTTCGAGGCAGCAGGTAGGGAAGCCACATTAAATATTAAAATTGAACGCTTATCAAAAGAAAATAACGTTTCTCATACTTTCAATGCATCTTTTAAAGAAAGAACATATTCTGAGAATAAAAATGGAGAAAAGATAAAGCACTCCTGGAATGATTTAAATACCTTCTTACAGGATGTTTTTTCCGGAGAATTCCGACCTGAGCAGGCATCCAAAAGAAGTCCAAATAAAAGCGGCTTGTTCTTAAATATCGGGGACGATTTATGGTATGAGTTGGGGAAAAGTTATTTAATTCAACCTTCCAAAATACAGAAATATCTAGACTAGCCTTTTCAATTCCTTTTTAAGTTTTTGGACTAGTTTTAATGCTTCACTTGCATCTGATTTAGGCTCTGGTAGTGTTGTTGACATGAAAGCTTTAACTTCCCAAATTTCTTTAATATCTCCTATTCTCATCTCTGAAAGAGCAATACCGGGCGCTTCTCCACTCAAAATCAATGAGCCTTTTATTTTTGACTGATTATAAATTCTTCTGTACTGAAAACCCTCTTTTTGAGATATGATAAGATAACGCTCCCCGTCTTTAGCCGCACTTACTTTTTTTAAAGGCACACCTATCAAAACACTATCCTCAAAAGGAAAATCATTTGACGTTTCAAATGCTCTATAATCCGAAATCTCAGGTAAATTAAAAAATACTCTCGGAGCCTTTGTTAGCAAATGGTTAGACGCTCCGCTTAAATAAGCCTGAAAATTTTTCTTCTGAATCAAAGGAACCCCAAAGTCTGAATTGGCTTTGATATTCAAATTACTTAACTCTTCCTCAAATTTATATTCTATTTCCTCTTCCTCTGTACCCTTATCACTAGACCCCTCTTCTATTTTTCCTATTCTTTTTATCTCTTGCTCAAGCGGACTTTCGCTTAAGTCGTCTTCTGTAATGGTTTCAATGCTTAGATTGAAATAATCGGCTATCTTCTTTAATTTTTCAAAAGGCGGCATGGCCCTGCCATCTTCATAAGCATCAACAGATGCTCTGGTAAGACCAAGTAAATCCCCCATGGCCGTTTGAGAAATATCTCTTTCAGCTCTTAAAAAACTAAAATTTCGGGCAAAAAATGTTGCCATGATTATAATCTAAAATCTGTCTCTAAAATTAGTCATTTCTTTAGTAGAAGTTAATCCAATGTTTCAATCACTAAATTGTGATTTGTATAAATACAAATATCTGCCGCAATATGAAGCCCCTCCTCTACCATTTCCTTAGCAGAAAGACCTTTTGCATGCTTTTTTATAGCTATAGCAGCAGATTGAGCATACATACTTCCAGACCCAATTGAAGCTATCTGATTGTCTGGTTCTAAAACGTCCCCAGTTCCTGAAATAATGAGCATCTCATCTTTATTTGCCACTATCATCATCGCTTCTAGTTTTCTAAGGTACCTATCTGTTCTCCAATCCTTTGCTAGTTCTATGGCTGCTCTCTTCATGTTGCCACTATAAGCTCCTAATTTTTCCTCAAACTTCTCAATAAGCGTAAAGGCATCGGCAGTACTTCCCGCAAAACCAGCCAAAATTTTACCATCTGCTAGTTTTCGTACTTTCCTAACATTGGACTTAGCCACCGTATTTCCCATGGTAGCCTGACCATCAGCACCTAAAGCAACTTTACCATCGTAAATAATACCTAGTACCGTTGTTGATTTAATTTTATTCATTTTTTCTCGTCTGTATCTAAAGCTATACAAAGGTATAAATTTCAAAGCGAAAAATTCCTTCTTCAAAACCAATTTAACATCTATTCCTTATTCCTGTTTATAGGTATTTTGGCTTCTTTCTTTAAAGCTATTTCACTATACTTGTATCAATCTCAATACTTAAACTTCAGTTCAATTGTCTTTTAAAAACAAAACCTTAGTTATTACAGGAGCAGGCCAAGGCATTGGCTTCGAAATTGCGAAGCAATTATCAAATCAAGGGGCTAATGTCATTTTAAATGACCTTGACAGTCAAATTGGTCAAAAAGCAGCGGACTCCTTGAATAATTGTAAATTTTTGGGTGGAGATGCTGGTGATTTAAATATCATTAAAAATATGATAAAGCTAGCTAGTGATACTTTTGGAAGTGTTGATTTTATTATTCCCAATGCAGGAATAACTTCTTTTGGGCCATTTTTAAATTACACGAAAGAACAACTCGATAAGCTCCTCCATGTCAATATTCAAGGGACCTTTTTTTTGGCTCAACAGGGTGCTAAACAACTTATAAGGCAAAATACTGGTGGAAGGATTATTTTAATTTCTAGCATTACGAGCCTTAAACCACATGATGAATTAGAAGCTTATGGGATGACAAAAGCTGCTATTACTTTTTTGGCAAGTGCCCTCAGTAAGCAAATGGGCCCTTATGGCATCACTGTGAACTGCATTACTCCAGGAGCCACTGCTACGGAAAGAACAATGGATAATCCGCAGTATCAAAATGGCTGGGCTAAAATAATACCCACCAGAAAAGTGGCTCAACCCTCAGACATTGCTTCCGCCGTTTTATTTCTCCTTTCAGATGGAGCCAGTCATGTAAATGGTCAGAATTTAATCATTGATGGCGGCTGGAATCAAGTAGGACCTATGCCAGATAACATCTGAAAAATGCCTATTTATGTTAGTTCAAAAATCCCAAACCACCATACCACCAATTATCCTGCTATATCTCATATAATCACTTTTTACCTCTCTTAGCTCAAAATTTTTTACGACTTTTGCGAAAAAATTTGTTAACACAAGGATCCTAAATGGAAAAATTCGATAAAAATTATATCATTGGTTTTATTCTGATGTTCGCCATGTACGCTGGGTACATGTATTTTTACAATGAGCCAGTAAATCCTCTTACAGAATCGACTACAGAACAAGTTCAATCAACGGACACAGCAACTCAAAAAACAGTAAAAAAAGAGGTCGTTATAGATACAGCTTTGGTAAACGCTCAATACGGTAGTTTCGCCTCTGCTATTTCTGGAGAAGCTCAAGATGTCTTTTTGGAAAACGATGACCTAAAAATCACTCTTTCATCTAAGGGTGGTGCTATAAAGGAAGTCGTCCTGAAGAACCATAAAACTTATGATGATTTTAATGCGGGCCTAGACAAATCGATGGTCATATTGAACGAGAACTCTTCCAAAATAGACATGGAAGTTGCAACGCCATCTGGACTTGTTAACCTTAGTAACCTTCATTTTGATGTAGAAAGTCAATCACGCAATGCTGCAGTACTCGTTCTCGCACTTGCCCCCGGTAAAACGGTGAAACAAAGTTTCTCATTATCAGCAAGCGGTTATGAGTTAGCCTATGATCTTAGTTTTGAAGGCACAGCTGGACTAATTAATAATGAGGCTCTTAATTTCAAATGGGAAAATAAGCTTAAGAAGTTAGAAAATGATATGGAGGAGAACCGAAAGGCTTCTCAAATTAATTATTATGATATTGAAGAGAACTTTGAAGATGTAGGTTTTGCAAGTTTAGGTGACGAGTCAGAAAGTGCCGACTTACCTGTTTCATGGTTTTCTTTTAAGCAAAAATACTTCACTACGGGTTTTATAAGTAAAAAAGAACCTCTTCAACGTTTAAGCCTGAGTCTTCAAACGCCTACTGAAGATACTGTGGTAGTGAAAAACGCTATAATTACAGCACAGATTCCTATTAATTCTTTGACTTCCGGTAATGGAAATTTCAAGTTTTACTTTGGCCCTAACACAGTAGAGGATCTAAAACCTGTTGCTGAAGGGTTCAGACAAAATATTTATTTAGGTTATGATATCGTAAAGCCTATTAACCTTTACGTTTTCGTCCCCTTGTTTAATTGGTTAGAACAGTTTTTCTCAAACTACGGCTTTCTAATCATTATTGTGGTTTTGATTATCAAATTTACTCTTACTCCTTTGCTTTATAAATCATACACAAGTTCTGCCAAAATGAGAATCTTAGGCCCTGAAATTGCCGAGATAAAAGAACGAATAGGAGATGATTCTGTTAAGGTTCAACAGGAAACGATGAAGCTTTATCAGCAAGTAGGTGTAAGTCCATTAAGCGGCTGCGTGCCCATGCTTTTCCAAATGCCTATTTTAATGTCTGTGTTTTTCTTGTTTCCAAACATGGCAATGTTCAGGCAAAAGGGCTTTTTATGGGCAAGTGACCTTTCTACTTATGACGCTCCTTTAAGTTGGGGAACCAGTTTGCCTATCATCGGAAACCACCTAAGTCTTTTTGTAGTCCTGATGACTATTTCCAGTTTGGCTTTTACTTATTATAACAACCAAATTACACCTACTCAGCCGGGGCCCGTGGATATGAAAAAGATTTCATACATCTTCCCGCTAGTGTTTTTCTTTGTATTGAATAGCTTTCCTGCCGCATT
>JBNMFK010000162.1:0-8533 GCA_051269965.1 Algoriphagus sp. | reverse complement strand
CACCTTCTTTAGTAAACAATCTGGCTGTTTCTAGACCAATTCCAGCATTTCCTCCGGTGATAAGGATGTTTTTGCTTTCAAATCTTTTCATTTTTCGCAGAAGTATATGATTTCCTCCTTGGGGAGAGCAAATCTTGTTGATGATGGTATTGGAAGTTGTTTGACGAAATCGTCCTCGGTTACTTTAAAACCGGCCTTTGCTAGTTCTTTACCGTAATCTCGACCGAATAAGCGAAGGTGGTCAGATTGTTTAAAAACTCGCTCACGTTCTCTAGGATCCGTGATACTGGGATCTTCTATAGTGTGTGGTAGTTTCATGTCTTGAGGTGACTGCATAATAGCCCAGCCTCCAGGCTTTAAAACACGATAAAGTTCTTTAGTCGCTAAGTCAAAATGCTCTACATGTTCCAAGACATGATTACAGAAAATCACATCGAATGAATTATCAGAATATTGAATCTTCTCAATATTCATTTTTACTTTGGCAAGAGGAGACTCAATATCGGCTGTCAGGTATTCTAGATTTGGGAGCTGATCAAAACGGTTTATGAAGCAATATTCTGGAGCAATGTGGAGAACGCTCAATTCATTTTCGAAAAAGTTGGTTTTTTTTCTCAGATAAAGATACATCAATCGATGACGTTCTAAAGACAAACAAGATGGACAAAGAGCGTTATTTCTCGGCTCTAAACGTCCATACGGTAAAAATTTCTTAAATTTGCCAGAGCAAATAGTACATTCCACAGCGTCACCTTTCATAAAGCGTGCATAGACCTTCAGCGGGATGTGACTAAATAATTGCAGGTATTTTCTTGGAATAAACCGTATTAGGAAGCTTATTATACTTTTCATAGAATCTTTTGCCTATTCTCTTGAGAATGATCTTTCAAAAATAGAATTAACTAAACATCAAAAAAAGTACAAATGGATAAAACCGAAGAAAATAAACCACGGAAGACACACAAGCCTTATGATAGGAATGAGGGCAAAAATTGGTATCAGAAATTGTTGTTAAGTCAGAAGTTTTATATAAATGCAGCCTTGGGACTTGTACTGGTGGCTGTAGGGGCGGTGGTGCTCACAGTTACTGGCCCAGAAATGTTTCACCATTGGGAGTATGCAATCCATGGAGGTGTGGGTGTGGTGGCTCTTGTAGTTGGACTTTGGTTTTTTAGCAGAGGACTTCGTTATGAGTCTCAACTAGATGCCATTAGAATCATGAAGCGTAATAGAAACTTTTCGGGAGGAAATAAAAAGGGTCCAAGAAAACCGGGGCCAAAGAAAGGATAAAACAAAACACATTAGCATAAAAAACTTCAAGTCAATGAGACTTGAAGTTTTTTATGCTTCCTATTTTGTAAAATATACCAGCTATCTTCTGGTGATATTTGACAAAAAAAAGTCTCAACTTAAAAGAGCAGAGACTTGAGTTTCCTTGAACGGAAAATTTACTTAGTGAATTCAGCTTTCAGCTCTTCTACGCTCACTTTTCTAATTTCAGGCTTAAGCGTCAGACGCTTTATTTCAGCTTGCTTGTTGTTAGCTATCGCTCTGTTTCTAAGGCCTTTTCTCTTTAATCTTGTAACTGCCATTTTATATCTAATTTTAAATACTAGTGCTCGTGTTTTCTCTACTGAGCGGCAAAGATAGCTATTCTGTTTAGATTAATCAATGAAAAATCTAGAATAAGCTTACTTTTGTGCTCTGATTTAATTCATTCTATGTCAAAACCAAGTTTAAGTAGAGGTACACGCGATTTTGGACCTGAAATAATGGCGAAACGCACCTATATCCTAGATACTATAAAATCTGTTTTTAAGAAATTTGGCTTTATGCCTCTTGAAACCCCTGCTGTAGAAAACCTATCTGTCTTAATGGGAAAGTACGGCGATGAGGGAGATAAGTTACTTTTCAAAATCCTAAATTCAGGTGATTTCCTAAAAAAAGTCAAACAAGAAGATTTTGATATTGGGTCAAATGCTATGCTGCATAAAGTGGCAGAAAAAGGTTTAAGGTATGACCTGACAGTACCCTTCGCTAGATTCGTGAGTATGAATAGGCATGATTTGGCTATGCCATTTAAACGTTTTCAAATGCAGCCAGTTTGGCGTGCAGATAGGCCACAAAAAAGTAGATATAGAGAGTTTTATCAGTGTGATGCCGATGTTGTGGGCACAGATTCGTTGCTTTGCGAAGCGGAGATTATTTTGATGCTCAATGAAGTTTTTAATAAGCTTAGTCTTAAAAACTTTAGTATAAAGGTCAACAATAGAAAAATTTTAACAGGGATTTCAGAGGCCATTGGAGCTCAAGGAAGAGAAGCCGAACTTTGTGTGGCTATTGATAAGCTGGATAAAATAGGCAAAGACAAGGTAGAGCAAGAGTTAATTGAGCATGGCTTTTCAGCCAAGAGTATTGCATCTCTTCAAACGTTATTTACTTTGACAGACGATAGCATGGAGACTTTGAGTACTTTGAAAAATTGGCTTTCTGAATCTGAGGTTGGATTGAAAGGTATTTCTGAACTAGAAGAGATCCTTGAAATGGTGGCAGATTTCGGCCTAGTAGACACGCATGTAGCGTTGGATTTTTCTCTGGCTAGAGGTCTTAGCTATTATACCGGAGCGATTTTCGAGGTGAAAGCTAAAGGTGTGCAGATAGGCAGTATTTCTGGCGGAGGAAGATATGATGATCTAACAAGCACTTTTGGCTTGCCTGATGTTTCTGGAGTCGGTATTTCTTTTGGTATAGATAGAATTTATGACGTTTTAGAGGAGTTAAACCTGTTTCCAAAAAACACGACAGCCAGTACCCAAATTTTATTGACGAATTTTGATAAAACGTCTGCCAAAGCTTGTCTACCTTTATTGCAAAAACTTAGAGAGTCAGAAATTGCGTCAGAGCTTTATCCAACCAATGTCAAAATGAAAAAGCAATTTGATTATGCCAACAAAAAGGGTATTCCATATGTGCTGGCCGTTGGCTCTGATGAGATAGAAGCGGGTAAATACAGTTTAAAAAATATGATCACTGGAGAACAGCAGCTTCTTTTATTGTCTGAAATAATAAATAAATTGCATGCTTAGAAATCGTAAACTATTGGCCTTTGCACTAGTGATTTTCAGTAGTTTGGCGGCTACATTTTCTTTTTATTTTTGGCAAGTAATAAAGAGCCCCAACATCAATTTAGATGCTGAAGAAGCGGCGGTACTTTTTATACCTTCAGGGGCTACTTACCAACATGTTTTGGATAGCCTCAATGCTCTCGATTTAATTCATGATCAGATAAGTTTTGGCTTCCTGAGTAAATTCATGGAGTACAGAGATAAGGTGAAGCCAGGTAGATATGAGTTGGTACCCAATGCTACTAATAAGGAGATTCTTTCAAAACTTCGCTCCGGGGACCAAGACGAGGTTAAGTTAACTTTCAATAACATAAGACTGAAATCTGAACTAGCCGAAAAGCTTTCAGCTGCACTTTCTATTGATTCAGAAATTTTACTTGAAAAGCTAAATGATCCAGAAGTATGTAAAAAGTATGGTTTTAGTACTGATAACATCATGTGTATGTTTTTGCCTGATACCTACTTTATGTGGTGGACTTTAGATGAAGACGCATTTTTGGATAGGATGAAATATGAGTATGATGCTTTTTGGAATAAAGATCGTAGAGAAAAGGCTGCTATCACCACAATGTCGCCCAAAGAAATTGGTGTTATGGCGAGTATAGTACAGTCGGAAAGTAATAAAAAAGATGAACAGCCGACAATAGCTGGTGTTTATGTAAACAGAATTAAGCAGGGTATTCCACTTCAAGCCGACCCTACAGTTAAGTTTGCAGTAGGGGATTTTGGGTTGAAAAGAATATTAAATAAGCATTTAACCATTGACTCTCCATATAACACTTACACCAAACGGGGATTGCCTCCAGGACCAATAGCACTGCCAGAAAAAGGAGTTATTGATGCTGTCTTAAATTATGGCAAACATAATTATATCTACTTTTGTGCACGAGAAGATTTCTCAGGGTATCATAATTTTGCAGTCGATCTTAGACAGCATAACGCTAACGCTAGACGTTTCCATGCCGCCATGAACCAAAGAGGAATTTACTAATGTTCAGCTATGACTATAAATATCGAGTACGCTATGCAGATGTGGATCAAATGGGATTTATGTATTATGGACACTATGCCAGATTGTATGAAATAGGTAGGGTTGAGGCTCTAAGAAGTTTGGGCGTGAGGTACAAAGACTTCGAGGACCAAGGTTTTATCATGCCCGTGTATGAAAACAAGTCTCGTTTTGTTAGTCCAGCGAGATATGATGAGCTCGTTACCATTAGAGTAATACTTCATGCCATTCCAAAAGCTAGAATAGTATTTAATTATGAAATATGGAATGAAGAAGAGGTCAAAATCCATACGGGTGAAACAACACTGGTTTTTATAAATACAGCCACGAACAAAATTATGATGTGTCCTCCAACTATTGAGGAAGCACTGAGACCCTTTTTCAATCGAGCATGAAGAGTTTCAGGGAAATAGGATTTATTAAAGCCCTGGAGCGTATCTTAAGAAGTGTGTATTTATGGGACACCACAGTTTCCCTCTATCATGTACTTAGCATATTATGGAAAAAGATTGTTTCGTTTGACCTTGATCAAAGGGCTGCGGCAGTTTCTTTTTCACTTCTACTAGCGATCTTCCCCGCTATTATTTTCCTTTTTACACTCATCCCATATATTCCGATCAATAATTTGGATAAGCAAATTATGGACTTCTTGGCAAATATTTTGCCCAAAGGAATTTATAGCACAGCGGCTAATACCATCCAGGATATTATTAGTAGGAGACGGGTAGATGTACTTTCTTTTGGTTTTCTTTTTGCACTTTATGCGGCTACGAATGGTATGATGGCTCTTATTAGAGCATTTAATATTTCTCTTGAAAAAAATGATCAGAGAAACTTTTGGGCGGGTAGGCTAGTGGCTTTATTTCTAACCTTTTTACTCGTTCTGGTGATGGTATCCGCCATTGTTGTTCTCATTGTAGGTAAAATATTCATTGCTTATCTGTTTGATCAAGGAATACTAAATGAGAATTTCAATTATTATATGATTCAAATTCTACGTTATTTATCCATCTTCATAATCTTCTTTTTAGGCATAGGAAGCATTTATTATTTTGGGACGACTTCATCGAAAAGAATGAATTTCTTCAATTTTGGATCAATGCTGGCTTCTGTTTTATGTATTCTAGCCACTAATTTGTTCTCTTACTATTTAGTTAATTTTAACTCGTATAATAAACTTTACGGCTCTATTGGGACGCTTATAGGTATGATGGTTTGGATATATCTTATTGCAATTATTCTAATTTTTGGCTTTGAGATAAATTCAAGTTTAAAGGATGCTTTGGCTTTGGAGCACGAGCAAGAAAAAAAGCCATAGTAACCTAGCTGTAAAAATAGGCTTTCTTGATTTTATCCTTACCTGTAACATACCTGCTGTGTAAGGAGATGTTTTGATAGAAAGGGTGCGAGGACTTGAACTACTAGAAGACTCAATTGTTCACATTAAATGTTATCATTTAGTTTTCTGTTAAGTATGTATTAAATCTTGAATATATTTTATGGGTAATTCAGAAGATGCTCTTCATTGGGAGCTTAAAAAGTTTAACCAATTAAGTAACGAGGAGCTTTATGAACTTATAGCACTTCGTAGTCAAGTTTTTGTGGTGGAACAGAATTGTGTTTACCAGGATTTGGACTTTAAGGACCAAGAGGCCTTTCATTTATTGGGTAAAAATGAGGGCCGAAAGCTTATTGCATACACAAGACTTTTCGATATAAATCAATATTATGAAGGCTATTTAGCGATAGGTCGTGTGATAACTCACCAAGATTTTAGAAAATACGGCTATGGTATAGAACTTATGAAAAAGTCTATCGAACTATGTCACACCACTTTTGGGCAAATCGAAATAAAAATAGGAGCACAAAAGTATTTATGCAAGTTTTATAGCCTCTTGGGCTTTAAGGAAATTGGTGAAGATTATATTGAAGATGGAATTCCGCACTGCATTATGATACGGGAAATTTAGCAATCATAGACTAACTATTTAATAAAGATGAAGGATGCTAACATAGAAAGTTTTAAGAAACAACTTAGCTACTATAAGCACCTAGGATATAAAACTTTCGAGCAGTTGGAGGAGAAGCAACTATTCTGGCAGTTTAATTCCGAAAGTAATTCCATAGCTGTTATAGTGAAACATTTGCATGGTAATATGCTATCTCGTTGGACTGATTTCTTGAGTTCAGATGGAGAAAAGGATTGGCGAAATAGAGACGCTGAATTTGAGTCCACATTTACCTCCAAAGACGAGATGCTAAGGAAATGGGAAGAAGGCTGGGATTGTCTCTTTAAAGCCTTAGACACCGTAAGTGAATCCAAGATAAATCAGAAGGTATACATCAGGAATGTCAGACATACAATAGAGGAAGCATTCCAACGACAATTAACTCATTGTGCTTATCACATAGGGCAAATAGTATATGTGGCAAGAATGCTAAAAGCGGAAAAATGGGAAAGTCTTTCTATTCCAAAGGGAAACTCAAAAAAGTACAATCAAGAAAAGTTCTCTAAAGCTAAAAGTGAGGAGCATTTTACAGATGAGTTTTTGGGAAAAGATGGATTAGCTTGAACCAAATGATTTAATTTGGCTCAAGCTGGTTTAATGCTGCTTCTACCTAGCCACCCAGCCGCCATCTACGGTCATAATAGTACCTACCATATAATTAGAAGCTTCCGAACTCAGTAGTAATGCCGCTCCTTGAATTTCTTTTAGCTCACCCCATCTAGCCAAAGAGGTCGCACCTACAATAAATTTATTTGCTTCTTCAGTGCCCACTATGGGTAAATTCATTTCTGTTAAAAATGGGCCTGGGCATATGGCGTTTACATTGATGGCAAAGGGTGAAAGTTCCAAGGCCAAAGCCTTTGTCATGTTTACCACAGCTCCTTTTGAGGCGGTATAAGGTGTTCTGTTGGCAAGACCTACAACGCCTAAGGTACTAGCAAGGTTAATAATCTTACCATATTTCTGGGCTTTCATAAAGGGCGTAACAGCTCTACTTGCTAGCCAAGTACCGGTCACGTTTATATCCATTACGGCTTTGAAATCTTCATGAGAAAGCTCGTCTATAGCCCCTCTAATATTAATTCCGGCAGAATTGATTAATACATCCACAGAACCAAATGCCTCTTTACAAGTTCTAACCATATCTTCTGTTTGGGCTTGGTTGGTGACATCACACTCAAAGCCTACAGCTTTTGTGCCATAGGTTTCGCTTATGCCTTTCGCAGCTACATCGCAGTCTTTTTGAGTTCTGGAAACTAGCATAACGTTCCCTCCAGCAGAGGCTATAGCCGCGGCCATGGCAAGTCCAAGCCCCTTAGATCCGCCAGTAATAATTGCGGATCTTCCTGTCATATCAAATAATTGAATTCCTGGTAGTTTAGTCATGTGTTCTTTTTTAATCTCTAGAGTTAAATATTATATTAAATGTTTATGATAAAGCATGCCTTTGCTAAATGTACTTATCTTAGTAAGACCATCAAAACGTGTTGGTAGCCATTCATCTGGCCTCTTAGTTGTCACAGAGACTGAGGCTAGTTGCCGGATCTGCGATTATACGCTGAAGTTATTCAAGCAAGCTACATTAGCCCCAATTCAGTCCTAGAATAGTTTAAACAAGCTATTTGATTAGCTTCTTCTTTAGCTAATTGCTCGCCAAAACTATTTTTAGAAACTCTTTGTAAAGCTTTTTCACTGTAGTTTTCTTTTAACATTTTAATGCTTTTTATTAAATCTTTTGCTGGCCTATCACCAAATGTTGTCCAATAATCTTCTGTTAAATAGGGGATAGGTAAAGGGTCACGCGTCATCATTTCAAGATTTATTTTTACCATAGGGTTATGCTTTCTAAGCGTTAACACCATTCTGTTTAAATCCAAGAAACCTTCCCCAAAAGGTACTTCAGCGAGTAAAAATCCATCTTCATATTCTTCAATACTCATATCTTTAAAATGCGTAGTCAAGGTATAAGGAGCGAGTTTTTCTACAACATCATATGGGTCTTCTAAAAAGGAAAGGTTATTCCCAGTATCTAGATTACAGCCGAGCCATTCGCTATCAAAATGTTTCAAAATATTAACCATTTCGTCGGCTGTCCAGTCTTTATGGTTTTCTAGGGCAAGTTTAACTTTATGGCGTCGCATGACAGACTCTGCCAAACGAAGTGATTTCATAGATTCTTTTTTGAAAACCTCCCACTCCTCCAAAGTGCTGAAAGTCATGTATCTTCTTCCACTTAAACAAGCCGCTCTAAAAATTTCTAGACCACCTTCTTTAGCTATTATTACATCTTTTTCAAACTGAATTAAATCTGTTTCCGTTTTTGGCATTCTTAATTGACCTTCCAGCCAAGAACCTGTGTATTCTTTAAACTCTCGCATTTTTTTGGCGTA
>JBNMFK010000161.1:0-8625 GCA_051269965.1 Algoriphagus sp. | reverse complement strand
GGAATTGCCCCAATGGAATTGCCCCAATGGAATTGCCCCAATGGAATTGCCCCAATGGAATTGCCCCAATGGAATTGCCCCAATGGAATTGCCCCAATGGAATTGCCCCAATGGAATTGTCGTCAGAACCAGAGTTTGTATTCTTGCCGCTTTAGCGGTTCGATTCATTTAGGTTAAACTTCGCAGTTAGTACCCTTGCAGCTTAAATGATTTGGAGTCCTACCTCCACCCATAAGTGACGGGGACCAAGTTTTGCACCCTATAGATTAATCATTCACTTTAGTAAAGAAAAGATGCCCATGCTGGGCACACACAGCACCAACAAGAAATTGGAGGTGCTGTGGTTAAGGGTAGCTTTGTGCCACTTGGAGGGTCCGATTCGTATCAAATTTGTGGAGGCAGACATTTTAGTACTTTGAGATCGCCACTTCTTGTAGCTGCAAACGGTTAAGGGTAAAAGATACCATTGAGACAATAATTATAATTAGCATAGTTTCGCTGGTGGTCGATACTCCCTAAACCTTTTCCATATTTTGGTCTTTGACCAAAATCCCTATAAAGTCCTGAAGACTTCTTAGAGCGGCATTAAAATAACAGACGCGTTTGCAGAAATTTTTACAAAAAACTTAATGCCGAAGATTATACAAATGGTTGTTATGTAAAAAATCCCCTAGATACTAGCGGGAATTTAAAAGTACCTATTCGGTAAATCAATTGACCTAAACTATAGTAAAAATAGGTATGAAGGCATCCAAAAAATTTAACTTTATCTAAAATATACGGCCCCAAATAATCATCCTTAGAGTACGCTTTCCCTTTAAACGAACCTTCTGAGAGCGTCTCCTGTGCATTCATATTGAAGCTTACTTAGCTAATAAATTGTAATCAAAGTTATAGAAAAGAGCCTTACTAAAAATACGGTTTATACTTACCCAATAGGGATAGCAGTTTTGCAGAGAAATCAGCCATTTCTTTAGTTATGGTACACGGCGGTAGATGGAGCTTACTAGATAAAAGTTACCTTAACTCTGTAATTTATAAGTTTACTAAAAAAGGCCTAAACCTAGTTTTATCTGATGTATACTTCCGTTTGGCCGACTACAGCAATACAAATTTTGAGGAAATCATGAACGATTTTAACTTATTTTTTGAACATCATGATAACCTCAAAATTAATCTAGGCTTGTCTAATCGAGTCGTACTTTGGGTTATAGTTATGGTAGCGATTTAGCCTTTTTATATGTCTGTAAATAAAATAGTCCTAGATTCTGTCATAGCAGTAGCCAAAACTTCTGCTCTAACAGATAAAGCCGTCTACCAAGGTATTTCTGACGATAAAAACAGAAACTTAACCTCCTTACTTATTAGTCATTCTTATGAATCAAATCCGGAAGCATTATAAAAAAGCTAGTCCGTATTTCATGATAAACAAAAAAACCCACAACGCTGCTTTTTATGGAGCGGATGATACTTTAGTAGATAAAGCATAAGACGAAAAGCTAAATAAAGCTCCTCGAAAAAGGAATGTATAAGTAATTTTCGCGTGGTTCATGAGACCACTCATGATGTTGATAATTAAATGGGTTAGATAACTGATAAAGTTCTTAGCCTGTTAGAAGACTTAAAATAGTGGTTAGGCATGCAAAATGTTAGTCCCTCCCAACCTTTGGGAGTGAGTATTTTCGTATCTCAGGCCGAAAGCTACACCTTCAGTTATATAATTCCTGTTTGTTCAGGTATGAACGTCAGGCAGAGGAATTCCAACCCTAATCTTATCCACATTTTCAAAAACTTTTCGACAATAACAAAACTGCCCGAGATGGTAACTATAAATTCGGTTATATTTGATTCTTCAACATCCAATTATTATGGGAAAAATTGTTTCTATTGTTAATCAAAAAGGTGGTGTAGGTAAGACGACCACAGCTATTAATCTTTCTGCTTCGCTAGCAGTTTTAGACTACAAAATACTCATAGTAGATACTGATCCTCAAGCTAATGCGGGTTCTGGACTAGGTGTAGATAGTAAAGATCGAAAGGACAACATGTACTCCGCTCTTATAGGTGATTCGGATATAAAAAATTGTATTGTTTCTACACAAATCCCCAATTTAGACATCATTCCTTCTCATATTGATTTGGCAGGTTTTGAGCTTGAAATCGTCAATCAAGTAGCTAGAGAGTATATTTTAAAAGACTTACTCCATCCCTTGAAAGACGAATATGATTTCATTTTTATTGATTGCTCACCATCTTTAGGTCTGATGGTTATTAACTCTATTGTTGCATCAGACTCTGTTTTGATACCTGTACAATGTGAGTACTTTGCTTTGGAAGGTATTGCCAAGTTGAAAGACACGATAGATATTATTAAAAAACGTCTTAATCCAGAATTAGAATCTGAAGGATACGTACTAACTATGTTTGACCGACGTACTAATCTTTCTAAGATGGTAGTAGACGATGTTAGAACCTATTTTAAAACGCTTTGTTTTGAAACAATAGTACCAAGAAACGTGAAACTTGCAGAAGCTCCAAGTTATGGTTTGCCCGCTCTTCTCATGTTTACTGGAGATAAAGGCGAGGAGTTTGACATCAAGTTCTTAGAAAATAAAGGAGCAATAAGTTATATAGACTTAGCAAAGGAGCTCTTGAAAAGAAATAATTTACCAGAGTTTAAGAAAGAACTAGAGAATGCCGCTTGATATGGGAAAAGGCCTTAATTCATTGCTTAGTGATAGTAACCTCATGGTCAGCCATAAGCTTACGTCATTCAGAGGTGTCAAAGAGGTTTCAGTTGCGGCCATAAAGGCTAATCCACACCAGCCACGAACAGATTTTGATTCTACCGCCCTTAAAGAATTGGCAGATGCCATCGAGGTCCATGGAATAATTCAACCGCTTACGGTAAGAGAATTAACTGATGGTACGTATGAATTAATTTCTGGAGAAAGAAGGCTGAGGGCTGCTAAATTAGTAGGCCTAGGAAAAGTACCCGCTTACATTCGGAATGTGGACGATCAGCGTTCATTAGAAATGTCTCTTATTGAGAATATTCAGCGTAAAAACCTCAATGCTATAGAGGTAGCTCTTTCCTTTGAGCGAATGCTGAAAGAGTGTGACTTAAAGCAGGAAGAACTTGGTGGCCGTGTGGGCAAGAATAGAACTACGGTAAATAATTATCTAAGGTTACTTCAATTGCCGGCACTTATTCAATCTGCTATAGTGCTTGGTAAATTAACAATGGGCCAAGCTAGGCCTTTGATTACCGTAGAAGATGAAGAATTACAATTAAGTCTTTTTGATAAAATAGTAGAACAAAGCCTTTCTGCTCGTAAAGTAGAAGAAATGGTGAAGGCAGAAACAGGTTTTGGTAAGTCCCTTTCTCCTTTAGAAGGCTATAAGGAAGACATACGAATTGAAGAAATTTCATTAAAAGGCAAAACATTGGTTCCTCTTAAAATCAATGTAAGTACAATGCACAAAGGCGTAATCTCATTGCCCTTTCGCAATGAAGCAGAATTAGCAGCGATTATAAAAACATTGGGTTTAGACCAGTAAACTCATTTCAGGCGACCATTTTGAAGATGACTTGCCAAGGTAAAATCAATGGCAAAAACTCAAAATAGAAGACGATTTCCAGACAGAGAACCTGAGAGAAAGCAGGCTCTTTTTCAGCAATCTTCTCATGTCAAGGCTCTGGAAGCGAACGTCTTAGGTGGTATTATAAAAGAAAGGGATGCCCTAACTCATGTTATTGACATCCTTAAGCCAGATAGTTTTCAAGACGAAAGGCACATCGCTATTTATCAGGCTATCCTTCATCTTTTTGGTAAAACAGAACCTGTAGACCTCCTCACGCTTACTAACCAATTACGCCAAAACGGTGAGTTAGAATTTGTGGGTGGGGCTTCATATTGTGCTAATATCATGGGTAACTCCACAGTAGCACACATTGAACATGATGCTCGTATTATAGTTCAATATGCCATAAGGAGGAAAATAGTAGATACGCTAGATAATGTAAAAAACAAGGCTTATGAAGACACAACGGATGTTTATGGCCTTATGGATAGTACTGAGCAGAGCCTGAGAGATATTCAAGAAGGGAATCTTAATAAAAATATTCCAGAACTAAGAACTGTAGTAGAAAAGACTATTCAGGAAATAAAAAATAAAACCGACGAAAACTCCGACCATACCAATGTGCCTTCAGGTTTTCCATCTTTAGACTTACTGACAGGAGGTTTTCACAACACCGAACTCATCATTATTGCAGCCAGGCCTGGAATGGGAAAAACAGCTTTTGTAGTTTCTGCCTTAAGAAACGCAGCTATTGATTTTCATTTACCTGTAGCTCTATTTTCTTTAGAGATGTCTTCCCAACAGGTGATGATAAGACTAATCTCTGCTGAAGCTGAAATAGATAGTCATAAGCTCAGGAAAGGCGATTTAAATGAAGAGGACTGGCATGCTCTACACTCCAGATTAAACAACCTCTCTACCGCTCCTATTTATGTAGATGACACCCCCGCTCTTTCTATTCTAGAGCTGAGGACCAAGGCCAGAAGACTAAAAGCCTTTCATAATATTAAAATGGTGATAGTAGATTACCTGCAACTTATGACCGCCGGAAATCAGAAGCAAGGTATGAACCGTGAACAAGAAATTGCAGCTATTTCGCGTTCGCTCAAAACATTAGCCAAAGAATTAAATATACCTGTGATAGCCCTTTCTCAGCTTAGTAGATCTGTAGAAACTAGAGGTGGCGACAAAAGACCTCAGCTTTCAGATTTAAGAGAATCTGGCTCCATTGAGCAGGATGCAGATGTGGTGATGTTTCTTTACCGTCCAGAGTATTATGACATAGATACGCTAGAAGATGGGACTAGTACAAGTGGTATGGCAGAAATGATTATTGCCAAAAATCGAAGTGGGAGCATTGACGATGTCAAACTAAAGTTTATCGGAAAATACACACGATTCTCAGAATTTGACGGCTTCACTGTTTCCGCAGATGAATATGAGGAAAGGGCAGGTTTTTCCGTAGTAGGAAGCAAGGCTAATAACCTAAAAGGATAGACTATTTCTTTCTTTTTCTAAGATTATACTTCTCTAAAAACTCTAATATTAACCTATCGTAGGCCTTTAAACCAATAGAATCCATTTTTCCGGTAGCAATAACGGGAATCTGGCTAGCCGTGGAATCTATAAAGTCTGGGTCACGAGGAATAAACGTGTCAAAAACTTCGTCTGGGAATTCTGTTCGCATGAGCGACATGATTGTGCGAGAGAATTCCGACTCATGGTCAAACATCGTCATTAAAATGCCCTCTACGTATAATTCAGGTTTCAATCTTCCTTGCAAAATCTTAATGGTATCCAGTAGCATGTGCATACCTTCCAAACCAAAAAATTCGCATTGGAGTGGAATAATGACCGAGTCTGCAGCCATTAAACTATTGATGGGCACTATGCCCAGCGATGGTGGACAGTCTATAAAAATAAAATCATAGAGCGGCTTTATTACCTCTAGTTTCTCTGTTAGAACAAACTCTCTTTCTGTGACCGTAATTAACTCGATTTCCGCCCCGACCAGATGTTTCGTAGACGGAATAAGATCTAGATTTTTCCTTTTGGTTGGAATAATACAATCTTGGATAGGAGCCAAACCTACCAGAACCGCATAAATACTTTTATTGTCGTACTCTAAATTTATTCCCAATGCGACTGTACAAGAAGCTTGATAATCTGTATCTATGAGGAGTACCTTATAGCCTCGCATGGCAAGGCCAACAGACAAGTTTACACTTGTAGTAGTTTTCCCTACTCCACCCTTTTGATTAGAAATTGCTATTACTTTTGGTACCATTCAGAAAGCACAGTTCAAAATTAGGACCCTATTTTATCTCCACTATATATTCTAATGCCTCTAGGTAATCTAGATTCTCGTAGTCTAGAATTCCTAAACATAGAATACTATAGTTTTGGCACCTCTTGAGTCAAAGGTAAAGATACCACGCGTTTCACCAATGGGAAAATAAGACATTCTTGTATTTTGCTTTTAAACTGCTCACCAGTGATAATATTAGTTAATTCTAAACAGCTATTCGTCCATATCACTTTATCACCTTTATTTTCAATAAGCTGGTTAAAAATAATGCTTTAATCTTTGTTTTGACCTAATTCTATAGCCCTTTCGTACATCGTATTTAAACTGCCAAGAATCTAATAAAGATGAATCCCAAATCTCAACACTTCATTTTTATTTAAAAGACGGTCGAAAATGCATCTAATTTCGCACTGAGTCAAGGGCATTGAACATAAATTATGACCGATTTCATGGCTTCCGTGTCTCTCTCATTATCTGCTATCTTTAGGATAACTATACCTTCTGCAAAATCTCTAGATAGAATACTTGAAAAATTAGTACTCAATTCGCCCATGTAGCATAAAAGTAGGACTTGGTCTTTACCTCATAATAAGTATGTGCCCCGTTTTTTTCTCTGCTCCAGTCGCCCAAGTACATCTATACTACCTAATTTTTTTAGAATGGTTTGTGATTCTAAACTTCCCATGTTCATAAGCTCATAATACGATGAATTACGTTAAACATTAATTTGTTGAGCTGAAACTAACTTATAAAGTTAGTTCTTAGGCAGAAAATACTAAATTCGATTTTTGTTTAAGTGATTGAGACGGCATTAATTCTAACAAACTGAGAATCGTTTTAAACAGTAAGAACATTCATGATTATTTTTCTGGACCAGAATCAAACCTCTAGCTAGCCATCTAATTTATATTGAATTCATTTTGTCCACCAACATTTCCAGAGCTACCACAAACGATGGTTTCGTTAGTTACTTCTAGGGAGGTAAAACGAGATTGTGATGTACCCGCTTCAATCTCTAAAAAAGCACATGGTATATATGGAGAGCTTGATAGTCTTGTATGGGCAAACAAGAATAACAACGTAAACTTTGCTGTAAGAACCCATTGGCTATTTGTTCGAAGTTGATAGGTAGCAGCACCATTTCTGTTAGAACCATTATTAATTTTCTTTACAGTAATAAAATCGATATCCGAAATTCTAGTATTCGGTTTTACCTAATGTCCATAGACTTAGTCATAGTCACTCGATTAAAAGACTGGCAAACGCAACGATAACTTCCAGATAGGGCATTTAGCATTTTTTTATTTCTCCAATTTGCCACTAGACTAATCCATCTTATGTTAGGTCCTAGCGTATATCTTTTACACACCTAAATCCTAAATGAAAAAGACCTGTTTCTGGGGTAGAAGAAGATCTTCCAGATACTCTATATCCATGACACCAGCTAGGCTCACATAAAAAAGAGCCTCCTCGTTCCGCTTTTTCACCTTTAAACTCAGAAGGTACATCATTCATTATCAAGGATCTATAATCAAAGTGGTAATTAGAACACCACTCCCACACATTACCCGAGAGATCTGTTAATCCCAAAGGGCTTTGGCCAAAATTACCTACCGGAGATGTCTCTGTATACTTATCTATGTTATCATTATAATCCGGAAAAGTACCTTGCCATACATTCGCCAAATATTTCCCGTTAATACTGATTTCATTCCCCCAAGCATAAATATCTCTGCTATTCACGCCGTTTCTAGCAGCATGTTCCCACTCTATCTCATGAGGTAAACGCTTACCAGCCCAAGCTGCATAAGCACTAGCATCATTCCAAGAGACCTGTGTCACCGGATGATCATCAGGCGATTTGGGCAAATCCCTGCCCATAGGATACTCCCAGTTTGCCCCCTCTTTAAGAATCCATTTTTTATCTGTCGTTTGATGAATAACGCCTGCATTTCCAAATTTATCAGCTTCACTTTCATAATCCGTAGCCTCTAAAAAGGTTCTAAACTCTCCTACTGTCACGGGAGATTTATCCATATAAAATGGACTTACGCTAGCCCAAAACATAGGTCTTTCATGGTCGAAGCCTTCTTCGGAACCTATTCTCACATTTCCTCCTGGAATAAATACCATACCGTTTGGAGCTGCTCCATCCCTCTTCTTTACTAAAATACTACTAGGTTCTTTCAATCCTATATTAGTAATAGTGGCTGGAATTTCTGCTCGAGGGTTAAAAACTCTAGGGGTTTCTTTCCTTCCTTTCTTTTGTCCAGAATTACATGCCATTAAGAACACAAATAATAAACTCAAATACTTCATTGATGCCAATTTTGAATACTTTTTGTTACCGAATTATATACTTCTATTAAATCTTGATCGTCTCTAATAAGTGCCAAATGCTTAGAAATAGTTTCATTATCATCTCGTATAGCAGGACCTGTTTGTACCTGAGAAGGATGGCTCGCTTTCATACCTTTTACAAAAGTCTCCTGAATAAGAGGTTTCAATATTTCAAAATCTAAATCTTCCTCTTCTGCTATTTCTTTACTAAGGGCCCATAAATGATTCGTAAAATTGCAGGCAAAAACAGCGGCGACATGCAAAACACTTCTTTGATGCGAACTTACGACTTGAACGTTCTCGCTAATCAAATGAGCCATCATATTCAAAACCTTATAAGAGCTTTCATCATCCCCTTCAATACACATGGGCACATCTCTAAAGTCTACCTT
>JBNMFK010000160.1:0-8641 GCA_051269965.1 Algoriphagus sp. | reverse complement strand
CCTTAACACATTTGCGAGGGGTTTTACCCCTCGCTACCTATATATCGCTCCTCGGGAGCTTCAAAGGCCGTTCTTACATCGAACTTAGGTTTTTAAGCTTCTTCAATCAAACCTTCATTGATAAGACTATCTATTAAACGCCCTAAATCATTTTCGCAATCCTTACGACTCACCTCAAAACTTGCCATTACCTCTTGTTTTAGAAAGGCCTTTGTTTGAGGCCCTTTTTGGAAAATATCCCAAACGAAAGTACCAACTTCATTTAAGGAATAGTAGTTGCCTTTACCGTGATTTAGAATAACGGATTCTCCAGAAAGTGAAGTTGAAACTTGAGTATCTGTTAATTTGTATTTTATATCTGTGGACATGCTTCTCTTATGATTTGGAATCGGTCAAAGCTATGATAAAAATGCTATGAAGAGATGTTTTTAAGTATTCATATATATTAGAATATTTATAAGTATAATACTAGTAGTTCTTTCAGTAATTATTGAAAACTAAACACTTCTTATTAAACTGTAGTACCTATGCCTTGGTAAATCCCTAAAGATTAAAGGTGTTTTTGTTGAAGAATCCGAACTTGTCATCTCAATGTTAAAACCAGCACGCTTTAAAGATTTATAACTATCGGAATATTTGGTGATTTCACCAATAAATTTGATAGGAGAAGACTCATGATCCAGTACTAAATCATTGTAGTTTAAGGAGTAATAGGAGCTGATCCTCTCTTTTCTAGAAACAAACAGATATCCTATACCATCATAAAGTAAGTAAGCCGTGTCAGGGTTAGGGGGTAGTAAATTAATTTCTACAGGTTGAAACTCATTTTTTTATCTGTATAAAACTTTCGCAAGAAATTCACAATCCCCTTATTTACTAAATATATTAAAGTCTGATCGTCAACAATGGCATGCGACTTGATTAAGTCATTTTTGTGGATTTGGCCGAACAGGGCCTTCCAGATTTGTTCTGCCCTTTTCTCATCTAATTCAGCGGGAACTACCGTTTTCTTTTTAGAATGGATTAGAACATTGATACTTTTCCAAAAACGAGCGACCAGAAAAACATGCTGATTAAATACTTCAGATAAGAATACCTCTATAGATTCACCAGCAGGATAATTGTAGTCCCCTAGAATGACATACTGACTTTGATGCTCTACTGTAAATCTAAAATAACTAAAACCAATTTCCAAAATGAGGTCGCTCTAGGGAATAAACGCTACATCAAAGTTCTCCTCTTTTATATGCAATGCGGGCTCTATGTAGTCTGTATGCTCAATCAAAATCTAAGTTGTTAAGAAGGAAAATTGGCTTAGTTTTATTATCTAAATTTGAGAATTCTTCTTTAGTGAACCAGTCTAACTTTGATAAAACAGTAACATTTTCTGGGTCATGGCCTAATGCTTCGTGGCCTCCTTCTTTTCTTACTTCAAAATAGTATTCAACAGCATGAAGTGGGGATTCAATGTATTCATTGAGGCAAAGCAGCTCACCTACGGCAACTTTAAGACCAGTTTCTTCTAAAAATTCTCTTTTTAATGCCTCAACTAAACTTTCTTGACCTTCGGGTTCGCCGCCTGGTACATTCCAAAAATATCCTTTCTCTCCTATTCCATCGTGCTTAAGCATTAGAAGCTTAGAATCATGCAGGAGACAGCCACACACTCTTATCCGTATTCTATTGCCATAAGTTTTATGGACTTGTTTCCTAATAACAGAGGTCATTTGTTTTCATTATTTGCTTCAAAAATAAGGCTAAATACAGTCAAGTAGAATTAATGAAAGAGGAATATATTGCGATAAACAATTTGTTTAAAAAAACTTAAATTATTATCAATTGGAGGTATCCAAACCATATAGCTTCATTCCTTCAAAAGAGTTGTTATTTTTACAACTAACAATAGGCATTATGGCTACAGAAACTCCAAAACCATCTGAATTACTTCGTCAAAAATTTAAGCATGAACCTACTCCAGGACAGTCAAAACTGTTTGATTTGATGGATAGTTTTCTGACGGAGGAAGATTCGGAGCGTTCTATTTTTGTATTAAAAGGTTATGCTGGAACGGGTAAAACCACTTTCTTAAGCTCTTTAATAAAGGTATTGCCAAAGTTTGGATGGAAGTCGGTTTTGATGGCTCCTACTGGCCGAGCGGCTAAGGTTATGGCTAACTATTCTAAAAGACAAGCTCAAACCATTCATAAGAAGATTTACAAGCAGAAAGAGAGTAGTTATTCTGGGAATTTTGTTTTCGAGCTGCAAAAGAACTTTGCCGAGGGTACTATTTTCATTGTGGATGAGGCCTCTATGATAGGTGATAAGAGGGAGTTTGGGAAAGATAGCCTTTTGAGCGATTTAATTAAGTATGTATTTGATGGAAAGTACAATAAACTTCTGCTAATAGGCGACGAAGCTCAGCTGCCTCCAATAGGTATGGAGTACAGCCCTGCACTTAATTTGGAGCATCTTGAAAATCAATACTTTTCTGATGTTAAAGGCCATTCTCTCAAAGAAGTTACCCGACAGCAGGAAGGCTCGGGCGTATTGGTGAATGCCACTCATATAAGAGAGGAGTTGACAAAAGAAAAACCTAAGGTCACATTTAGGACCAAAGAGTTCACAGATATATTTAAGATGACTAGCGAGCGTATTGAGGATGGTTTACGCTATGCTTATGAAAAATACGGGCAGCAGAACACGACGGTCATTTGCCGTTCTAATAAAAATGCAGTTCAATATAATCAGTACATTAGAAATAGAATTCACTCTTGTGAAAACGAGTTGGAGATAGGGGATATGCTCATGGTAGTTAGAAATAACTATACTGTTTTGGATGAGGAATCAGAGGCGGGTTTTATAGCGAATGGGGAGTTTGTGGAAGTACGGCATCTAGGAAGAGAAGATGAAATGCATGGTTTCCGCTTTCAGTTCGTTACCCTTCAGTTGGTAGACTATCCCAACGATCCAGAGTTTGAGACTATGATACTTTTAGACACGCTGAATTCACATTCTCCTACGTTAACCCGGGAAGAAAACAAGAGTCTCTACGAGTCTGTTCTGAAAGACTATTATTGGGCAAAATCTAAAAAGGAAAGAGGAGAACTACTCGCAGCTGATCCTTATCTGAATGCTCTTCAAGTAAAATACGCCTATGCACTTACGTGTCATAAATCTCAAGGAGGGCAGTGGGATGTAGTCTTTATAGACCAAGGTTATATTCCTAATAATGAAATAGATTCGGACTATTTAAGATGGCTTTATACAGGAGTAACAAGAGGCGTTAAAGAGGTTTTTCTGGTTAACTTTAATGCTCAGTTTTATTAGACTTCATTCTAAAGCGGTTGGATTACATATCGACTTGGGCACGGGAGTTTATTCAGGTCTTTTACTTTTACCGATATATTGTTCCTAATGGAACAGGTCATAGGATTACCTCATTTAGTGATTTTTTTTCATGCCGTTAGACATGGCATACAGGTAAAATTTATAGATACCAAGAAGTTAGTCGTTCCTTAGGAACGATATGTGTTACGCAATTAAGTCCGTCAGGATTATGAAATATAAATCTCTCATTAAAATCAATTTCAAAAGCTTTGAGGAATTCTTTATACTTTTCCAAGAAGATTTTTAAGCATGATGTGTCTCCTGATTTTGAACATATTTAATAACAGTATTAACATGAATTTTACTGTATAAAAAATCCTCGAGTCCTTTCTTCCCAGCAAATTTATTTTTGTAAAATACCTTCTCGCTAATCTCCTTAGGACTTTCTGGTTTTACTTTTTGAACTACCTCTGGAATAGAATGTTTTGGTTTAAATCCAACCAATGTATGTATATGATCAGGCACGTTAGTGATTTTGGAAAATGCCCCTGATATATTTATACAGTTCATCTTTCCACCTTTTATCTATCAAAGCCCTTCTGTTCTTTACTGCAAACATAAATTGAAGAGGAATCTGGGTAGAGGTATTTGGCATAGCTTTTCTAGGAAATATTTAAACCAAATGGCGACAAAAAGCTTAAAACCTCTGGCTGAGAAAAGGCAGCACCTTTGACTTTGTTTAGACCTAAGTCAAAGAAGAAATTACTCGCAGTTCTGAAGTCGGATTGTCTCAAATCACAATTGATAAAAGAGGTGCCGGGAAGTTCTGTTTTATGAAATCTAACCTTTTGTAAGTTACACCTGTCAAAATCACATTCTTTAAGTACAGAACTTGAAAAGCCAATATCTGTCAATTTGATCCCTTGAAATGTGCAAATTTCCAACACACAATTATTGAAATTCATTTCTATTAGTAGGAATTTACTAATGACCGAAAAATCTACACCGACGAATTTGCAGTGCTCAAAAACTACATTCTGAAGCTTGGATCCATTCAGATTTATGTTGTTGAATTTACATGATTTAAATTCACAATTCTCAAAATTGATATCTAAAAGTTGCGTTTGGTCTAAATCTAACCCTTCAAAGGTTTCTTCTTCAAATGCCTTTTGGCCAGATAAAAGTTTAGTCGATGAACTTTCCATGTTGTAAATCAAAAATAGATATTTCGTTTGTTTCTTTCAGAATAGTATCCTCACTTTCAGCAGAATCACGCATTTCTACCTCAATTTGAGAAAGCTTAATCAATAATTGATTCCCTTTTTGCTTTGAAAATAGATTTGATTCAAAACCCATTGGGGGATCTCCTGCATGATATTTAGAACCTACCTGCACCGTGTATAATAGAGAATCATTAGTCATCATAGAAAGATAAATATCTGTGCCTTGATAATAGGGGCAGGCTTCATAGGAACTATACTTAATCTGCCACAGGCTAGCTGTGGTATCTTTAGAGAAATCCCATTCTTGAATGAGAAAGGCATTTGCATCCTGTAGGTCGCCTAAATCTAAATGCTTAAGATACTTTTTGTATTTCTTGTTCTTTTTTAAAGAATCTATTTCCAAAAATCCTTCAATAGCAGAATCCAAATAGCCTTCAGTTTCAAAGCTTACAATTTTTTTGGTAAAAAACTTGACGGTACTCGCCTTAAGGTAATTCTCATTGGCCGGTTCAATTTCCAAAACATTGAAAAATAAAGAATCAACGGGCGGAATTGAGTCAAACTTTTCTTCCATTATCTGCGTGTAATGGTTCAGACCTTCATACTTACAAGCTATTGATAAAGAGCTTATAAGCATGATTAAAACAATGGCTTTTATTCTCATTTGCTGACCAGTTTCTTTTGTAATTCTTCTAAGGATACGCCCTTCGTTTCTGGCATCATTTTTATGACAAATAACAACTGTAAAACCATCATGAAAGCGAATATAAAAAAGACAGTGGCTGCTCCTATACTAGAGAATAAAAACGGAATCATGGAAGGTATGGCTGCCGCCAAAACCCAGTGAACGCTACTACCAAAGGCTTGACCATCGGCTCTTAAATGATTGGGGAATATCTCGGCAATGAAAACCCAAATAACAGTGCCCTGACCTATACCATGAGCAGCGATAAAAAGGAAGAAGAATAAGGGAATACTAATACCCTGCCAGCCCTGCAAGAAAGCCACCGCCACTAAGCTGAGTGAAATGATATAGCCTATAGAACCATAATACATTAGATTTCTTCTACCTGTTTTATCTATCAATGATAAGCCCAAGTAGGTAAAGAGGATATTCACTACCCCAATTCCAACGCTACTCAGAAGAGCAGACTCTTCTCCTAAACCCGCTATTTCAAAGATTCTTGGAGCAAAATATAGGAAGGCGTTTATCCCGGAAAATTGATTGAAAAACGCTATTAGAAAGGCCAGTTTTAAAGGAAACCTATATTTGGGCTGATAGATACTTTCACTCTTCGGTGAATCCACCAAATCATTTTTTATGACTTCTACCTGTTCTCTTGCTTGTTTATCACTAAGTGTAACTTTTAAAACGCTTAATGCCGCTGTCTCATCTTTCTTCCTACTAACTAACCATCTGGGACTTTCTGGCACTCCAAGAACGAGTAATGAATAGATTAAAGCAGGAACTGCTTCTATACCGATCATCCACCTCCAAGCGTCAATTTCAATGTCGCTTAGTAGAAAGTTTGACAAATAGGCCACCATAATACCAAAAACAATATTAAACTGATAAAGAGCCACCAGCTTTCCGCGTTTTTCTGCGGGGGCTATTTCTGCAATATACGTTGGAGCGGCCACTGTAGAGGCTCCTACACCTAAGCCACCTAAAAATCTAAAGGCTGAGAATATCCAAGGGTCTGAAGAAAAGGCAGAACCTAGGGCTGAAATCAAGAAGAAAGCTCCAATCCAAATCAACGTCTTTTTACGACCAAGTTTCTCGGTGGGAATACCCCCAAAAATGGCTCCAATAACAGTTCCCCAGAGAGCCGATGAGATGATGACGAAGCCATGAAATAATTCTCCTTTATTCCATAGTTCTTGAAGAGACTGATCTGCACCCGAGATAACTACGGTGTCAAATCCGAAAAGAAAGCCAGCCATGGCAACAGTAATAGACCAATAAAAAAGCTTTTTGGTATTCATTAGGGTGTTTTGAGGTTACGTTTTTAGTGCTTGTGATTGGAATAATGAGGCATGTACAATATCCTCAACAAAATCATTTCCTTTTTCACGATAAATAGAATGAATGTGGTTGCTTTTACTTTCAAATCCAGCATTATAATACTCAATCAAAAAAGTAGGACCATTGATAACATAACAGTGATTTTTATGAGTCTCATAACTGCCAACGCAAGAGAAGTATACATTATCAAAACAAGCGGCTTCTATTTTATTAAATACTTCTTTAGCCTTACTAATGGTTAGATCCTTGATGTATTCTTTAATGACTACTTCTAAGAGCTTTTTGTAAGCGGAATTAAGTTCTGACGCCTTCACACCCGTATATTCTTTAATCATTTGAAGCCCATCTGTAGAAGTAATTATATCTCTAGGTATTCCTATGTTCTGCTTATCTTCTGCTTTTTGATGGTCACTAAGTACATTAATGAAAAGAAAACTATAGCCTTCTTCTTTAATCAAGACTCGCAAATCCGCAAATTCAGTCGTGAGAACTTCTGAAGGATCTGTGCCAAGGAACAGAGTCATCATAGAGAGATGTCTATTCGCGGCTGTGACATGAAATCCAAAATGATGGCCGCCAATATAAATGCCAAAGGGCTCATTTAAGTCCGTAGTTCCGTAAAAGTAAATTAAGAAGTTATCTCTTTCCCCGTCCAAATCAATCATTCTCTGAAACTGCCTTTCTGATATTTCACCTTTATCTAAACGGTTTTTGTATATCATGGTTAAAGTATCATCTTGGCTCATAATACCTCTTACTTTAAAGTAAGCCTGAGAGCTAAGAGCAGCGGTCAAAACTTGATAATGAGCCATCTTTGACTCTGCTGAAAACGCACCAATATTTACGCGTTTTCTAGGCTTTATTCTTACTGGTAGGTTCGTCCATTTAGTCCTTGAATCATTTTTGAAGTCTAAGATCATAGACGCTCTTTGAGTTTCAGTAAGGCTAGACAGAAAAGTATTGCTCTTAGAAACTAAGGTCTCAAAAGTTTGTGCTTGAAGACCTAAAGAGACCAGAAATAGAATGGCAATTATTTTTTTCATGGATACGGCATTGGATGCCAATTTACAATTTTATCCTTCAGAAAAGCGAATACCGTGTTTGCTAAGAAAATCTTTGATGACACCTACGTGAACACATTCGCCTAAATGAAGGAATGAATAGTCATTGACGGCTCTTTTTTGTCCGTTGACTATGATATCTTTATTCTCAAGATCGAAACCTAAGTGGAGATGTTTTGTCCGACTTTGCATGCCATAAATAATTCCATTTTCATCAAAAAGTGGCCCCCCGCTTTGACCTCTGAGGCCAGGCGTACTTATTTCTATCCCTGAAACTTTTCCCTTGGCATCGCCTATGAAACGTGTAAGCATACCATCTATAGGAAACTGAGGAGAATTAGTATTGCCTCTTTTTGTCCATTCTATATCATCTTCCCTTGGATTATATCTGAAGTTATTAAACTCGGGGAAAGGATAGCCTAACCGGCAAAGTGACTTTCCCTGCTTTATTTTTGTGAGGTCTCCTTTAAAGACTGGGAAGTTATTAATATTTAGTTTTTGGAAATTGACAAATTTTAGAAGAGCTAAATCATAGTCGGGATGTACCTGGATATTCATGTTTTGAATGCCTTCTGCACAATTAATGAACTGGGATTTTAATTGAATGGCCGCATGACTATTCAAACCATACTTTAAGGCTATCTCGTTTTGTTTATTTGGGTTTTGGGCATTTGAAAGAACTTCATCCTTGTATGCTCTGTAGTTCTTTTCAATTTTAGCACTTTGTACTAAGACATCCGCTACATGTTTACAAGTCAAGGCATAGCCTTCGTCATTTACAAAAAAGATGGTAGCGGCCCCTGGCGTAACTTTTTCAGAACCAAAATTCCGGCTGATGGTATGAATGGCTCTTGTAAATCCTGCTGCGGTTTCTATAGCTTTTATAAACATATATGATTCAAGTGATATGTGTAAATATAAAAAGAGACCGTCTTGTAAGTTTGAGATGGTCTCTTTTATTTAGATTCTGGTAATAAATTCGGGAGTGTACCTACTAAATCTTC
>JBNMFK010000159.1:0-8871 GCA_051269965.1 Algoriphagus sp. | reverse complement strand
AAAAAGAGATAGCCACCTACGTCAAATAAAACATTATGGAGAACTCTACAGAGAAATGGGTTTTAAGGAAATAGAAATGCTGATCATTTATCTGAGCCCTTTAGAGATTGTTCGAATTTAGGTATCCGGAAATTCAAATTTCATCTTATCATAACGGTTTGATGACAAAACCAACAATTATCAAAGCCTTAATCCTTCAATCTTTTAACTTTGCACGCGTGAAAGGTCGGAAATCCGACTTACCTCAAAAGAAATATTCTACCATAGCAAAAGCATTTCTCCTTGAACTTCGAAAAACACTTACGACAATTTAGCATTTTTGAAACCTTAAGCCAGGCTGCGGATCAACTAGATCTTGAGGCCTATGTGATAGGTGGCTACGTGCGTGACCTTATTTTAGAAAGGCAAAATAAAGATATTGACGTAGTATGCATAGGCAGCGGCATCGCTCTTGCCTCCAAAGTAGCCGAATTGTTAGGGCCAGAAACACGCTTAAATGTCTTTAAGAATTTTGGCACAGCCCAAATCCCACTTGGGGACATAGAAGTGGAGTTTGTAGGAGCCAGAAAAGAGTCATACAGAAGTGATTCCAGAAAACCTTCCGTGGAGGATGGCACTTTAGAAGATGACCAAAACAGACGTGATTTTACCATCAATGCAATGGGAATCTCATTAAACCAAGCCACATTTGGTAAGCTCGTTGATCCTTTTGATGGACAGGGAGATATAGAGAAACGTATTTTAAAAACACCTTTAGAACCAGAAATAACTTTTTCAGACGATCCTCTTCGAATGATGCGTGCCATCCGTTTTGCATCACAACTGAATTTTGATATTGACACTAGTACTTTTGATGCTATTTCGGCTATGAAAGATAGAATAAGCATAGTATCTCAGGAGCGTATCACAGATGAACTCAATAAAATTATCATGAGCCCTAAGCCTTCTTATGGCTTTAAACTTCTGTACAATACAGAGCTTTTAAAAATCATATTTCCAGAAATGGAGGCTTTGCAAGGTATAGATGTGATAGACGGAAAACGGCATAAAGATAACTTCTATCATACACTCCAAGTTTTAGACAACATCTGCGAAACCTCAGATAATTTATGGGTTCGGTGGTCAGCAATTTTACACGATATAGCCAAGCCTGCCACTAAGAGGTTTAACAATAAAGTGGGCTGGACTTTCCATGGTCATGAAGATGTGGGAGCCCGATGGGTTAAAGGTATTTTCAGAAAAATGAAGTTACCCCTTGATCAAAAAATGCGTTCGGTCCAAAATCTAGTAAAACTGCATTTAAGACCAATTGCTTTAGCAAAAGAAGGCGTATCAGATTCAGCCCTTCGTAGAATTCTAGTAGACGCAGGACAAGATTTAGAGAATCTCATGAAACTTTGCCGGGCCGATATTACCTCTAAAGACGCTACCCGAGTAAAACGTTACTTAAAGAATTTTGATCAGGTAGAAGAGCTACTCATAGAACTAGAAGAAAAAGATAAGCTACGCAGTTTCCAACCCGTTATTACAGGCGAAATCATCATGGCTGCCTTTGATTTACCACCTTCTAAAGAAGTGGGCATCCTTAAATCTGCGATACGTGAGGCGGTGATAGATGGTCATGTGACCAATGAACTAGAATCCGGCTTTGCCTTTATTATAAAAGAAGGAGAGGGAATGGGTTTCGAGTTGGAGAAAACGTTAGAAGAAGTTTTAAAAGGAATAACTGATGCCGGCTCCTTATAAGCAATTTTTTAGGCTTTTTTAAAGGCCATATTGCACGCAATTATACGTTATCCTATAATATGAAAAGGCTCGCCCAACTTTTTGTTTTCTTCCTGCGAATCAAGAATTCCCGAAAGCTTAGATTTCAAAGAGGAGATTCGTTCGTTTATTATTAGGCTTATCCCTTGGGTAAAATCTGGATTTTGTCATAATTCCTCAAGATAGTATTGAACTATTGACTCAAAATGGGGAAGAAAACAGCGAAGGTCATGAATCATTTCTAAGAGCTATTGATGCCCAAGGTCAAGGAGATTTTTTATACGGCTATGATAAGGATACAATAAGGTAAGCCCTGCAAACGAAATTACTTATTGAAAGGCCTTTTAAGATTTAGCCATTAAAGAGAATAAAACTGTCTTGATAACTGATTATTGTTGGTCGCCAAGTTTTGTTAATAATTCATATCCTCAAAAAAAAGCTTATAATTATGTCTCTTTTGTTGCTCCTGAGCGAGCGTTTAACCTTATTCCGTCTTAGAGAAAATAGTGTCAACATCACCAATCTATCCTAAGCTCAGAATTTCTTGTATTTAATAAACCCATCTGAGTATTCGGGCGGAGAAGCTTTTGTAAATGCTCTTGCAGAAACTAATTATGATTTGCTCATTATAGATTTATTTGATGCGACTAATACAGTTCTCCTAAATAGCTAAATAAACCGTCTAAGGAAAAAGAAAAACGGTGACCTGCATATGGTGTTTGCCTATATGTATATCGGTGAAGCTGAGGATTGTCGTTACTACTGGCAAGCAAGAAAAGAGAAAAGCCCAATTGGATAGATAAAGAAAACCTAAACTGGAAAGGTAGTTTTAAGGTAAAGTATTGGGAGCAAGAATGGCAAGACGTAATTTATGCTAACTCAGATTCTTACCTCCAAAAAATCCTTAATTCAGGGTTTATCTCGACATTATTGATGCTTTTGAGAATTTCCCTTAAGTATCGGGAAGACAAATCACCATTCAGTCTCACAAGCGTTGCAGTAGAATTTAGAGCTAGAAAATAAGCCTTTCCAAAAGTCAAACTGTTCTTCATAAGTCTCTTCCTCGCCACATTTAGGGCATGTTTTTAAAGTCCCCAAATACCTTTTACCATTGAATTCTAACTCTTTCCCAAAATTACTTTGAATTCTATTATCATCAATATCTTTTAATATCGCTTTTGCTGCCCCCAAATCCTTCTCTTTTACTTGAAGCTTAATGCCGCCAATTGCATTAGAAACTATAGGATCTGCAGAAACCGTTTTCTGGTCTTTTAGTAAATAGTAAATACCTGCATCCTTAAACCGAGGTTCATAAAGCATCGTTTCAGAATCGTAGTAGAACGTTTTTATCGTAATTAGCTTATCATTCATAATACTCGTTTATCTAGTATATTTTCAGGAATATTTACGTAACACTTCTCGCCTCAACTGACCCTAGTCTGCCTATTGAATCTACTTCAAAATCTCAATACCCACCCCGCACGAAAGACATTTCCTCTTTTGACAGAATTCATTGTAAAGCTCAATACTCCCCTGGCTGTCAAACATCGTTTTGGTTTCTAAACCTTCTGAATTCCAGAACTTGGTTATCCAATTTTTTTCTGATGGGATATCTTCTAAAAACTTCATGGCTTTTTCCATGAAAGATGGACTATCCACATAATTTCCGTATGCTACTAAAACAGGTACTGCTGTATTGATAATTAAATTCTGAATAGACTTCTCTCCCATTCCCTTGAATTTCATAGCACTCTCTTTCCCGAAATGATAATGAGACTGCCAGTATTCTGAAGGTTTAGCTTTGAAAAAGTCACTCAACTCTAAATACTCACTTGTCTCTGTCAATAGGGAGAATAAGCCCTTAGAATGACTCAATAAAGCAGCAATTTGACTTAGCCGTACCGTTGGAAAATTAGCAGGCCTCGTCCGCATAAATTTCCAAGCAGAAGTATTCAGTACGTTGTTTGTTAATCCATGTTTTTGAGCTAAAAACTCAAACTCAGCTGCCAGTTTTTGGCCGTAAACATCTAAATCAGATTCTAATAAACCCGCCATTCCAAATAACAGAGCTTCTACTTGCAAAGCAGAATTATTATACTTTTTTAAAATCTTAAATGGCAAATTCTCAGCTAATCTCAAGAAGGCCTTATTATTAAGTTTGAAACCAAAGTTTCTTAGCAAAACCTGATATGTAGCCTCTTCCCAATCATTTCCCCTACCCGCTAGTATTTGTGATACCTCCTCTCCTTTTCGCTCCATCCGCTGAACTAAAGCTCTCTCTATCATAGAAAACTTTTTTATATCAGAAACTTCAGCAAAGTGCTTTTGACATGGAATTTTATCCTTACCTGTCATCAGCAATTCATATTGACTTATTAAAGAAGGATTGGTAATAGCAGCTAGGCATAGAGTAGGAATAGCCCGGCCATCTTTATGGTTAATTTCTTTGTCATATTCCCAAACCACATGAAGAATCACATTTTCGTATGCAGGGTCAATCTGATGTTTGTGCCTCAGCCAATCAGAAGATTTTAAATGAATCTCTACACTTCCTACCCATTCTACGTCTCCAATTTTGATTCTTGCTTCTCTGAAATCTGGCCCTGAATCTATATTTTTAAACCCTGCAACGAATATTGATACGTCCTCCATGTCCGTAGAAAAAAGCTTATGCTTATCAAATTTCTGGAACTGCCATAGATAATGTAGAAAGTCTTCTTTCATTGCTGTACTTTAGACAACAGAATGATAAAAAAGCCTAAAGACAGAATATCATTCTGTCTTTAAATATACTCATTTAACAGTACGGCCATCTGCATTTGAAGCTTTTCAGCCTCTTTCGCAGCGGCTTTATGAAAGTCCAAGCCGTTTGATGCATAAATAATTCCTCGTGAAGAGTTTACTAGCAGTCCGCATGCATCATTCATTCCATTTTTAGCTACTTCTTTTAGGCTTCCCCCCTGTGCCCCTACTCCTGGAACAAGCAAAAAGTGTTCGGGTATAATATCCCTGATTTCTTTCAGGGATTCAGCCTTAGTAGCACCCACCACGTACATCATGTTATCGGCAGTTCCCCAAGTTGATGATCTAGCCAATACCTCCTCGTAGAGCTTTCTGCCGTTGAACTCTTGCTGCTGAAAATCCTTAGAACCCAAATTAGAAGTCAAAGCCAAGAGAATAACCCATTTATGGTCAAATTCTAAAAAAGGCTTAACAGAATCTTCTCCCATATAAGGAGCCACTGTTACAGAATCAAAAGACATTCCTGAAGCAGATTTATCAAAAAAGGCTCTGGCGTAAAGGGAAGAGGTATTTCCTATGTCACCTCGCTTAGCATCTGCAATACTGAAACACGCGTCTGGAATATATTCTAAGGTCTTTTGAAGGCTTTCCCAACCCTTTGGACCCATCGCTTCATAAAATGCAATATTTGGCTTGTAGGCCACGCAGTACTTTTCAGTAGCGTCTATTATTTGTTTGTTAAACTCAAAGACTGGATCTTTTTCTTTTAATAGATGCGGTGGCAATTTCTTGATATCTGTATCTAAACCCACGCATAGAAAGGATTGCTTTCTTTTTATTTCTTGGAAAAGTTCTTCTCTTGTCATTCTGCCTATTTTGAATGCCCAAAGTTATAATGAATTGGCTATTTTTGCCGAATCTTTTAAAAAAACCACTTTAATGAAATTTACCAAATCAGCCCTAGGAGGGCTCATAGAAATTCAGCCACGAAAATTTGAAGACAGCAGAGGCTATTTCTTTGAGTCTTATCAATATGAGCTTTTCAAAAAAAATGGTATTGAAGAGATTTTTGTTCAAGACAATCAATCCTTCTCTTCTGCTGGGGTTTTGAGAGGTTTACATATGCAAAATGCCCCCTTCGCTCAAGGGAAACTAGTCAGAGTAATCAGTGGAAAAGTATTGGATGTAGCGGTAGACTTAAGACCAGGCTCAGCAACATATGGCCAGCATGACAAAGTAATGCTAGATGCAGAACGAAACAACATGTTTTATGTACCGCCAGGTTTCGCCCATGGTTTTTACACCATAGAAGATGCCATCTTCTCTTATAAGTGTACCAATAATTACAATAAGGAAAGTGAAAGAGGCATACTCTGGAACGACCCAGAATTAAATATTGACTGGGGGGTTAAAAGTCCAAACGTCTCTGATAAAGATTTAATACTTCCTTTATTAAAGAATTTCAAAATCTAATTTTTATTTCTTAGGTCAAATTTGAAATGTTGCCCACCTACTGAAGCTTGGTACATTAGCCCGCCACGTGTCATTATAAATACCGCAACTTCTTCGTGATAAGAGACCGCCAAGGAGGCTTAAGATTTAATAGCCACAGCTGATTCTTGGGCATCAAACTTCATTTTTCGGTTAATAAAGTTCTCATACGCAGCCTTGTGTTGAACGAATATAAGCTTGCCGCACTGATGTCCTCCCAATTGAAATCCAATAGAGGCCTGTTTAAGCCTGGACAAGGCAGCATTTGTACCATTTTCATAAACGAGCCCTGTTTCTACAGTCGCACCTATACCTGCTTTAGTTACCTTTGGGATGATGGCACATCCGTAAAATCCTTTATTAAAGGCCACTTACTTGGGCTTAGCCTCAAGCATTTTATCTAATGATTCCTTTGATTCTCCAAGCACGATAGAGTTCCAACCGCCTACTTGAGTAAATGCTGGAAAGTTGCTAACTATTACTACTCCAATGAGAAGCAAAGCTGACTTGATTTTAATTAATATTTTAGTGATTAATTAGGGGGTAGCTTATACTTCAGTCATTTTTTGGCGATTCGCCTCGTAGAGCAACACGCCACAAGCCACGGAAACATTAAGTGACGCTATTTTTCCCATCATAGGAATTTTGCATGTCATGTCACATTTCTCAAGAATTTCTTCTGAAATACCATCTTCTTCAGAACCCATGACTATGGCCAGGGGACCCGTAAGGTCAAGTCTAAAATAGGTATCTTTTGTTTTTTCAGTACAGGCAACTACTTTAAATCCAGACTGCTGTAACTCAGCTATAACATCTAGCAAATTATTTTCTCTACAAACAGGAATATGACTCAATGCACCAGAAGAGGTTTTCATAGCATCAGAACCAATTTGGGCAGCTCCTCTGATAGGAATAACAATACCATTTACGCCAGAGGCCTCGGCTGTTCTGGCGATAGCCCCAAAATTCCTAACATCCGTAATTCTATCTAAAATCAAAACAAGCGGGGTCTTTCCAGTCTCAAAAGAATCAGCAATGATATTTGACAAATCAGAATAATTTACAGACGAAACATAGGCTATAACTCCTTGATGATTTTTACCTGTTACTTTATTAAGCCTCTCTGGAGGTACACGCTGAATAATAATATCTTTTTGACGAGCCAAGGCCTCGACCTCTTCGTGCGAAAAGCCCTTTTGAATAAGTATTTTCTCCACATCTTTACCTGAGTCTAATACTTCAAGTACCGACTGAACACCGAAAACAAAATCATCTTGATTCTGTTTTGGGGCTGGTTTGTGAAATTTATTACTTTTAAACGAGTCTTGCTTTACTCCAAAACGTTTCCTGTTCTCCATGCTTCTACAAAAGGATACCAATACGCCCCGTATTCCGGATAACGAACTAACTCGTAGTGGTTTTCGCTAAATTGATTTTGTTTACGATAAAATGTGAAAATAATTTCAGAGAAATTAGCACTTTGTGCATAAAGCCAGACCTCTCTATCTCCAGTCCTCTGTATTCTTGAGGGTGGCCCCAGAATAAGATAAATCATTCCTTTGTCTGACTTCCATCCTTCCTTGTAGGAAGTAAATAAGCTATTGGTTTTTTCCACTCGTCTGAAATAAGACTTTATAACCTGTTTTGCTAAAGTTTCATTTCCCGTAGACATCTTTAAGAAATAAAGGTCTAAAGCATTTTTCAGCGTATCTGCTTCCTTAAAATTAATTATCTCACTATTGGTGCTCATATAAGCCAAGGGAGCCAATAAGTCCTTCTCTTTGGTTAGTCTTGGATATCTCTCATTTACTACCAAGAAACCAAAACCATTGACCAACCCATTTTCTTCGTCTAATAAGACATACGTACCTTCTTGCGTCAATTTCAATTCATCGCCAGAATGGAAGCGAATAATCTCTTTCTCTTCAAAAGTAGTAAAGTCGCTTCTTTTAGAGGTGCTCATAGGAGAAAGAGCAGGAGGTGAATTGGTGGCATATCTTTTCAAAAACAAGGGTCTTGCCAATCCATCTACACTTTTAAAACGAACTGGAGTGCTAGTGGTCACATAAGAACTAAAAGTAGGTCTAGAATCTCCGTTCACAAACATACCAAATCTATGATTTGGACGCTTCGCATCAAAATCTATAGATGACTCATTTGTAAACTTTCTAGAAGCCGATAGATCAATAAATTCTAGGACTAATTTTACTTCTGATACCGTTCTTAGTCTAGGAAGTTCTAATTCCATAATAAGCGTATTACCCTCTAGGCTGGAATTCTTTTCAGTCATGGCCATTCTACCAGACTCAAGTTTTTCCTTTAGACCGAAAGCTGGGTTATAAACCCAATTAGTTCTAAACTTTTTTTGAAAATCGCCTATTGTTGTTAAACCACTTGCCAGTAAGTTCTCAAACTCCACTTCCATATAAAGCATTAAACTAGAAGAATCCTTAAGGATATAATCAGTTTTTATAGAGGTAATGTAGGGTTCACTCTCACCCTTAGTTTCTCTTTTGGCGGTTACATCACCTTGATTCGAAACTTTTCTATTCTGGACTTTGCAAGATGAAAGACCAAATAGGACTAAAAATAAAATAATTATGCTTGACGAGCTTTTTTGTATCATAACTTTATCCTCAAATATAGAAATAACGTACGGAAGCCTCTTTAATTATTTTATGAAAGAGATAGAAAATAGAAAAGATATCGAAAACTTAATCCAGCACTTTTACGTCCACGTCCAATCCGACCCTAAAATGGCCCCTATTTTGTAATGGTAAAGGAACGTTGGAACATTCATATGGGAGGAACATATGTATTTTGGGATAATTGCTTGTTTAATACTGGAGACTATAAAAGAGGTCTTTTTTGTGC
>JBNMFK010000158.1:0-8886 GCA_051269965.1 Algoriphagus sp. | reverse complement strand
CTCTAAAGGCAAAGCATCCATAAATCCAAACGCCACACCTCCTATCAAAGAGAGCGTGGTTGTAGATGCTGCATGGAATACCAAGTCTGGTGATATGGAATACCAAGGTTTTGACTTTAGAACTAGGAAATTATTGTTTAAAAAAGGGCCATTCAAGGACGGAACAAATAATATTGGCGAGTTTCTGGCTATTGTGCATGCTTTAGCTCTCTTAAAAAAGCATGATATAATTCTGCCTATATATACGGACTCTCGAACGGCTATGAGCTGGGTTAGAAAAAAGTTTGCCAATACCAAACTCAAACCGACAGATAACAATGCAGAACTTTTTGAACTGACTAAGAGGGCCGAAGACTGGCTCAAAGACAATGCCTATCAAAATCAAATACTAAAATGGGAAACTAAAAATTGGGGTGAAAATCCAGCAGATTTTGGTAGAAAATAAGTTCGAAATTAGTAAATGTTCAGCTTCAAACAATTTGTTATTAGGCAAGATAAATGCGGCATGAAAGTCTGTATCGACAGCTGTATTTTTGGGGCAGTGTCCCAAGTTTCACGTGGTGATAAAGTTTTAGATATCGGTACAGGAACGGGAGTATTAAGTTTGATATTATCGCAGAAGACAAAGCTAAACATTGATGCCCTTGAGATTGATGAAGATGCCTATAATCAAGCCTCCGAGAACTTTAGTAAAAGCCTCTTTTCTGACAACATTGTCCCGTTTCATACCGCCCTATCAAAGTTCAAAGGAACTGATTATGACGTCATTATTTGTAATCCTCCATTTTACAGAAATCACCTGTCCTCTCCAAATAAACAAAAAAACAAGGCCATGCATCAGGAAAGCCTTTTACTAGAAGATTTAGCTAAAGAAGTAAGCAAGAGACTAAAGAAAAAGGGCACTGCTAATATCCTCCTTCCCCTAGCAGAAATGAAGGGATTTGAAACTCAAATGCTCAATTTAGGATTTTTTAAAATCAGCAAACTTCTTGTTAAACATAATCCTGAAAAAGAACCCTTTAGAGAAATAGCAGTATTTACTAGGCACAACTCCCCTACCCAAACATCCGAATTTGTGATTAGAGAAACTGATAGTGTGACTTACACTCAGGAATTTCAAGCTCTTATGAAGGATTACTACATTATTTTTTAAATTTGTCTTAAAAATAATGCCTTCCTAAAAAATGTCTAACCCGCAAATAAGTGTGTTGATTCCCCTTTTAAATGAGGCCGAATCTATTCCCGAACTCCATGATTGGATTGTCAGAACGCTTACTCATGCTTCTCTTTCTTATGAAATCTTGTTCATTGATGATGGTAGCACAGACGCTTCATGGCAAATTATATCTGATCTTTCAACAAAAAACAAACTTGTTAGAGGGATAAAATTTGGCCGAAACTACGGAAAAACAGCAGCCTTAGACACCGGTTTTCAGGCAGTAAAAGGTGATGTGATCATTACCATGGATGCTGATTTACAGGATAATCCTGAAGAAATACCGGCAATGTATGAGAGAATCACAAAAGAGGGCTACCATTTAGTGAGCGGCTGGAAAAAGAAAAGACACGACCCCATTTTATCTAAGAATTTACCAAGCAAACTTTTCAACTGGGCAGCCAGAAGAATCTCTGGTGTAAAGTTGCACGACTTCAATTGCGGTTTGAAGGCCTATGATAAAAAAGTTGTGAAAAACATTAAAATTTATGGTGAAATGCATCGCTATATTCCAGTAATAGCCAAATGGAATGGCTATCATAAAATTGGTGAACAAGTGGTGCAGCACCAAGCTCGTAAGTATGGTGAGACCAAATTTGGTATTGACCGTTTTCTCAATGGTTTTTTAGATTTAATAAGCATCACTTTTGTTAATAAGTTTGGTCGAAGACCCATGCACTTTTTTGGGGCCTTTGGGATAATATCTTTTCTTCTTGGATCGGCTATAACCATTTTTTTGATTGCTGAGAAGATATATAATCTTTGGAAGCATGTTCCGTACAGAAATGTGACAGACAACCCTCTATTCTTCCTGGCTTTGAGTATTATTTTGATTGGTACCCAATTTTTTCTTGCCGGTTTCTTGGGCGAACTTTTTGTAAAACAAAACATTAAATCTAATGAGTACATCATTGAAGAAACGGTTTGAAGTCTGTACGATATCAAATTCATGGTGTTTTACTTCATAAATCTTTGAATTCCTCTATACTGAAGTACCTTAAACATTGGTCGGGGAACATTAATGCCCAACTAAATGTAAGGAATCTAGATTATCTAAATTAGTCACAACGTAGTAATCGTTAGCATTGGTTTTGAGGTAGCAGTTGCCTTAAAAATAGATTATGTACAATCTTTTAGATCTCGGCTAAACACTAATGGCAATACTTAGCTAAGTCGAATCCAATTCCAGAAGCCCTATTCAAATTATATTTAGATATGGTATTTATCAGGATAACCTTGAGCTCAATTTCAAAAATCTTAGACCTTGAATCTGACAGTCCAATTCCTCTGAACGATAAATGAAACTGTACCAGTAGTCTAAAAGAACTACAAACTGACAACCCTGCTATTTTTGAGAAAATTTGTCTGACTTTAATACTCGAATAAATCAGGCACGGTTTTCGATTATTTTTTAAAAAAATAATCGTGTAAACTCGAATGAAAAATATTTTCAAATATCCACTCGTTATAACTTTATCGTCTCTTTTCATAGCCGCGTGCAGTACGGCAACTATGAAACAAATCTCACCCGAAACCGTTTTGGGTAGATGGCAAGTGCAAATGATAAGCTCTACGGAAGAAACAAAGTCCTTCCCAAAAGAAACCAAAACAGAAAGTGTAGCTGACCAAGAATTATATCTTGAATTTAATGCGGATGGCACCTATACAACTAACAGTGATATTGAGTCAGGAAAAATAACAAAAGGGGATGGTACTGTTTCTACTAGAAATTATAAATTTTCTAATGGTAGACTAGAGTTAACTTATGACGACGCAGGCTTAGGCATCCCAATTACAATATATTTCAATACAGATGTAAACGGAAATGTGATGAATCTAAGTTCAACAAAAAAGGACTTAATTGATGCCTTTGCAGACAGTACAGGTTTGGATGCTTTCACTCAAGCTTTCATTCAAATTTTCTTGGATGACGTTGTCACTTTCGACTTCAATTTGTCGCTATTAAGACAATAAAGTCAAGAACCATCTACATCTAAAAAAGCTCCAAAGGAGCTCTTTTAGTATCCATACCAATCTTCCCACCATTTTTTTAGATTCTTCCGAATATCGTTTTCCCTCGGATTATTACTTGGCTCATAAAACTTGTGTCCTTTCAAATCGTCTGGCAGAAAGTTTTGTTTCACAAAATTTCCCTCATAGCTGTGTGCATATTTATAGGTTTTGCCATAACCTATTTCCTTCATTAGCTTGGTAGGAGCATTTCTTAAATCTAAAGGAACAGGTAAGTGAGCCGTTTTCTCCGCTAAAGCCATTGCTTTATCTATTGCCGCATAAGAGGCATTTGATTTTGCTGAGGTAGCCAAATAAATTACCGTCTGAGAGAGAATGATTCTGCCTTCTGGATAACCTATTTTTTTTACGGCATCCATACAGTTATTCGCCATAATCACGGCCGTAGGGTTGGCATTTCCTATATCCTCTGAAGCCAATATAAGCATTCTTCTAGCTATAAAATTTGGATCCTCTCCTGCCACAAGCATCCGTGCCAACCAATACAGAGCAGCATTAGGATCTGAGCCCCGCATAGACTTGATGAAAGCAGAAATGATATCATAGTGCTGCTCACCCGATTTATCATACCTAGCCATGTTTCTCTGCACCACCTCCTCTACCAACTCATCCTTTACTATAATTTCTTTAGCTCCAAACTGGCTATTAACCACCATTTCTAAAAGGTTCAACAGTTTTCTTCCGTCTCCTCCCGAGATTCTAAACAACGAATCGGTTGTTTCTACTTTAAATTTTAATGCCTTAAGTTGGCCATCTTCTTTGATTGCCCGTTTAAAAATGGCCTCTAATTCTTTTTTGCCGAAAGCTTCCAAAACATACACCTGACATCTAGATAGCAGTGCTGAATTCACCTCAAAGGATGGGTTTTCTGTCGTAGCTCCAATGAGTGTAACCTTTCCTTTCTCCACGGCCCCTAAAAGAGTATCCTGCTGCGATTTATTAAATCTATGAATTTCATCAATGAACAAAATAGGGGGAAATAATCCAGAGGGCTTTTTTAATATTTCACGCAGGTCTTTCACCCCTGAGCTAATCGCAGAAAGAGAGAAAAACTGTCTTTTAGTGAGTTCGGCTAGCATAAGTGAAAGAGTTGTCTTGCCAACTCCAGGCGGCCCCCAAAGTATCATTGATGGCACTAAATTGGCCTCTAAAGCCTTTCTTAAGGGTTTCCCTATCCCAAGAATGTGTTCTTGACCGATGTACTCATCTAAGTTTTCTGGGCGAAGCCTCTCGGCCAATGGAACGTTATGCATGCTACAAAATTGGCCGCTTTATTCTCAAAAAGAAAACTACATCTTATCAATTTTTCTTTATGCTATAAAATTAAGCTGTCCCATTTTTTCAAATAATAGTTATATTTAACTTTCTATCACTTTTCAACGCTATCAAATGGAAATATCAAATAAAAAAACCTTACTAGATTATCTCTATCATTGGGAAAAAACTCGCCCAGACCAAGTTTACCTAAAGCAACCTTTTGGTGACGTTTCAATTGACATAACTTGGAGCGAAACTGCTAACCAAGTAAGGAGAATTGCGAACTTTATAAAATCGCAGAACCTTCCTGAAAAAAGTAACATTGGCATTGTTTCCAAAAACTGTGCGGAGTGGATTATATCAGACCTTGCTATTATGATGTCTGGGCACGTTTCAGTGCCATTTTATCCAACGCTTACCTCTGACCAAATCAACCAAGTTCTTACTCATAGTGGCTGTAAATGGCTATTTGTCGGAAAACTTGACGACTGGCAGGCTATGAAACCAGGTATTTCTAAAGATGTTAATTGTATCTCTTTCCCCAGGTATAATCCTGATCAAGAACATCATCAGTGGGAAACCATCCTCGAGGAGACAGAACGTCTAGAAGAGAATTACTATCCTAATCTAGAAGATTTATTTACCATCATTTATACCTCAGGTACTACAGGGAACCCAAAGGGAGTAATGATGCAGTTTAAGACCATGTCTGAAAGTATATACAGTACAAGGCACCTTACAAAATTAGACTTTCCCAATATTCGATTCTTTTCTTATCTTCCACTATCTCACATTGCAGAAAGAAACCTGGTAGAGGCAGGAAGTGTATTCTCCGGAGGCACTGTTTATTTTGCAGACACGTTAGCATCTTTTGCCGATAATTTAAAAGCCGCTAGTCCAACTCACTTTTTGGCAGTTCCTAGAATCTGGACCAAATTCCAATTAGGTGTTTTAGCCAAAATTCCTCAAAAAAAATTAAGCCTTTTAATGAGTATCCCTGTTTTAAGAGGAATCGTCAAGAAAAAACTAAAAGCGGGCCTAGGACTTTCGGATGCTATTTTTATTCTCACGGGAGCAGCACCAATGCCCGCTTCTCTTATTAAATGGTATAGAAAAATCGGTATCATAATCCAGGAAGCTTATGGTATGACTGAAAATAACGGAGCAGTAAGTATGATGCCAAAAGACCATATCAAAGATGGTACCGTAGGTAAAGTTTACCCTGGAATGGAAGTTGAAATCTTACCAGAAAATGGTGAAATATTGACACGATCCAAATGGAGTATGCTAGGCTATTACAAAGAGCCAGACATTACCGCAGCAACATTAGATAGTGATTCTTGGATTCATACCGGTGATGTAGGTGAGTTAGACAGCGAAAATTTCTTGAAAATCACAGGCCGAGTAAAAGAAATGTACAAAACCTCTAAAGGGGAGTATATTGCCCCCGCTCAAATAGAGTTTGGTTTTGCAGACAATGACATGATTGACCAGGTTTGTGTTGTTGGCCAAAACCTGCCACAACCCATTGCTCTTGTTGTATTATCTGAGATTGGCCTCAAAGCCAGTAAAGAAAAAGTAGAAGCTGCCTTATCGGAAAACTTAAAAGACCTTAACCCAAAGCTAAAATCGTATGAGCGTATGAATAAAATAGTCGTGCTAAAAGACGAGTGGAATGTAGAAAATAATTGTTTAACACCTACTCTTAAAATCAAGCGACTTATAATCGAAAAGAAATTTGACTCTCAGTTTGAACCATGGTTCGAGACCAAAGGCTCTATCATTTGGGAGTAAGTATTGCATTTTTAAACCTTTTAAGCTTTATAAAACATTGATCAATTTATTCTGTAAAACACTGTCTACCTTCTTAGTGATGTTAGTCGTGGTGAATTTTGGCTATTCGCAAAACAAAAAAGTCCTTATTTTTTCTAAAACTGCTGGCTATAGACATGGCTCTATTGAAGCTGGTCAGACCTTTTTCAAAAAGATTGCTTCCGAGGTGAATTTAGATTTCACTTTCTCTGAAGATGCCGCAGTAGTTAATGAAGAGAATTTAAAACAATTTAGTGCTGTCGTTTTCTTAAACACCACTGGTGATATTTTAGACGAACGTCAGCAGTCAGATTTTGAAAGATATATACAAGCTGGTGGTGGGTTTATGGGAATCCATGCCGCTGCAGATACAGAGTATGGGTGGCCTTGGTACAACAAGCTAGTAGGTGCTTGGTTTGCCTCTCACCCTGGTGGTTCTGTCTCAAATATTCAAGACGGAAAAATGACAGTTCATGATCAAACTCACCCAGCTACAAAACATCTTCCAAGTACATTTACCAGAGACGATGAATTCTATGATTTCCAATCTGTCCAGAAAGATGCTATAAAGGTTTTGATTAGTGTGGATGAAAAGTCTTACCAACAAGGCAAAATGGGTGACTGGCACCCAATGGCTTGGTATCAAGATTTTGACGGCGGAAAAGCATTTTACACGAATTTCGGTCATGTAGAGTCAACTTTTGAGGACGAAGACGCTATGCAAAAGCATTTATCGGAAGGACTTAAGTCTGTATTGGCAGATGGATTAGATTATTCGAAATCCTACAGCATGAGAGCTCCTGAAGAGAATAGATTTGTACGAACCGTTTTAGCGAGTAACCTTAATGAACCGACGGAATTAGCTGCTATGCCAAACGGTAAAGTAATACTGGTGGAAAGAAGGGGGGATGTGAAAGTTTGGATTCCATCAAAAGAGGAATTCAAAACGGTCGCATCTTTAGATGTTTTTAGCGAGTATGAATACGGTTTAATGGGTGTTGGACTGGACCCAAACTTTAATAGAAATAACTGGGTATATGTATACTATACGCCAAATACTGATACTCACAATGAACAGTTCCTTTCAAGGTTTACCTACAATCAAGATAAAGATGAGCTCGATATAAGTTCTGAAAAAATTATGCTGAAAGTAGGCGTAAAAGGAGATGGCTGTTGTCATACTGGAGGCTCAATAGACTGGGATTCCAAAGGAAACCTTTTCCTTTCAACAGGTGATGATACCAACCCATTCGCTTCAGATGGTTTTGGACCAATTGACTTTAGAGAGGAAAGAGCAGGCTGGGACGCCTTAAGTTCTGCCGGAAACACCAATGATCTACGAGGTAAAATATTGAGAATTACGCCTACTATAGATGGCTCATACATCATTCCACAAGGAAACTTATATGCAGAGGGCATTCCAAACACAAGACCCGAGATTTTTGTAATGGGCTGTAGAAACCCGTACAGAATTGCTGTAGATAAAAGAACAGATTACCTCTACTGGGGTGATGTGGGACCAGATGCTGGCAAAACTAAAGAAGGTAGAGGTTCTGAGGGTTTGGTGGAGTTTAATCAAGCAAAAGAACCTGGATTTTATGGCTGGCCTATCATTGTCGGGAACAACAGACCTTACAATAGGTATAACTTTGAAACTAAGGAATCTGGCGAAAAATATAGTATCCAAAAGCCTGAAAATGATTCGCCACATAATACTGGGCTTAAAATGCTCCCTCCTGCAAGAGAACCACTTCTTTATTATGGCTATGGCCTTTCAGAAGAACATCCTTTATTGGGTCAAGGTGGCTGTAATCCAATGGCAGGACCTATCTATTATTCTGACGACTACTTAGAAAATGAGAATAAATTTCCATCTTATTTTGATGGAAAGTTTTTTGCGTTTGAGTGGATTCGTGGATGGATTATGGTCATGACCATGGATGAAAATGGAAAGTACAGAAGTATGGAGAAGTTTATGCCTAGCACCAACTTTAACCATCCAATGGATATCACTTTTAGCCATGATGGCATCATGTATCTGCTAGAGTACGGTCCAAAATGGTCTTCTCAAAATGAGGAAGCCACGCTATCTAGGATTCAATACAATGCTAATAATCGTCCTCCTCTGGCTAAAATTTCGGTAAACAAAGCCGTCGGTAAAACGCCACTAAAGGCGACCTTCAGCTCTGAAGGAACAATAGATTACGATGGAGATGATATCACTTACGCTTGGGATTTTGATGGCGGTGCTAAAAACAGTACTACACAAAATCCTACTGCTACTTTCAAAAAACCTGGAATCTATAATGTCACCTTGGAAGTGAAAGATGGTTTAGGCAGCAAAGGCAAAAAAAGCATGATTGTTAAGGTTGGTAACGAAGTTCCTGAATTGGAAATCACGATAAATGGAAATAAAAGTTTCTACTTAGGTGATGAAAATATTGCTTATGAAATAGATGTAAGAGACAGCGAAGATGGCGTTATAGGCAATGGTATAAAAAGTGAAGACGTGGTGGTGAGTATCGACTACCTAGAAGGATATGACAAAAATGCAGTGGTCATCGGTCATC
>JBNMFK010000157.1:0-8900 GCA_051269965.1 Algoriphagus sp. | reverse complement strand
ACACTCAAAATATCTTATTTATTTGTGGCGGGGCCTTCGATGGCATTGACAGACATATTTCTAAGAGAATCAATAAAACTCCAATAGGTTTTTCTACGGATAAAAAACTTGATTCCTTGTGGGAGAAAGATAATGTTCTTCGTTTTGTGAACCAACAAGATTTAAAGTCTTTTGGTCTTATTCCTGAACTTATTGGACGATTGCCCTTGCTTACCTACTTAAATCCTTTAGACGGTGGTACTTTAAAGAGAATATTATCAGAGCCGAGGAATTCATTGATGAAGCAGTACAATAAGCTTTTTGATATGGAGGGTATTAAACTGATTTTTGAGGATGAAGCTATAGATTATATTGTGGAGCAAGCCGTAATATTTAAACTGGGTGCTCGAGGATTAAGATCTATCTGTGAGGCAATTTTAACAGATGCTATGTATGAATTGCCATCTCAAAAAAATATCAAGGAATTTGTGTTAACCTTGGAATATGCAAAGCAGAAGTTTGAAGGCTCCGCTTATTACGATTTAAAGTTGGTGGCTTAGTATATTAATTAATTTGTTTTTAACGTTGGATAAAATATAATTTTGTCCAACGTTTTTTTATGAAATATCTCATAGTCTTTTTTTTAATGCTTTTGGTAGGAGGTTGCCGCTCAAATTATGCCTTACTGCAAGGGTCATCTCTGGGTCACGTTAAGATAAAAAAGAGAGATGTTCCTAAAATAGCCCTTCTAAAACCTAAAGAGATTTCTTTAAAGCTAATTCTGCCAGATAATAATCATAAAATTGAACGGACTCCAAGAGTTTTTCCAGAGCTTAAAGCGGAAGAGTCTCAAGTGATTATCTCAAAGTTTGTGGGGACAGTAATAGATAAGGAACTTGTAGGTCCGGAACCTAAGAATAAGGAAAAACAGAAGAAAAAGCGTAAAAGAGATCGTTTTTGGCGTCAAATGGGTAGTAATCTATTGATTGGGATTGTTTTTCTAAGTGTAGCGGTGCTTATGGCTTTAATTCAGGTACCATCTTTGACGCTTTTATTTGGTTTGGCATCCATTTTATTTTTAATCTTTGGACTTAAGAAGGTTTTCAGAAAACGAAAACGAAAAAGTAGGAACCCCTTTAATAAAGAGAAATGAATGTAGTACTGCTCCATGGATTTGGAGAAACCCCAGACATCTGGGACACTTTTTTACCCTTACTGCCTGGTCAGTATAATTTCATACTACTAGATTATTCTAAAATCGCCTTCTGTCAGACCATTGACCAGTATGCTCAATGGGTTCATACAGAGATTGAAGAGAGGAACATAACAAGATTCGTGCTTATAGGACATTCAATGGGCGGTTATATTTCGCTGGCATATGCAGAGAAACATTCGGAGTATTTGGCCGGCTTAGGACTTTTTCATTCGACAGCTTATGCTGACTCAGAGGAGAAAAAAACATCAAGAGACAAAACAGCTGCTTTTATTAAGAAGAGAGGGTCGGCGGCCTTCATAGATAGCTTTTTGCCCAACATGTACAATGATGATTTTGTAAGAAAAAACGGGGTTTATATTCGTCAACAGTTAGAAGACAATAGAAAATTACCTGAAGAGGCTCTCATTCAGGCCACTATTGCAATGAAACAGAGGCCAGATAGAACCGATATTCTAGCAGCCTTAGAAATCCCTGTTCTTTTTGTAGTGGGTAAGGAGGACCCCTTCATTCCTTTTGATGATGCTATGAATCAGTTGTGTTTATTAAGAGAACCTTTTGTCTTGATCTTAAATCACGTGGCTCATGCTGGAATGAAAGAAGCCCCTAACGGCTGTTCGGGTATTGCTATAGACTTTTTGGAAAAGTGCTTTGACTAAGGGATACTTTAACTGCTTCTTAAGCCCTCGGATGAAACTGTTCCATTGTTTGGCGGAGGTAGGCTCTGTCTAGGTGAGTATAGATTTCTGTAGTAGTAATAGAGGCATGTCCAAGCATATCTTGGACTGCCCTTAAATCTGCTCCTCCCTCTATCAAATGTGTGGCAAAACTATGTCTAAAGGTATGTGGGGAAACTGTTTTATGGATACCTGCCAAGGCGACTAAGTCTTTAATGATAATGAAAATCATAACTCTAGATAGTTTACGTCCTCTACGATTCAAAAAAACAAAGTCCTGATGCCCTGCATCAATATCTTGTTGGCAACGGATGCTGTCCATATAAATCTCGGTGTATTTAATGGCCTGTAGTCCAATAGGCACTAGTCTAGTTTTATCTCCCTTTCCTGTTATCTTCACAAAGCCATCTTTAAAGTGACAATCACTTATACGAAGCTCCGTGAGTTCAGAAACGCGAAGGCCACAACTGTATAGAACCTCAAGAATAGCTCGGTTCCTGTTTCCATGCTCTGTCGAGTGGTTAATGGCGGCTAGCATTGCTTCTATTTCATTAAGGTGTAAAACTTCTGGTATTTTTCGTGTCGTTTTTGGACTTTCTATAAGCTCGGTAGGGTTTATTTCAGTGTAGTCTTCTAGGAAAAGGAATTTATAGAAGGCTTTCCAGCCGCTAAGCATTCGGCTTTGAGAGGTAGGAGCCACGCCAATTTCATTTAATTCTCCAAGGATTTTTGATATCATGTTATCATCGATCTCAAGTGGCGATGTTTTTTTTGAAAAAGACGCTAATTTTAAAACATCTCTCTCGTAAGCCAAAAGGCTATTATCAGAAAGAGATCTTTCTAATTTCAGGTAATTCTTGAATTCTTGAAGATAATATTCCCAGGAGTTTAAATCTTTTTGCCTCACAATGCGTTAGTAAACTAGGCTATAAACTTAGAAAATTTATTTAGTTGAATATGTCTTTAAAATCTATATTTAGATTCTTTTACTATTAGATGCGTAAACTAATTACTAACACAGTACTGCTAATGTGTCTTTCGAGCGTTGTTTCATTTGGACAACGGAGAACGGAACCTGAAAAGAAATCCTCTTTGGATGATTCTAAGTACTTTGGATACGGAGTTACCACCAATACACACTCTGGTATCTTTGGAGGTTTAGTTTTTAGGAGCTCCACGCCAATATCCGAAAGGGACAATTTGCCAGTGCATAGGTACATGGCTTTGGAGCTAGTTAATGTGAAACATCCGAAGGAATTTCAAAGAGCCAATATTGCAGGGAAGTACATCCCTGGGAAGACTAATTATTTATTCGTTGTAAGGCCTGAATACGGAAGAGAGTGGTATTTTTTCAAAAAGAATGGAGACTCGAGTGTTGGATTAAGTGGAATATTGGCAGTAGGGCCTTCACTAGGCATTGAGAAGCCTTACTACATTAAATATGGTAGGACTAACGTTGAGTCACAGGTAGTTACGCAATACAATCCAGATATACATACAGATTTAAGTCAAATAACAGGCTCAGCTAGCATTTGGCAGGGTTTTTTAAATAATGCAGGGTTTAATCCAGGTTTTCATATCAAAGCAGCTACAAGTATAGATATGAGCACTTTCGGAGACCAGATTACAGGGTTTGAACTAGGTACTACAGTAGAGTTTTTTGTCAAAGAGCCAGAAATTATTGCTTCTAAAATATCTTCAAATCCAAGAGCCTTTGTATCAGCTTATCTAACTTTGTATTTCGGTAGCAAAAAACTGAAAAAGAAATAAAGGGAATGGAGAAAGTAGTTGAAAAGCCGGGAAGGGCTAAAAGACCTGATTGGTTACGTGTTAAATTGCCTATTGGCGAAAATTACAAAAAAGTTAGGGAAGTAGTAGATAAAAATAAGCTACACACTATTTGTCAATCTGGCAATTGTCCGAATATGGGCGAATGCTGGGGAGAGGGTACAGCTACTTTCATGATTTTAGGTAATGTCTGTACTCGTAGCTGTACTTTTTGTGCAGTCTCTACGGGTAGACCGCCTGAATATGATACGTCTGAACCAGAAAGAGTGGCAGAGGCTATAAAAACCATGGGCGTTAAACATGCCGTTTTGACTTCTGTAAATAGAGACGAGCTGAAAGATAAAGGTGCTCAGATTTGGCTTGAGACAGTTTTAAAGACCAAGGAGCTTTCACCATCTACCACCATTGAGACATTGATTCCAGATACTAAAGGGAATTGGGAGGCTTTATACTCCATGATCTCTGGGGGACAAGAGGTGGTTTCTCATAATATGGAAACTGTAGAACGTCTTTATAGACCGGTTAGGCCGCAGGCAAAGTATACCAGGAGTTTAGAGCAGATTAGAAGAACCAAAGAGTATGGAAAGAGGACGAAGACGGGCATGATGTTGGGTCTCGGAGAGAAAAAAGTTGAAGTGCTGAAGGTGATGGAAGATTTAGTAGAGCATGGTTGCGATATTTTGACCTTAGGCCAATATTTACAACCAACCAAGATGCATCATGAGGTGATAGAATTTATTCATCCGGATATGTTTGAACTTTATAAAGAGGAAGGTCTAAAGCTTGGACTTAAATATGTGGAGTCTGGACCCTTGGTAAGATCAAGTTACCACTCTGAGAGGCATGTTAATGTCTAATTTCTTCAAATTGATAAAAAAAGCAGCTTTAGGGCTGCTTTTTTTGTACGAAAATTTCTTTTGGAGAACAACTTTAGCCTTAAAATTAATTATCTATGAAAACTCTGATGTGTAGGTAAAATAACTGTGTCAGTATTTCATAGCAGAAAATTTGACTTCTATTTCTGCTTTTGGTAAATAATATGCATTTTTGTATGGTCTAGCAAATGCGAACATATTTTCGTCTTAATGGCTTTAAAAGTTTAGCATAAGTACTGCATTAAACACCTAGTTTTCCAACAAAATAAAAAATCAATGTCATACTTATTTACTTCTGAATCTGTATCAGAAGGACATCCAGACAAAGTAGCCGACCAAATATCAGACGCTTTAATAGATCATTTCATTGCTTTCGATCCCAACTCGAAAGTAGCTTGTGAAACATTAGTCACTACGGGGCAAGTTGTATTAGCAGGAGAAGTGAATACCGATACATATTTGGACGTTCAGAGTATAGCAAGAGAGGTCATTAAAAAGATAGGATATACGAAGGCCGAATATATGTTTGAGGCAAATTCCTGTGGTGTAATTTCTGCAATACATGAGCAATCTTCAGATATTAACCAAGGTGTAGACAGGGTTGCTGGAGAGACCTTTGAAGAAAAAGCTAATGCACAGGGTGCAGGAGACCAAGGGATGATGTTTGGTTATGCTACTCAAGAGACTGATAATTATATGCCTCTGGCCCTAGATTTATCTCATAAGATTCTTCAAGAGTTAGCAGACGTAAGAAGGGAGTTGAAAGAAATAAAGTACTTAAGACCAGATGCTAAGTCTCAAGTAACTATTGAGTATTCTGATGATAATCTACCTATTAGAATAGATACTATTGTAGTTTCTACGCAGCATGACGATTTTGATGAGGACGAGGTTATGCTTCGCCAAATTAAAAAAGATATTATAGAGGTGGTAATACCTCGTGTTAAGTCAAAGCTAAAGCCGAGCCTACAAAAGCTCTTCAATGATGATATTTTATATCACATAAATCCTACGGGTAAGTTTGTGATAGGTGGTCCGCACGGTGATACTGGTCTTACAGGAAGGAAAATCATTGTAGATACTTACGGTGGTAAAGGTGCTCATGGAGGGGGGGCTTTTTCAGGAAAAGATCCTTCTAAAGTGGATCGGTCTGGAGCTTATGCCACAAGACATATAGCAAAGAACTTAGTAGCCGCGGGCGTAGCGAAAGAAGTACTTGTACAGGTTTCCTATGCTATTGGGGTAGCTAAGCCTTGTGGCGTCTTTTTGGACACTTACGGTACTTCTCAAGTTAAAGGTGACGACGGTAAGATACTTAATGATGGAGAAATTGCCAGAAAAGTAGAAAAAATATTTGATTTAAGACCTTATGCAATAGAGCAGCGATTAAAATTGCGTTTTCCTATTTATTCAGAAACAGCGGCTTATGGTCACATGGGTCGAGAGCCCAAAAAAGTGACAAAGGTTTTTGAGAACTCAGGAAAGAAAATTGAGGTAGAAGTTGAATTATTTACGTGGGAAAAATTAGATTTCGTAGACCAAGTTAAGGCCGAATTTGGTCTTTAGACTTTATAGAAGCTTAAAAAAACTCATGGCTTAGTCATGGGTTTTTTTGTGTGCTATGCATAAGAGACACTTTATTTTGTAATCACTTTTGCCCAATGTCAGGTCAAACTAAATTTTATACGTTCGGAATCTTCTTTGCGATGGCTTGGTCTTCTGCTTCGGTGGCCGCCAAAGTAGGCTTACGGGAAGTACAACCCCTTGTTTTATATCAATGGCGATTTACTGTCGCAGCCGGCTGTATTCTGCTTTTTATTTATAGTTTACTCGGAAAACGATTTCCAAAAGGTAAAGAGTGGGGGCAACTGGCCCTGTTTGGTTTTATTAACGTCACCGTTTCTCTGGGTTTATTTGTTTTGGCTATCAAAGAGGTAGCTGCAGGAATAGGGGCACTCCAAGTAGGTCTCAATCCTTTAGTGATAAGTATTCTGACCGCGATAGTAGCAGGTAGAAGAATAAAGATGAAAGAGTATGTGGCCTTGTTTCTAGGTATCACAGGAGTAGCTGTCTGTGTTTATCCTTTACTGTTAGATAGTTATGCTACACTTAAGGGTCTTCTATTACTTAGTTTGAGTATCTTGTCTTATTCTTCCGCAGCCGTCTATTATGGCAATACGCATTGGGATTTAGATAAACTGAGCATTAATGGTTGGCAGGCTTTTTTCGGTTCTCTATTTTTACTTCCTATTACTTACCTAACTTATGAGCCTTCCCTGAATTTATATGGTATGGATTTCACCTCGTCTGTCTTATGGTTGGGGATTCCAGTTTCTGTTTTAGGTGTATTTCTTTGGCTGTGGTTGCTGTCTGAAGATACCGTTAGGGCATCTTATTTCCTTTTTCTATGTCCTCCATTTGGCCTGTTTTATGCCTATGTCTTCCTAGATGAACCTTTTACGGCCTATACTTTTGTAGGTTTGATGATAGTTATGTTGGCCTTATTTATTGGTAAACTCAAAGGTTAAAATAAACAATCTTGAACTTTCATTTTGAACGTGACAAAGAAGATTTAGGCAAATGTAATGGCATAAAAAAAGGAAGCCATGGGCTTCCTTTTCTAAATCTGATTATCTCAAACCTATTTTCTTTTTCTGTGAACTTTAATGATGTCGGCATCAGCAAGGATTCTACCACAGTGTTCGCACACAATTATTTTTAACTTCTCCATGATGTCCGCTTGTCTTTGTGGAGGTACCACGTTAAAGCATCCACCGCAAGCTCCTCTATCTACTTCTACTACTGCAAGACCATTTTTAGCACTGCCTCTAATTTTAGAATAAGCCTTTATGAGCCTTTCTTCAATTTTCTTAGCCTGCTTAGCACTGGTTTTTAGTAATTTTTCTTCTTCTTCTTGGCTTTCAATAACCAATCTGTCAAGCTCTTTTTTCTTTAATTCAAGAACTTCTTTCTTCTTCTCAAGACCTTCCTTAGTATCGTCTACCTCTGTCTGCTTTGATTTTAGTTTGAAGTCACCTTCTCTAATTCTTTTTTCAGAAAGTTGAATCTCAAGTTCTTGAAGCTCCAATTCCTTAGAAATGGCATCAAATTCACGATTATTTCTTACGTTCATTTGCTGGTCCTTATACTTAATGATAAGTTTTTCAGAATCAGCCTTATTTAATCTGTGATTTTGAATTTCCTTTGCAATAGCTGCATGGTCGTTTTCAAACCTTGTAATTCTTTTTTCGATACCTACTACTTCATCTTCGAGGTCTTTCACCTCTTCAGGTAAATCGCCACGAAGTTTTCTCAATTCGTCTAGTTTTGAATCAATTTCTTGAAGCTTTAAAAGCGATTCTAATTTATCTGCAATCGTTAATTCCATAAACTTTGCTTAAAGTTTTTTGTGAAAGGCGTCTTTTACCTTTTAGGTATTTAATAATAATATTCTACCGGGTTGGTTTTAGCCTCCGATAAATAGGTCGCAAAATTAGTCATTTTTTTCAATATTACATCCCTAATTAATTCTTTTGTAAACTGCTCGCTTTCATAATGTCCTATGTCCGCAATGATGATTTTGCCATCGGCATCAAAGTACTCATGGTACTTATAATCGGAGGTTATAAATATGTCTGCTCCAGCACTCACGGCCTTATTCAAAAGAAAACCTCCAGAACCTCCGCAGACTGCTACTGTTTTGATTTCATCTTTGATTAGAGCAGTATGTTTAATCACCGAAACCTGCATGTTTTCTTTTAATAGGGTTAAGAAATCAGTGGTGGACATAGGTTTTTTTAAGAAACCAACTGCCCCAGAACCTACCGTTTGATTGGTATTGACTAATTCATACAAATGATAAGAAACTTCTTCATAGACGTGATTCTTTTTCATGGCAGTTAAAACGACACTTTTTAAGTATGATGGGAAAATGACCTCAATGCTACTTTCTTCTACTTCCTCATATCTGCTCCTTTGCCCTATTTTGGGGTCCGCAAGTTGGTTCGGTTTAAAAGTGCCCTTCCCCACGGTTCTGAAACTGCAGTTGGTATAATTGCCGACTTCACCTGCTCCTGCACTGTATAAGGCGTCTAGCATTTGTCCTGTATTTTGGGTAGGAGTAAAAACAGTTAACTTCATCAATTGCTGATCTTTAGGGCTGAGTATCTTAACTTTTCTTAGGCCAAGTCTTTCGGCAATTTTGAAATTTACACCTCCCGTGACGTTGTCTAAATTGGTATGAATGGCATAAATAGCAATGTCATGTTTGATGGCTTTTATGATAGTTCTCTCAATATAGTTTTTGCCAGTAATTTTCTTTAATCCTTTGAAAATAATCGGATGATGTGCAATTATTAAATTACACTG
>JBNMFK010000156.1:0-8964 GCA_051269965.1 Algoriphagus sp. | reverse complement strand
AAAAATTACAATAAGCAATAAGAATGATTTTGAGGAAGCTGACTTTATTGATACACTGAGCAATGAGCATGCCCTTTTGTTTTTATTTGTTAATAAACAGAAGATAGTGGTAGGAGAAGGTTTTCGCCTAAATCTAGCTTTTTACGTCTCTGAAGAAAATACGGTATTGTGGGAGTTTCCTGAAAATATGGCCTCTCAGATAGAATCGATGGTCACTAGACTAAAGCCAGAAAACTGCCTAGAAAGCAGAAGGAAAATTGGGGTAATAAGTCCAGAACCAGCTCTTATAAATGGTAAAAAGTATATTCGCTATAAATTTTATGAGGGTATGTATTACCCTCTAGGTAGTCAAGATATATCTTTGCCATCCGTTACGTTAAACATGGATTTAATTAAGATGTTGGCAGATAGCACTCAAGAAACGAAGGTAAGGCCATTTAGCTCACGTCCGTTTCTTATCAATGTGGCCGAATTATCAGATCATCCATTAAAAAACAAGGTAGCGGTTGGTAACTTTAGACTTAAAGAGATTAGTAAAATTAGTGTAGCCAAAACGGGAAAAATCCTTAATTATGGCTTAGCTATTGAAGGGGAGGGTAATATTAAAACCCTTCTTTTTGATAAACCAGGGAATACAAAAAAGTTCGACTTTTATCCTCCACAAACTTTTGATAAACAGATAGATGGTGCTGAAATGGGAGAGCGTACATTTACATTCAAGGTTTTTCCGAAAGATTCTGGGTACTATAATTTTGGAGACTACTTTCAATGGATTTATTTCAATACTGTCAAGAAAGACTACGATACTTTAAGAGCAAAACAAAGCCTGCTAGTCTCTGGGCCAACAATAGAAACTTATTCTGCTAATTCCAGAGGAGTTTATGATAATTTAGAAAAATTAAGTGTTAGCGATAAAAGCATTAATTATAGAAAAATTGTAAAAATAGGGTCCAATATTCTTCTTTTTTTGATGTTAGGAGGAATGCTCTTTATTTTTGATTTTAGAAAGAAAAAACGACACTAGTAAACCACAAAAAATGGGTAGCACTTACGGCAAAATATTTAATATTTCTACTTTTGGAGAGTCACATGGTAAGGCTATTGGCGTCGTGATAGATGGCTGCCCATCAGGTATTAAATTTAGTGAGATCTTTATTCAAGAGGAACTAGATAAAAGAAAACCAGGGCAGTCTAGAATAACTACGCAGAGAAAGGAAGCCGATAGTTTTGAGGTGCTTTCGGGTGTTTTTGAAGGTAAAACCACCGGTACACCAATCGCTTTGGTCATTCATAATGAAGACCAAAGGAGTAAAGATTATGGCCATATAGTAGATAGATTTAGGCCTTCTCATGCAGATTATACTTATGCAGCAAAATATGGTCATAGAGACTATAGAGGGGGAGGAAGAAGTTCGGCAAGAGAGACTGCAGCTAGGGTGGCTGCCGGAGCCATCGCAAAGACGATATTGAGTGAAATGGGCATAGAAATAGCCGCCTATGTAAATCAAGTTGGAAAGCTGAAGCTAGATAAACCATATCAAGAATTAGACTTAGCAAGGAGGTATGATAATGCGGCTCGTTGTCCTGATGGCGATATGGCACAGCAGATGTTTGATTACATAGACGAAACTAGAAAAAAAGGAGATTCTATAGGAGGAGTGGTGACCTGTGTTGCAAAGGGTGTTCCTGTTGGCTGGGGTGAACCTGTTTTTGATAAACTTCACGCAGAATTAGGCAAAGCAATGCTGAGTATTAATGCTGTGAAAGGTTTTGAGTACGGAAGCGGTTTTGATGGCGTAAAACTTTATGGTTCAGAACATAATGATGAATTTATAACTGACAAAAATGGTGATGTGACTACCAAGACCAATCATGCAGGAGGTATTTTGGGAGGCATTAGTAGTGGCGAAGATATTTATTTCAATGTTGCCTTTAAACCTACAGCCACCATAATGAAAGACCAAGACAGCGTAAACGCAGCTGGTGAGGCAGTTACAGTGTCTGGAAAGGGCCGTCATGATCCCTGTGTATTACCTAGAGCCGTGCCTATAGTGGAAGCAATGGCCGCTCTGGTCTTAGTAGATTTCTATTTAAGAGCTAAGGCAGACAAGTAGTCATTTGGAGAGCCTTAGCGAGACCATAAGGTACTCTATCCAAAGATGTGATTTAGGAAAATTTTACCCTATGCATAAGGTTATCCAAGGCACCAGTTCTCCAGAAGGGCTCTTCTAAAAACGAGGAGATGACACTAATGACTTCAAGAGAAACGGACTATCAATAAACGGAGACTCAAGGTCAGTATAAATAAACGCCATACTTTTTTTTATCACTTAAGATAACTTTTACGTGGTCATTTAAGGTTGTTGAAAGATCATAACCTACATAATCTGCTTTAATAGGAAAAAGTAGGTAGTCTCTATCTACTAAAACAGCCACTTGTAGCTTTTTGAGGGGGATAGACATAAAAGGTCTTAAACTGAATGCCACCGTTTTTCCAGTATTTAAAACATCATCTACTAGGATGACTGTTTTCTTTCTAAAAGTATCTATTTCACATTCTATTGTAATTTCTGGCTGACTATCGGCAGATTTGTCTAATATGAGTTTAGCAAGAAATATTTCTTTGTCGCTAATCTCCGAAAGATTCTCCACGATGGCTTGAGCCAAATGAAAGCCCTCTCCGTTTATACCAGCTATAACCAGCTTTTTCTCTTTGAAGTTGTCTTCATAAATCTGAAAGGCCATCCTGCGAATTTTCTGTTTGGTCTGTTCAGGGTTAAGTAATAATTGTACTTCTTTGATATCTTCCATAATCTTCTGAGCGTCCCTTTTCTTGGCACAGTTTGTGCAAATTTAACCAATAAATAAAAGAGTATAACATCTTTATGCGACGTCTATGAGAAACACTTACATTCTTCTTTTTTGTTTTGTTTTGGCCAATTTGCAGGCCTCTACAAAATATAATACGAAAGATTCAGGTACACTTAATGAGATTGCAGACTTGATTGAGACGTCCTTTAATCGTGGTAATGCAACTTTGCTGAGTACTTTATTGGCCTCAGAGCTAGAGCTGGTAATAGATTCTGAAAAAATAGAATTTGCAAAAATATCAAAAGTACGTGCGGGTTTTATTTTGACTTCATTTTTTAAAAACAATCCACCCGTAGAGTTTGACTATGTGTATCAGAGTACTACTTCAGAAACGCTTCGCTACTCCGTTGGAAGTTATAAAAGCCGCAATAGGGAGTTTTTGATTTACATGCTCATTAAAGAAAATCCTGACCATACTTTTGGTATTAAAACGCTACAAATGAGAGAGAACTAAAAGATATTATACTTTTTTTCCTTTTCTATCTAAGTGATATTTATAAACCTATGTTCTTCACGCAAAGCTGCTTTTGTAACTAAATTTAATAGAAGTTCTTCTGTTTCGCTTGTTATTTTAAGCGGGGAAAGATCAAAATTTTAAAGGAACTTCTTTAGGTGTCAAATAACCATTAACTGGTATTTATACGATACTGGTCTAGTCAATCAGTATGAATTTTTCAATGGACTTAACTTTCTGATTTGCGTAACCAAATTTCTAATGTTATTAGTCGGGCTCTGTGGTCCTTTTTTTCTTAAAAAATTAAAGCTACTCAAACGCTCTGTTCGGCGAGATTCCGAATTCATAGCTTTTTTATTTACCAGTTTGTAACTCCCAATTGCATAGCCTGATAGACAAAACTCTTTGGTCGCCAAAATCAACCATTGTGTTATTTAGGGCTTTTTTCGGTGTCTTTTTATCCTTAGTTTTGGTACCATACTAATCCTTTTTAATGAAAAAATTTGGCACATTCCTATTGGCGTTCTTTGTTCCTTTTGCTATTCTAGCTCAAACTCAGCCTAAAGTCCTAATATTTTCCAATACAGCGGGGTATCGGCATGGCAGTATTCCTTTTGGAAAAAAGGCCCTTGAAGAATTGGGCGTAACCAACGGCTGGACGGTAACATATACAGAAAACTCCGAGCTTTTTACCGATATTAATTTGAGTAATTATGCTGCTGTAGTTTTTAATTCTACCACAGGTGATATTCTCAATAACACACAGCAGGCCGCTTTTGAAAGATATATACAGTCGGGTGGTGGCTATGTGGGCATTCATTCTGCAGCAGATACAGAGTATAGGTGGCCATGGTACGGTGAGCTGGTAGGAGCTTATTTTTCATCACATCCAAACAATTCAAATATCAGAGAAGCCACTATAAATGTGGTAGACAAAACGCATCCATCTTCGCAGCATTTGCCAGACAAATGGGTACGCACAGATGAGTGGTATAGTTACAAAAACATTTATCATGACTTACATGTGCTGGCCTATTTAGACGAGCATACGTATACTGGCGGTACCAATGGAGCTAATCACCCCATCGCTTGGTATCATGATTATGATGGCGGCAGAGCATTCTTTACGGGAGGAGGCCATGTAGCAAGTTCTTTTGAAGAGCCCCTTTTTAGAAAGCACTTAGAGGAGGGAATTAAATATGCCATCGGCAACAACATAAAATTGGATTATGGAAAAAGTTATTCACGTACGATCCCTGAAGAAAATAGGTTTGAAAAAACGGTTTTAGTGAACGACTTAAATAATCCTATGGAGTTGGCTGTGAGTCTAGATGGTAAGGTCTATTTTACAGAGATCTTGGGTAATTTTTCTGTGTACAATACCAAAACAGAGGAGTACAAATTGATTCATCGTTTTCCAATAACCTTCAAAGGTGGTACAGGATTACAGGGCATTACACTTGACCCACTTTTTGAAGAAAATAGATGGGTTTATTTGTATTACTCGCCTCCTGTAGAAGGTGAGCCCATTGATTTTTATTTGTCTAGATTTACTTTATCCGCCAATGACGAGATAGATTTAGCATCCGAAAAGGTCTTCTTTAAAGTGCCAGTTCAGATTAATAGCGGAGCTCATCATGGTGGTTCTTTGGCTTTTGATTCGGATGGTGTGCTGGTGCTTTCTACGGGTGATGGTACTACGCCCTTTCCATCGGATGGGTATTCGCCAATAGATGAAAGAGCCGACCCCGAAAGCTACCCAAAAGATGCTCAAAGAAGTGCCTCAAATACCAATGATTTAAAAGGTAAAATATTGAGGATCATTCCGCATACAGATGGTTCTTATAGTATTCCATCGAATAATTTATTTCCTGTAGGTACAGAAAAAACGAAGCCCGAGATTTATGCCATGGGCGTAAGAAACCCGTATAGATTGGCCATAAATCCAAAAACAAATACGGTGTATTGGGGAGAGATAGGCCCAGATGCTGGCGATGATTCGGATAGAGGACCAACGGGATATGATGAGTTTAATCAGGCTAAGGAAGCAGGCTTTTTTGGTTGGCCGTATTTTATTGCCAATAGTATTCCTTATGCTGATTGGGATTTTGAAACAGAAAAACCAAGGGGCCTCTATGATAGTAACAATCCATTAAATGATTCGCCAAATAATACAGGATTACTAAAGCTACCAAAGCCAGAACTGGCTATGATTTACTATCCGTATAAAATGTCGGATAAGTTTCCAGAGTTGGGTTTAGGGGGAAGAAGTGCCATGGCAGGTGAGTTTTATTCCTTTAGTGCTGTCAGCGAAAACCCAAATAAGTTTCCTGCTTATTATGATGGGGGTTTGTTTGTTTTTGATTGGATGAGAAACTGGATGCGTGTGTTACGTTTTGATGAAAATGAAAACTATGTACGAAGCGAAGCTTTTATGCCAACTGCCGGTGATTTTAGAAGACCCATAGATTTGGCTTTTAGCAAAGACGGCATTATGTATGCCTTAGAATACGGCTCTGTCTATGGTGCTGACAATAAGGATGCTAGATTGGTTAAAATTGAATATAATGCTAGTAATAGGGCTCCAAACCTAGCAGCTCAAATCTTAGATTCAGTAGGGCTGGCTAAAGAAAATTTACAAGTATCTCTGACCTCTGAAAGGCGACAATTACCAATTAGAAAGAGTATGGCTGGTAAAGCACCTCTTCGCATCAACATGGCTGGTAGAGCGACAGATAAAGATTTTGGAGACAAATTGAGTTATAGTTGGTTTATCAACGGGCAGAAAGTGGAGCAATCTTCGCCAATCTTCAATAAGACTTTTGAGGTCAATGGAGGATATGAAATAGTGATGAAAGTCACGGATCAAGACGGACTTTGGGCGACAGATTCGCTGCATGTTTCGGTAGGTAATGCACTACCTGAAGTAGAGATAGCTAGTACTCAAAACCGTTCTTTCTATTGGGGTGAAGGATCATTTGATTATCAGGTCAAAATCTCTGATGAAGACGGCAAGAAGGTAAAAAAGGAAAGCATCAAAACAGTTTATAATTACAGTCCAATATCCAAAGCTCCTTCACTAGATATTTCCGGGGGAGTAGAAATTAAGACTCATCTAAGTCCGGGATCGGTGGGTAGAACATTGATAGAAAATAGTGATTGCAAAGCCTGTCATACCATAGCCGAAGTATCTGTAGGGCCATCTTTTGCGGCCATTTCTGCTAGGTACAGTGGCGATAGAAAAGCAGGGAGAACACTGGCAACGAAAATTATAGAAGGTGGTGGAGGTAACTGGGGGGAAACGCACGTTATGAGTGCACATCCACAAATATCCATGGCGGATGCCAGAGAAATGGTCAGCTATATTTTCTCGCTTTCAGACCCTAATTTGAAGTTTAAAGCGGTTGCCGCTTCTGGAACTTTGCCTTTGGAAGCTCATAAATCGTATGACAATAAAGGCTATTATACCCTAAAAACGGAATACACAGATAAGGGTAACAAATGGGCAGGCCCACAGAAAGGTGCAGACGAAGTAAATTTAAGATACAATGAGCTTAGAGCAATGGATGCAGATAGTCACCCAGGTTTTGTGTTTGACTGGGGCGTTTTAGAAGAAGGAGATTATAAGGCGTATTTGGTTTTTAAAAATATTGACCTCAAAAGAATTAAAAGTATAGGGATAGAATATGGCTCTAAAAACCTTTCAGGCGAAATAGAGGTACGTAAAAACTCTGTTGGTGGGCCTGTCATTGGTAGAATTCCTTTTGAACCTACAGGTGGGTTTGGTGAAATGAAATGGGTAGATGCTAAAATGGATAATGTGGACGAAGAATTCCAGCATCTTTATTTTGTAGTTTATAGAAAGGACGAGCCATTTGAGGAGGTGGTGCGGTTAAAATCTATTCGATTTTTGAAGGAGTAAAACTAAAATTGTATTGGTATACTGTGAAACAGAGATTAGACAAGGATTAATTAGATCTGCGTCTAATTAATTGAAGTCCGTGTTCTATCATCATAGAAATAGCATGCCATACGATCTCACCTTAGTCAGTTTCCCATTTGCAGGAATGGCAAATTAATCTGATGCACAGCGTACCACCTAGAAAGTTTTAGTATCTTATTTCCTACAGGTATTTCAGAAATGTTCTGAATTGGGAATGCTCCTTGTTCTTACTATAATTTCATTTTAAAGAGGTCCACATTCTTTTAAATTTCATTGTACTATTTACATAGATTTCCAAGTTAACGCTCGAACTATTATTGCCAAATTATCCGTGGGCTTTAATGACTTTTACAGTCCTTACTTAAAGCTAATTTCTTTTTTTTTCGACACAACGTACATCGAAAATGATTTTGATAGCCATTTATGGAAATTCATATGGCTTAATATTCCAAAATAGGCCTTTATCAAACCCATATAAAATGCTCTTCTGAAAGGTATACCAAGTATTATTTTCAAAAGTAATTAAACAGCTATGATTGTTTTGACTACATAATATAATCTAGCTTCATTAAGGGCTGAGAAAAGAGCTGCTGATAGACCCTATAACATATTTTCACCAAACTTTTGAAATCAAAATCGTCCAAATGAGACAAAATTAAAAGGCTAAAAAACCATCATCAGTTTCTTTCACTCTTTCTATTCTAGTGATATTTAAAATCCTATATTCTTCACCTAAAGCTGCTGTTGCAACTAAATCTAATACATGTTCTTCTGTTTCGCTATCCATTTTAGGAAGGGAAGGAGCGTAGATTTTATAGGTACTTCCTTGTGGTTTATATAGCCAAGAACTGGTGTTTATAAGATATGGGTCTAGAGATTCATCATAAATTTTAAATGGTTCAATAGACTTAACTTTTTGTTTGGCGTAGCCGAACTTCCAATGTTCTAAGTCTGGAGCCGAGGCCATTATTTTCTTAGAAATTTGAAGGAGTTCAAATTCCCTATTGGGCGAGATTACAAATTCATAGTTTTTTTCTATTCCAGTGTTTAACTCCCAGGTGAAATGTCCGAAAGACAAAACCTTTTCGTCAAAGTCGTTTGTTAATTGTTTTTGCTCGGCTTCACTACCTCTATAGAGCAGGACCCTAAAAGGTTCTTCGTTTTCTTCGAACCAATTCCAGAATTTGGCTATTTCAGAATCTTTAATACGGGTGCTCATATGATTTTAAACTAAAGTTATTAGAGAAACACCATACCCGCCACGGTCTGCATGCTCGTCTTTAAAACCTTTAACTTGTTTGTATTCTTTTAGGTGGGTTCTTACCAGATTTCTTAAAATCCCGTCTCCCTTGCCATGCACTACACGTAATTCATTGTAGCCCAGCATGATGGCGTCGTCCATAAGGTTGTCTAGTTCTTGCATAGCTTCCTCCATTCTTTTACCTCTTATATCTAGGTTAAAGCTAAAGTTGGACAGTTTTTCGCTCATATCCACACCCGTTATTTTGGCTCTAGGAGCTTCTTTGGTGGCAATTTTAAATTCCTTTTTACTAACTTTTTCTAGTCTATTCACCTTTACTTTAGATCGTAATTGGCCTATAGCCACTTCCAAATCTTTTCCCTTTATGGCAATTACTTCGGCAATGGTTTCTTGTCCTTTAATTTTCACGAAAGAACCTACTTTAATATCTCCTTT
>JBNMFK010000155.1:0-9011 GCA_051269965.1 Algoriphagus sp. | reverse complement strand
GGAAATCTTGTCATTGAGACCAGAAAATCTGATAAATTGCCGAAATATACTTCTGCCAGAATGGTAACTAAGAATAAAAAAGATTTTTTATATGGTAGAATCGAAGTTAAAGCGAAGGTACCCGTAGGTAGGGGTACTTGGGCGGCTATATGGACTTTAGGAAGTAATGATATTTATGGTTCTGAAGCCTATTGGCCAGATAATGGAGAAATGGACCTTATGGAGCACGTAGGTTTTGACCAAGACGTCATTCATTCTAATATTCATACCCGTGCCTTTCATCATTCTATAGGCACAAATAAGGGACAAAAAAAGTTTATAAAAGATGCCTCAGTAGATTTTCATATTTACAGGTTAGATTGGTATCCAAATGCTGTTGAGTTTTATATTGATGATGAATTACTTTTTGAATTCAAGAAAATTTCCGGGTATACTTGGCGAGAATGGCCATTTGACCAGCCGCAACATTTATTACTGAACATTGCTATCGGCGGTGACTGGGGTGGCCAAAAAGGTATAGACGATAGTGTTTTCCCCCAAAAAATGCTTGTAGACTATGTCAGGTACTATGATCTTGTAATTACCGAAGAATAGAGCCTTAGTTTGTCGATGGCCGCTTGACATTAACACGGATAGTATTGTTTATTTCTACTCCATGATACGTCTTTACAGCAAAATTATAATTCCCGTCTGGTAAGAAACCTAAGTCAAATACGTTACCAAATTGGTTTATATTATTGTAAGACTGCCCAGTGGAGGTATTTACTAGCATTTGATTCATATCCCATGCAATGCCTTGAACAGAAACAGTTACTTGACCATCATGCCTAGTTAATGTAGTAACGGTACTCCAGTGCCCTCCTTGGTAATTACGATGTACATTATATCTGGATGCCGTATTAAAACTATCATCTGAGATATCCATCACAAAATCTTTATCTACATAAATGGCTCTTGTATCCATCATGTTATTATTCTGACGTACTACAAATATCGGATAGGTATGCAAATTGAATGAAACATAATCGTATCCATTAATTCTGGCAGTCAAATTATTTACAACTCTATCGGCAAAAAGATTATAAACAGGTATTTCTTCAAAATCGGATCTTCCTTCCAGTTCAGAGTTTACCATAATGTAAAAGTCTTTAGCAACTGGATTTATGGAAGGCAAATTACTTGGCAAGTCTATCCAGTCTTCTAACGTATTATGATAGACCCTCTGAGTCCTAATATCTCTGTATTCTGGACACCCTGCTTTCGTTCTTAGAAAAGTATACCTCGCTTGACCGTCACTAGGCTCGCTATAAAAATGATAATTTAAATCTGATCCAGGCTCAAAAGCTCCAGCACTTGACATTAGCTTCCAGTCTGTTAGCCCTTCTATTTTGTACTCGGGGATATACTTTGATATAAGGTCTCCCACAAAACTATTATTATATTTCTGAGCATATAAATGTGGATTAGTGGGACCGTGATTTGTAAAGTCTTCACACTGCTTCTCAGGACCTGGAGTTGGATCTGGATCGGGTGGCGTGTCCACAACATCAATTCTAGCATCAAAAGTACTCCCGTTTTCCGAATCGAAAAATTCATTTATATCGATATATTCACTAGCAATTATCTCAAGACACCCACCTGACGAGCCTCTAACCACCGTATTTATAACATGTATTTCATCCCCCGTAATCGTTTCACAGTTAGCATCCATAACCTCCTTAGAAACTTGTTTCAGATGAGCTTCAGTAACTATTTGAAGATTTTTTTGTTGTGCCTTCGGTTTTGTTACACTATTTTGTGCCATTCCTGTAAAACAAAGGAAGACCATGAGCAAGATTTTTATTAAAATACGCATATTTTTTTTTCCTGTTATGACTTCATATATCAATTATTATGCCATCAAGTGAAACTAAAAAAGTTAGTATGGAAGGTTTGGGAAGAATAAGCCCAGACCAGTTCAAAAAAAGTAAAAAAGCACCTATTTGTATTGTTTTAGATAATATAAGGAGTTTACAAAATGTTGGTTCCATTTTTAGAACTTCAGATGCCTTCAGAATAGAGAGAATTTTGTTGTGTGGCATAACAGGCCAGCCGCCTAGTAGAGAAATTGAGAAAACGGCATTGGGAGCTACGGAATCTGTAGATTACCGCTACTATGAAAAAACAGAAGATGCCATTAAAGCACTAAAATCGGAAAACTGGAAAATAATAGCTATTGAACAAACAACTAATAGCATTTCTTTAGAGAACTTCAAAGTTGAACAGAGCGAAAAATATGCTTTCGTCTTAGGAAATGAAGTTTTCGGAGTTCAGGAAGCAATAATTGCCATGTCTGATGCCGTGATTGAAATACCTCAATTTGGGACAAAGCATTCCCTAAACGTAAGTATTTCTGGAAGCATTGTAATCTGGGATTTTTACTCAAAAAGCAACCTAACAACCTTCTGAAGCCCTTCATATTCTATCCTAAGAAAATAGATTCCTTTGGCCATGACTTTATCAACTTTAATATTTCTAGGAACATCTAACTCGGAAATAATTTGACGTTCTATTACTTTCTGACCTTGAATATTTTCCATACTAATAACAACGTCCAAGTTTTTATCCGCAGTCAAATAAAACGATCCATTTTGAATTGGATTTGGAAATACTACGACTCCACCTTCAGTAGAACCTCTCTTATATAATACCTGACCAGAAAGATTAGACATGCATGTAGCCTCAAAGGGTGCATTATGTGACTCAAAACCTTTGATAGCGTAGAAACCGTCTTTTACAGCCAAAATAGAACTTCCAGTCTCTAGTGGGAGATTTTGATTTTCAAAAAACCACTGGTAGTTAAAATACTCGCCGAAATTCACTACGCCCAAAGAGTATGGCCCATTCTTGTCAATACTTGGTGGAGATGGCTTCGCAAAAAGCTTAACCACAACTGGAGTTGACAACTCTGATTCACAGCCCTCAAAGGATATTCCAAAGGCAGTAATTTCTCTTTCTCCTATTCCTGAAACTAATATCTCCTTTGAGGTCTCCCCTGTACTCCATTGATAGCTAAATGTCTCACCACTCACCCGCAATCCGATCTCTTCTCCTTCACATGCTCCAAAAGTCCCTTCAACACTTTCTATCCTTGGAGCATTTGGTTTAGGACTAAACTTAGCACTTCTGGGTACCGAGAAGGCCGACTTACAACCATTAGCATCTGTATAAAACGCCTTGACCGAACTAGTATCAAAAGCCATAAAAGTTCTATTAGTACTTCCATCTGCCCATTCCAGAACTAAATCTGTTCTATCTACAAAAAACTCTACGACATCACCTATGCAGGCTACACCATCTTTTTTGGCCAATATTTCAGGAACAGCAGGATTAAGGTTATCAAATACCAATCTTTCCGTTAAATGATAATTACCGTTATCATCACGTAAAATAGCGGAGGCTGAACCACTTGATATCTGAATTTCAGTAGCTGAAGAACCATTATTCCATTGGAGGCTTTGGTAGTTTTTTGTCGCAGAAACCTCTATAGAACCATTGGACAAACATTTATGACCTAATCTTTCAATCGGTTCAGACATAATTGGAGTCATCTGAAAGACTATCTCAGCATTTAAGCTCGTATTGAAGGCACTAGCCAAATTACTTATACCCTCATTAGAAAAGTGTACACCATCTATTCTTGGATTTTGAAGGTAATCCGTTAATGGACCTTCAAAAACATTAACATTCTCCCGAATTACCTCCTCTTGAGCTTGAATAATTTGAAGGAAAGTTTGATCAAAAATATAAGAAGTTTTAGAAACCATCCAGCTTAGATCTTTACCAACATCTTTCGATGCTTGCTTAACTAAAAAATCTAGATCCCTTTTATAATTTATCTTAGAGGTATTAAAATCTTGTTCTCCCTGAATCCAAAGAATAGATCTCAAACCATAAAGAGAGACATGATTTTGAAGAATAATTCTGAGATAGGAATAAGGAGCATTATTTGTTGAAATAGAATTTTCTAATGACGCCAACCGAGTATCTATTCCTTTGGCACTACTGACCCAATTTTCAATAGAAGTTCCTTCATAAGACGCATTAAAAAAGAGCACTGGTACATTATACTTTGCCACAATTAGATCTCCGAGTTCCCCCCAAGCCCAAGCACTTTGCCCATGGGGACCCACATTTAATTCTCTACTCAAATGCCTAATATTTCCAAGAGGAGGATTCTCCTCTAACTCAGTTTTCTGATAATAACCATAGCCATTCACACGATCATCTTTTGCCCCTTTAGGATTAAAACTTAAAAAACCTTGAGCATTTGATTGGCCTGCCACAATAAAAACTTCACCAATACCTACTTTATCAACAGTTTTGAGAGAAAGCGTCTCTCCGTTCTTTCTTGACCTTATTTGAACTTGATACCAACCTCCTATTCCAGAGAGTTTACCAGAATAAGCACCGTCAGCAATATCTGTATCAATAACTTGCCAATCTGTCAATTTACCCTGCCAGTTAGGCACCGGTACTAACCTTCCTTCTACTACATTGGCATTATTTACTACGGTCCCGTTTACAATAACATCGCCCTTGTTATTATTATCACGCTGAAAAACGGCCCTTTCTTCAGGAAAGCTTATATCTAATTGAGCTTTGGCAAAAAACGGCAAAATTAAAAGGGATGTAGAGAGTAAAATAGTTAGTCCTTTGTAAAACATTTGCTTATAAAATAGTTACAACTATGCTCCAGTAAATTGGTTTAGGAAACGAACGTCGTTATCGAAAAATAATCTTATATCGTTTATATCGTATTTCAGCATGGCTATTCTCTCAATACCCATTCCAAAGGCAAATCCAGTATATTCTTCGGGGTCAATTCCAGCACTTTCTAAGACGTTTGGATCTACCATACCAGAGCCTCCTATCTCTACCCATCCTGTTTTTTTGCAAATGTTACAGCCCTTCCCATCACATATAAAGCATGAAATGTCAATCTCGGCACTTGGCTCTGTGAAAGGGAAGTAACTAGGTCTTAGTCTAATTTTAGTATCCTTACCAAACATCTCCTTTGCAAAATGAAGTAATGTATCTTTTAGATCTTTGAAACTGACGTTCTTATCCACGTACAGCCCTTCGGCTTGGTGAAATTGACAATGAGCCCTCGCTGAAATAGCCTCATTCCTGTAAACTCTCCCAATCATGATAGACCTTAGAGGTGGTTTTGAGTTCTCCATGAGTCGAACCTGCACATTAGAGGTGTGAGTTCTTAATAAAACATCCTGACTCTGCTCCTCTCCTTTAGCTATGAAAAAAGTATCCTGCATTTCTCTTGCTGGATGATTCTCAGGAAAATTGAGTGCGGTGAAATTATATCTGTCCGTTTCTATTTCTGGTCCGTCTTCGCTACTAAAACCCATACGCTCAAAAATCTCAGTAATTCTACGCTTAACTAAGCTCAGCGGATGAAGAGCACCAAGTGTTCCTTGCCCGATAGGTAAAAACAAATCGGGAACGGATTCTTCTGTACTTACTTCAGAAACACTTTCTTGCAACTCCTTGAATCTACCTTCTACAAATCCCTTTAGTTTATTAAGTTCTTGTCCAAATTCTTTTTTCTGCTCCTTTGATACTTTTTTGAAGTCCTCAAAGAGTTCATTAATTACGCCTTTCTTGCTTAGAAACTTTAATCTAAAGTCTTCTAAATCTTTAGAATTCTCTACTTTCCTATTTTTGGCGTCCTGAAGTACCTGCTTTATTGAATCTAACACTCAGAATTTGTTTATTTAAAAAGGTTTGCAAAGATAAAAATAAAGTTTGTTGAGTACCAATGTTTTCGAAAGTCACAACTCACTTAATATTATCCTAATACGTCTTCATATAATCTAAGTCATTTATACGCGATGTGAACCGTACTTCCTGAAACTTTAAAACTGATAACTACATAAACTACTGTATAACAATGATTTAACTAATCATAAAGCATTGTTCTTTTTTTGCTTTCTGCCTGTTTAATTGTCTCTTTACTCTTACAAAGTTCACTACAGTTTAAACAATTAAACCGAAGAATATTTTGACAAAGCAGAAAGCTCAGGACATAAAGCCAGAGAATATCCTATTTCTAGAGGCTCACATAAACTACACCTACATCCACACAAGCTTTGGAAAATTTATTTTTGCAAAAACATTAAAGTGTTTTGAAGACTCTTTGGACTCAAAAAAATTTATCAGAACCCATCAGTCCCATATTATTAATAGAATCCATGTTAAATCAACATTTTTCACTGGGACTTATGGAGTCATAAAACTCAAATCTGGAAAAGAAATACATGTATCCCGAAGACGTATTAAAGAAGTAAAATATTTCTTTGATAAGCTGTAGATATTACTTTAGTGGTTAGGTGATTTGGAAACAGTTGTTCATTCGGGCAACTGTTTTTTCATTGTATCAATGGATAGTTCAGTTTGGCAAAGGCTAAGGTCGTACTGTTAAAATGCCACCATTCACTTCTAATAGACCTAAAACCCGCTCCTTTCATAACACTTCTAAGTACTTCTCTATTGGCGATATGACCTTCGCTAAGTAGTCTCTTTTCCAGCATTTCAGTTTCCTTTCTGGGATATGCCAAATACCCAAAGTAATCATAAGTTGTTCCCATGTCTAGAAGACTATCTTTCTGAGTATCATAAATACTTAAATCTACAGCACATCCATAATTATGAAGAGACCCTTTTTCAGGATCTGCTACGTATGCTTTCCTAACATTTACAGGTAAGCTGTCTAAGGCCATCCATAGAATTCTTTGAACATTATGAGGCCTAACCGCATCAAAGATTAAAAGCCTGTATTTAGGATATACTTCTTGGAGCCTTTTGTTAGCCATTATGAGCATTTGAGCAACTTCAGGAGGTAAATAAGCGTTTTCCAAATCCTGATAAACGTCTTCTTGGAAAAAATTATCTTTGGAAGAGTATTTGAGATCCACTATAAGAGAACTATCTATCTTTTGAATATTAACCAACCCTTGGTCTATCAAACTTTGCTCAAAGTCTCCGATATCTAATTCTAAAACCGTCGATTTCTCGTAAATCTGTGTTTCAGAATCCTTAGATTCTTTTTCTGTGACTTCTACCTTATCATTAGTTGCTCCTGAACATGACAAAAGGATCGTTAGTGAAAAGATAAAATATAAATTCTGTTTGAAAAAAGTGTTGTTCAACATCAAAATGCCGTAGTTTGTGAGCTAATTTACTCGAAATTTCGTCATTTAAATCTTAGTATTCTTTCATGGTCTTAAATTATGTTTGGTCTAGTTTCTTCCTCATTGCTATGATAGTAGCTTTGATAAAATACTTTTTCTTCCAAGACCAATTAATATTTGAAGCATTAGTTAGCGGGATTTTTGATTCAGCAAGAACTGGTTTTGAAATATCTCTAGCTCTGACTGGCATCATGACGCTCTTTCTTGGTATTTTGAAAATTGGCGAAAAGGCGGGAGCTATTAGATTTCTTTCACGAATTATAGGGCCATTCTTCAACAAGCTTTTCCCGGAAATCCCTAAAGACCACCCAGCTCATGGACAAATGATCATGAATTTTTCAGCAAATATGCTCAATCTGGATAATGCGGCTACGCCTTTTGGTTTAAAAGCGATGGAAAGTCTTCAAGAGCTCAATCCAAGTAAAGATACTGCCTCCAATTCTCAAATCATGTTTTTGGTTCTTCAGACATCCGGTCTAACTCTGATTCCAATAAATATAATGACTTATAGAGCATCTATGGGAGCTGCAGACCCTTCGGATGTTTTTATGCCACTCCTTATCAGTACATATTTTGCTACGGTGATAAGCCTTTTCGTTTTAATGATAAAGCAAAAAATTCCTATATGGGACAGAACTATTTTAGGTTGGATTGGTGGTATATCAGCCGCGATTTTAATGCTACTTTGGTATTTATCAACACTAGACCAGACCGAAATACAAGGCTTCTCTAAGGTTTATAGTAATCTTATACTCTTTTCAGTAATTGTTATTTTTATTTTAGGTGGACTACGTAAGCAAATTGACATTTTTGATACATTCATAGATGGGGCTAAAGAAGGATTTCATGTAGCTGTCAAAATTATCCCATACTTAGTGGGAATGCTAGTGGCTATAAGTGTACTGCGTAATTCAGGTGTTTTAAGTGCCATCACAGATGCACTTGGTTTTATCATAGGCCTCTTGGGTATGGATACTAAATTTGTAGAGGCTTTGCCTGTAGCAATTATGAGACCCCTATCTGGCAGCGGAGCCAGGGGCTTAATGTTAGAGGCAATGTCTCCAGAAAATGGAGGCCCAGATTCATTCGTGGGCAGGCTAGTCTGTATTTTTCAAGGAACCACTGACACCACGTTTTACATTGTAGCCCTTTACTTTGGTTCTGTAGGTGTTACCAAAGTTAGATATGCCATTCAGTATGGTCTTCTAGCAGACTTCGTTGGCATAGTGGCCGCTATATTGATAGGTTACATGTTTTTTGCCTAATGCATAATTGATAATTAAAGGATGTGAGCCTACTGCACTGCCCGCTGCTGTATCCTAAACAAAGGAGCTTTGTATTATGAAAGCAATTAGTTGATACAAAAAATGCCAATCAGAAATAGTTAGTCTCATAAAACCAAAGAGACCATTATATACGTACTTCTCATTACAGATCAATGGTGAAACAATTTATTTATAACTCTTACTAGTTTGCACCAGTAATTTCATAGTTGCAGGACTTTAATATTTCAATGAAAATAATGAAAAAAAGTATCGTTTTAATTACACTTACAGTTTCTGGCTTTTTGATGTGCTGTAATAAGACAATCGTAAATCCTGCTCAAGTAATTGAAGAAGACGAGTTAAGGATAGCTAAAGAAGATGGAACATTGCTTTATGAAGGGACATTCAAAGACGGTGCACATCCAACATCAGGAACAACAACAATAATTGATTTGAATGGTGTCAAAAAGCTTAACTTGATGAACTTTAAAACAGATAA
>JBNMFK010000154.1:0-9031 GCA_051269965.1 Algoriphagus sp. | reverse complement strand
TTTGTTATGCAGTGATAGGATGTATTTTTGCTTTTGTTTGCTGAGTCCTTTCACTTTTTCGACCTTTTATACGTTCTAATCATAATTACAAATATTTATTTCCGATTTATAGAGAGTCGGCGTTCGAAGGTATTGAAAACAATTTTTAAATATATATCGCTGATCACTTTTTCACTAATCGTAGTCTCTTGTAGTCATAAAATTGAATTAAAAGAAAATGAATTCATATTGGGTGAACAAGACTTCTCAGGTAATGAGATGGTCCATAGCGAAGACTTAGCAAAACTGGTTCCGCTTAACCAAAGGCCTAATAATAAACCCTTGAACATCCCATGGTTTCAATTCACCCCAAAAGTATGGCTCTATAATTATGGCTTAAATAGATTTGACTCCCTGAAACAAAATAGGAAATTAGTCACCTACAAAATTAAGCTGAGTGAGTATCCAGATGAATTCACTGCAAATTCAAGAACAGAGCGTATCAAGCAAAAAATAAGGAGAAAACTAAGAAGTGCCGAGGAGAACATGGCATCCCAGAACAGTTGGTTGTGGCGAAATATAGGAGAACCTCAGTCGGTAATAGATAAGGATAAAGCAGAAAGAACTTCAGAAATTATAGAAAAATACATTAAAGACGTTGGTTATAAAGATGCTTTGGTCAGCTACAAGATGGAACCCTTGCTCACGACGGATAAAATCAAGCTGACATACGAGATCAAAGAAGGGCCGGGGTATAGAATAGACACGGTATTTTACGAAATTAAAGACCCACAACTAGACAGCCTTGTAAGATCTCACCATAAAGAACAACTTATCTCTTCAGGAAGCCTTTTTAACATACAGAAAGTAGAGGCTGAAAAGGGGAGAATTGAGCTACTGGCCAAGCAAAATGGTTATTATAATTTCCTTAGCCAATTCATCATCCATGAAGCCATTAATGCCAATTATAACGAGGCTGAATTCCGAGAAAAGAAAAAAGGGAATCTACGATTTACCATTATAAATCCACCAAATCAAAAATCGCATAGAAGCTATAGAATCAAAGAAGTGATTTTTAAGGGATTTGACCCCTACAGCACTTTACTTACCAATGAATCTGATACCGTTCTGATAAATAAGGTAAAGTACATCACCATAGGCGGTACACTGCCAGAAAAGGTTTTAGATAAAAAAGTAATTTCTAGGCCCGGTGAAGTCTACAATATTGATAATATCTCTGAAACTCAGCGACAAATAGGACTCTTAAACCAGTTTTCCTTTGCAAGCTCTCAAATTAATCCTCTAAACGATAAAGAAATTGGATTAGAATATTTCGCTCCACAGCTTCAGAAATATTCTATAAGTACTGGGCCGGGATTAAACCACGTGTATAATGGAGGCTCCGGCTTTCTAGGATTTGGGGTCCCGATTACGCTTTCGGCAAGAAATCTTTTTAAAAGATTAGAAATAGTAGAAGCTTCCGCTCGAGTTTTTAGGGAAGGTCAGCCCTCCCCCTTGGGAACTACAGATGTACGAGGTAGCTGGGAAATAGGAACTAATGTGAGCGTGACTTTACCTAACATCGCATTTTTAGGAAAGGATATTGACCGTTTAAAATTAAAAAACCCGAGAAGCCAACTAGGTATTGGCTATAACTACTCTGAGCCATTTTGGGGACAAAGGCTGAATCTTACGCTTAATGGTAACTTCAGGTGGCAGCCTACCAAGTTTTCTTCATTTTTTGTTTCCTTACTTGATGCCAATCTCATCAGTACTAATTATAATTTAAATGATCAAGCTGGCCTAAGCTTTTTCAATAGCCTTTTAGAGCAGGAAGCTCTCGGAAATAACCTCAAAACGACTTTCGATCCACAGTTTGTTAGTAGCATAAATACCTCCTACTTATACAATGACCAAGACTTACAAAAACCTTATGAAAGCTCAAAATTCTTGAGGCTTTTTATTGAAACTGGAGGAACTCTGCTTAATTTCTCTAAAGATAAGGACCAGATAAATCTGCTGGAAAAGCTATTCCCAGATCCCAACAGGAAGTATTTCAGGTTCATCAAAATCAATATAGACTACAGAAGATACATCAACTTGGCTCCCTCTGCTAGTTTAGCTTACCGCATAAATATTGGTGTTACCAATCCCTACGGGAATAAATCTATGCCCTACCAAAAAAACTTTTTCGTAGGGGGCAGCAATTCTGTACGTGCTTGGTCTCCTCGTTCTCTTGGCGTAGGATCTGCTCTAGCAGATACCGCAAGCGGTAATATCATTCCACAAACAGGTGATATTCTATTAGAGGGCAGCATCGAAGTGCGTAAAAAAGTCGCTCGCTTTTTCGGCGATATTCAATTAGCTGCTTTTCTAGATTTTGGAAATATTTGGAAATGGTATCAAATAGAAACAGCAGCTAAAAGGAACAGAGCAAATTTTGATTTTGACAGATTTTATAAAGAGATAGCTGTAGGAACAGGACTTGGCGTAAGATATGATTTATCCTATTTCCAATTCAGGTTTGACTGGGGTATAAAAGTAATGGATCCCTCCAGAGACCTAGGTGACAGATTCGTTCTAGACGAGTTTACTTTCAAAAGAAATAGCAGCTATGGCCTAAACTTCAATCTCGGAATTGGTTACCCATTTTAATATATCCTTTTACCCTTTATAAACCGACTTGAAAATCCTTATCCTGTATTTTAAATAATGAAAGATGTATGTAAAAACATCGTTTAGATCTCTGACAACATTGAATTGCACAAAATTTAGATAAGCATTTCTTTAATCGGTATGTTTTTTTTAAGTAAGAAAAGAATGCGTATTTTTTGCCTATGAAATCTACTAGAAGAGCATTTTTAGGTCAATTAGGATTAGGACTCACAGCCCTAGAGGTTAGAAGTCAAAACTATCTATCAGAACTCCCAGAAGAAACCTTTTGGAGTGCTGTCAGGAGGCAATTTCCTTTAACCGACGGTAGGGTATATCTTAATAATGGGACCTTCGGGCCATCACCAACGCCCGTACTTAAAGCTATAAAGGACTCTTTAGATAAAACAAATGGAACGGGCGAATATGGTCATACAGATAAATTCAGACAAACCTTAGCCAATTTTGTCAAGGTAACTGCCAAAGAAGTTTCACTTACTCACAATACCACAGAAGGTATAAACATTATTTGCTGGGGATTGAATTTAAAACAAGGCGACGAAATCATTGTCAGCCTGCACGAGCATGTTGGCAATGCACTTCCATGGTTAAATAGAGCCAAACTTCATGGAATCAAAATTATACCCTTTGAGCCTAAATCTACGGCAGAAGAAAATTTTGACCTTATAAAATCACTCGTAACTCCTAGAAGTAAAGTCATTGCTATTCCACACATTACGTGTACCACTGGGCTAGTTTTACCTATCAAAGAGATTTCTAATTTCGCTAGAAGCAAAGAAATATTTACAGCGATTGATGGAGCTCATGGTGCAGGTACTTTTGATTTAGACTTGAAAGAATTAGGCTGCGATAGTTATGCTACTAGCTGCCATAAGTGGATGCTAGGCCCAAATGGGACAGGTTTTTTATACATCAAAGAGGAACATTTAGAGAAAATACAAGCATACCAAGTAGGGGCCTATTCAGATGCAGGATGGGATCTTTATAGCAAGCCGCCTCAGATCATGGGTTACAATCCTTCCGCACACAAATTTGATTATGGTTCTCAGAGCACACCACTCTATGCAGGTGCCGCTGCCTCTGCTACTTTTCACGAATCTATTGGGAGAAAGAAAATTGAAAATAGACTTACAGAGCTTTCCACTTACTTGTATGAAGGTCTAAGTCAATTATCAGATAAACTCGATATCATGACGCCAGAGGAAGAAAAATCTAGAATATGTATGGTTACCTTCAAACCAAAAGAGTTGGATTATAAAGCTTTTTCTAAAAAAGCGTCGCAAGCAGGCTTCAGAATACGCGTAGTACCCGAAAGTCAACTAAACGCAATCAGGATATCGACCCATATTTATACGTCTAAGACTCAGATCGATGATTTTGTCAGTTTTACAAAAGAGACCCTATTTACTTAAGCAAGCTCTAGCCTTATCTTTGGTTTGGCTAAGTGCAGTGCTTCTTCAGGCTTGAACTGAACAAACCACTTAAATATCTCTTCTAAAGGCCTTGTTTGTAGAGAGTAATAAATAAACTGCCCTCTTTTTCTCGCATTGATCAAATTAGCCCTCTTCAGAAGGTCTAAATGGTGAGAGATACTCGGTTTAGAAATATTAAATTCTCGTGAAATATCCCCAGCAGGCTTTTCACCTTCTTTCAGTAGCTCCATTATGGCTCTGCGGGTTTCGTCATTCAAGGCTTTGAATGTGTTTTCAATCATTTTATTATAGGAAAGCGTAAGAAATGCTTAGTCAAATATCGAATTAAATAGTTTAAAAACAAAAATTAGGCCATTCTCTAAATATCAGACCCTGTTCCTTTAGCCCTAAAGAAATCTATATGCCTATATTTGCAGCCTTTCAGCTTTTTCATTTAATACGTATTAAATGAGAGGAAAGAATATCCTAACAAAGGCGACAAACTATTTTCGAAATTAGACAATGAAGGTTTTAAAATTTGGAGGAACATCTGTAGGTACCGTTGACAGTATTGAGAAGGTTCTGGCTATTATCCAAAAAAACGCTCCAAACAGCGAGAATTTAGTGGTAGTTTTCTCCGCTATGGGTGGTGTAACCAATCGCTTTATTGACATTGGTAAAATGGCAGCCAAGGATGAATCTGACTACATGGAACACCTTCATTCCGTTGAAGAAAGGCACTTTAATGCTGTAAGAAGACTCATAAATGTTAAACATCAAAGTGCTCTTATCGCCAAGATAAAAGTCATTTTTAATGAGATTGAAGATTTGCTTAGGGGAATTTCACTGATAAAGGATATAAGTCCACGAACCATGGATTTGCTCCTTAGTTTTGGTGAACGCCTATCCACCACGATCCTGAATGCCACGCTGGTAGAACGAGGATTTAAAAGCACTTTTGTAGATGCACGTACTGTTATAAAAACAGATAGTAATTTTAACAATGCTAATGTGGTGCTAGATAGCACAAACGTCAATATTGTTAATTTGGTCAAAGAACATCAAGGTATTTTGTGTATTACTGGTTTTGTAGCTTCAAATGATGCTGGAGTCACTACAACGCTTGGTAGAGGTGGCTCAGACTACACAGCTTCAATTTTTGGTGCCGCTTTAAACTCGGAACTCATAGAAATATGGACAGATGTAAATGGTATCATGACCTCTGACCCACGAAAGGTTAAAAACGCTTTTACCATTCCAGATATTTCCTATGCTGAAGCCATGGAACTTTCTCATTTTGGAGCAAAGGTGATTTACCCTCCTAGCCTAACTCCTGCTTTTTTGAAGCAAATACCTGTAAAGGTTTTAAATACCTTTGATTCTGAGAATCCTGGGACTACAGTTTCAAAATCAAGCAGTAAGTCACCGTACTCCATTACTGGTATTTCTTCTATTGATGACATCACGCTTGTGAACATTGAAGGTAATGGAATGATCGGCGTAGCTGGGATAGCGGCGAAAGTTTTCGGGTTAATGGCAGAAAATCAAGTATCCGTCATCTTTATCTCTCAAGCCTCTTCAGAACATTCTATCTGTTTTGCTGTTAATCCTTTAGAGGCCGACAAGGCAGAGAGAATCTTAAACGAAAATTTTAAGAGGGAAATAGAAGTAGGTGATTTAGAGAAAGTAGGTTTACAATCTCGCCTTTCTATTATCGCCGTGGTTGGTGAAGGAATGAAATCAAGTTCTGGTACATCCGGTAAGCTTTTTTCTGTGCTTGGGCAAAACGGAATCAACGTAGTAGGTATAGCTCAGGGATCTTCGGAGTTGAATATCTCTATTGTGGTGAACAAAAAAGATATAAGTAAAGCCCTTAATGCCATTCATGAAAGATTCTTTGAACTTGACGGCTATACACTCAATGTGTTTTTAGTTGGTCCTACTGGACTGATAGGCAAAACACTACTCCGTCAAATAGAAAGCCAAAGAGAGCATCTGAAAACGAATAAGAATACCAACATTAAAATAGTAGGCCTCATCAACAGCACAAAAATGATTATTGATGCTGAGGGGCTACCCTTAGAGAATTGGCAGGAAGACTTAATCAAAAATGGTGAAAAAGCGAATCTAAGCGAATTTATTGCAGACATTAAAGATTTGAATTTAACCAACACAGTTTTTGTAGACTCCACGGCCAATAAAAACATTGTGCAGCACTATGCAGGTATTTTGGAACATAATATATCGATTATCACGCCCAACAAGGTAGCCAACTCTGGGAAACAAAGCGACTATGACCAGTTGCAACAAATTTCCAACACTAAGAATGTCCGTTTCCTTTATGAAACCAATGTAGGAGCAGGACTTCCTATCATTAATACGCTCCAAGGGCTTATAAATAGTGGTGATGTTATTCATGAAATAGAGGCCGTACTTTCAGGAACCTTGGCGTACATTTTCAATAATTTCGAGGTAGGTAAAACGTTTGTGGAAGTAGTGAAAGAAGCTAAAGCAAAAGGATATACAGAACCCGATCCACGAGAAGATTTAAGCGGTATGGACGTAGCCAGAAAAATCCTCATTCTAGCCAGAGAGTGTGGTTTAAGACTTGAGGCAGAAGAAATCAGTCTCGTTCATTTGCTCAATGAGGAATGTATGAATGCTCCAACCGTAGAAGATTTCTATAAAGCCCTTGAAAAAGACAATGACCGATTTGAGACATTGATAAATGAAGCAAAGGCGAAGGATTGCGTTTTAAGATACATTGCTAAGCTGAAGGATGGGAAAGCGTCTATTGCCCTAGAAAGCGTAGGGAAATCTCATCCATTTTACAGTCTAGCTGGCTCAGAAAATATCATCAGCTTTACCACGGAAAGATATAAAGAAAACCCACTCGTGGTAAAAGGACCCGGAGCTGGAGCCGAAGTTACTGCCATGGGCGTATTCGCAGATATTATAAGTCTAAGCACCTTTAGAAGCTAGTATAATCTCATGCCAGAAAGCATTAAAATCTTTGCTCCCGCTACCGTTGCTAACGTATCCTGTGGCTTTGATATTTTTGGACTAGCAGTGGATAACCCTGGAGACGAGGTTATTTTAACAAAGCGTAATGATGACCAAATCATCATTACAGAAATCACTGGCGATGAGGGCAAACTGACCCTTGATCCTGAAAAAAATACGGTAACCGTTCCTATTCTTAAGTATTTAGAAAAACTTCAAATCAAGCAAGGCTTTGATGTGATTCTAAACAAAAAAATGCCCCTAGGAAGTGGCTTAGGAAGTAGTTCAGCTAGCTCTGTCGCAGGTGTTTTCGCAGCCAATGAATTACTAAACAAACCATTGTCCATAGGCGACTTGCTCCCATTCAGCATGGAAGGAGAGCGTGTAGCTTGTGGAGCCGCACATGCAGACAACGTGGCCCCTGCCCTTCTTGGTGGTTTTGTCATTATTAGGAGTTACGAACCTTTAGACTTCATAAAAATAAATACACCATGTAACCTCTATGTTTCTATTGTACATCCAGATTTGGAGGTCAATACAAAGGATGCCAGAATAATTCTGAGGCAAGAAGCAATCCTAAAGAAAATAATTGCTCAAACCGGAAATGTGGCAGGAATGGTTGCCGGCCTAATGACCTCAAACTATGGTTTGATTGGTCGTTCCATGAAAGACTATCTTATAGAACCTAACAGAGCGATACTGATTCCTTATTTTAACGAGGTCAAAGAAGCTGCCTTAAATGCCGGGGCTCTTGGTGCCAGCATTTCAGGTGCTGGACCATCTATTTTTGCCTTTAGTGAGGGGATAGAAACCGCAGAAAAAGTGGGCCAAGAGATGAAGGTTATATTTGAGTCTGCTAATATTAAAACGAATCTTTTTGTATCTGGAGTCAATCAAAACGGGCCCAGAATTTTAGGCTAATAAATTATGATAATTTACAGAGAAGCAAAGCCTGAAGAGTTTGAGGAAATTGCTAAGCTGCATGCCAAAAGTTGGGCAATATTTTATCGAAATATATTTTCTGATGATTACTTAGATAACGAAGTTTTTCCAGACAGGCTAGTTATCTGGAGTGCTCGAGCTAAAGTAGTTGATTCTAAAAGAATTGTTATAGTTGCTGAAGATAAGCGACAACTCATTGGTTTTGTTTGCACTTTCTTAGACTTCAACCTCGAAAATGGGGCATTGTTAGATAACCTTCATGTACTTCCGGAGCATCAAGGTAAAGGAATTGGTTTAGCACTCATTGAAAAATCTTTTGATTGGGTAAAAAAAAATAGACCCTTACAAAACATGTATTTGACTGTTCTGGCAGAAAACAAAAAATCAAAAGGATTTTATTATCGTTATAATGGTACTTTGATGGAAGTATTACTAGAAAAAACACCCTATGGTGATTTAGTTCTTGTGGAACGTATCTCATGGAACCAAAGACCAAAACTTGTCTAAAAATGAAGAAAATATTACTTTTAATCTTTTTATTTTTCGTCAATCAGCTAGCGTTTACGCAAGACAAACCTTTCAAAATAGCTGTAGCTGGTCTTACACACGACCATGTCCATCAGGTATTGAGCAATGCCAAATCAGGTGATTATGAACTCATGGGAATTGCGGAACCTAACCGAGCTTTGGCAGAAAAGTATGCTAAAAGATATAATTTCTCTATGGATATTGTTTATCCAGATTTAGCTACCATGCTTAAAAGTATTAATCCTGAGGCCGTTTGTGCCTATAATAGCATTAGAGAGCATCTAGAGGTAGTGGAGATTTGTGCTCCTAAAGGCATTCACGTCATGGTGGAAAAGCCACTGGCGATTTCGTTAGAGGATGCTAGAAAAATGAAGAAACTAGCCATTGACAACAAGATTAAACTTATAACTAATTATGAAACCACTTGGTATCCCACCAATCATAAAATAAAAGAAATTTTAGAAAAAGAAAAAACGGTCTATGGTGACATAAGA
>JBNMFK010000153.1:0-9035 GCA_051269965.1 Algoriphagus sp. | reverse complement strand
TTGCTCGTGTGTGAAAAGCTTAAAACTCCATTTTTATCCTTAATAGAATCTACTTTATAAGCATTATTTAAGTCTAGCGAAACAGAGGTAAGGTTATCTAAAAGAGGCAGGTAATCCACCCTCACAGTTCCCTTTATAAACCTAGAATTCGGTTGAATACTAATGTCCAAAAAATAATAAGTTACATCAATATTTTCATCTCCTGGAAAAGCCGCTTTTGCTCTTTTCAGATTCGCCTCAGACATCCTAGATTTAGCATGAAAGCAAGTCAGGTCGTCTTCAAAGTTCTTTTGGGCATAAAGTTCTTGAGCAAATAAAACAAGAATTGCAATAAAGGATGTATACTTCATAATGTAAAACGCCCTTCATTCTAAAAGCAAATATTTTAAAATTCTGGGCAATAAAATTCATAGTTAAATGTACGTGATTCAGACGCTCATGATATCTTTTTCTTTAATGGCAAGCATGTCGTCTACTTTGACCATGTATTTATCCGTCAATTTTTGAACCTGCTCTTCTCCTATTTTCATGGCGTCTTCTGACACCCCGTCATTTTTTAGCTTCTTAATTTCATCGTTGGATTCTTGCCTTACTTTTCTAACGTTGATTCTCGCCACTTCCATCTCTACTTTCACCTTTTTAACCATTTCAAGTCTTCTTTCCTCGGTCATAGGCGGTATATTAAGTCTGACAAACTCGCCGTCGTTCGTTGGGGCCAAGCCCAGATTGGCATTGATAATAGCTCTTTCTATATTGGATAAAAGGCTTTTCTCAAAAGGTCTAATAGATATGGTTCGAGCATCTGGAGTGGTGATAGAGGATGCCTGATTTATTGGTGTAGGTACGCCGTAATAATCAATGCTTATGCCATCTATCATAGTTGCATTTGCTCTTCCCGCTCTGATTTTTTTTAGTTCGGAGGAGGTGTAACGTAATGCCTTCAGCATGCTTTCTTCCGCCAGCTCCATTATCATTTCTATTTCTTCCATTTCTTTATTTTCTTTTCACACTAAAATTAATCGTAAAAAATGATTTACTAAATGTCTCGTAGTAAGAAATCAATCCTTAACTAAAGTTCCTATTTTTTCTCCTTTTACCACTTTTAAAAGATTTCCCTCGACATTCATATCAAAAACGATAATTGGCAAAGCATTTTCTTGACAAAGCGTGAAAGCCGTTTTATCCATCACCTCTAGTCCCTTAATAATGGCCTCCTCAAATGTTATTTTGTCGTACTTTTTAGCATCTGAATGTTTTTTAGGGTCTTTGTCATAGACCCCATCTACGTTCGTTCCTTTCAGTAGCACATCTGCCCCTATTTCGTTTGACCTTAAAGCTCCTCCAGAGTCCGTAGAGAAATATGGATTGCCAGTGCCTGCACCAAATATTACAACTCTTCCCTTCTCAAGGTGCCTCACAGCTCTCCTTTTAATGAAGGGCTCAGCTATTTGCTCCATTTTTATGGCAGAAAGCAGTCTAGTTTGTAATCCTACATTCTCAAGGATAGACTGAATAGCCATACCATTGATAACAGTGGCTAGCATACCCATGTAATCCCCTGTAGACCTATCAATTCCTGAACCAGCAGAAGCTCCTCGATAAATATTACCTCCACCGATTACAATCGCCACTTGACAACCTTCGTCTACGACTTCTTTTACCTCTTTCGCAAATTGATCTAGAATTGAAGAATTTAGAATTTTACTTTTATCTCCACCGTTTAAGGCTTCTCCACTAAGTTTTAGAAGAATGCGTTTGTATTTAAGGGACATTTATTGGGGGTATTTGTGCAAATATAATTTATTTCAATTAAGGATTTATTGGAGTCGTACTACTCTTTCTTATTGATTACATAAACACCTACCAAAATAACAAGCATTCCTGTATAGTGCCAAGCTGAAATTACCTCACCATCCATAAGACCCGCCACCGTTGCTACGATAGGAATAAGGTACGTTACTGAAGAAGCAAAAACTGGAGTTGATATCTGCAACATATAATTAAAGAGTACCAGAGCCATAGAGGTATTGATGCCTGCGAGACAGAGCAAATAAAGGGTGATTTCTCTATTTTCTGGTGCCACCACTTTAGCAAAGAAATCTGTAAAGAATAGAACACCTAGAGCTACCAAGCCTACAAAAAAGAAAGCTACTGAAGTAAGCTGCAATGGCGGAATTCCCTGCAAATATTTACTTACAATATTCACGTTAAAACCATACATAAGTGTGGCACTCATAGCTAATAAAGCATAGGGATTAGCAAAGTTGAGCTGTCCATCATTCCCAGATAACACCAAAAGGATAGAACCCGTGAATGCTACTATAATACCTATAATCTGGAATTTTTGAATTTTGCTAGCAAAAAATAAAGCACCTATAATCAATACGAAAATAGGCGTAGTAGAATTTAAAGTGCCTGCCAATGAACTATTTAACTTACTTCCTACCCACGAGAATATAAAAGCAGGAAAAAGGTTTCCTAGAATACCAATGCCTAAGAGCCATTTAAACTTATCTCTAGGGATGGTCTTCATGCCTTTAAACACCCATGGGAGTAAGAAAACCGAGGCTAAAAATACGCGGCCTGCTCCTAGTTCTACAGGATTCAGTACGACTACTATTTTCTTGATAAATAAGAAGGATAAGCCCCAAATGATTGCTAAAAAGATAAGAATGCCCCAGGCATAAAATCCGGTTGAAGATGAATTCGTTTTGTCCAATGAGATTTCAGGCTCTCGCCCACAAAAAATGATAGTAAAAATAGACAAATACATTGATTTGGTAGATTAGTCACACTATTAATAGGTTGTCTCTCTACCATATATTGACGTATTTTGAGATATAATTCTATCTTTCAAAGAAACCTGAGTCTTGAAAATGAAAAAACTAATTATTTTGGCTGCCATCGTAACATGGTCCTCCTGTACCTCCACCGATTCTACAGAGAAAGAATCTTCTGAAGAAATTGTGGAAGAAGTCGCTATCATCGATAGCAAGACTGTAAAGACGTTAGAAATTGGTGCTGAAGCTCCCGACTTTAAACTCATGGGCGTTGATGACAAAGAATATTCCTTAAAAGACTTTGAAAACGCAGACCTTTTGGTTGTGCTTTTTACTTGTAATCACTGTCCGACGGCCCAAGCTTACGAAGACAGAGTGCAGGCCTATGTCAATAATTATATGGATAAAGGTGTGGCATTGGTAGCCATCAGCCCGAATGCAGACAAGGCTGTGAGGTTTGATGAACTAGGCTATACAGATTTGAGTGATAGCTTTGAAGAAATGAAAATTAGGGCAAAGAATAAAAACTATAGCTACCCCTATCTATATGATGGAAATACGCAAGAAATTGCGGCCAAATATGGCCCTATTGCTACCCCTCATGTGTTTCTCTTTGATAAGGAGCGTAAATTACAATACGCTGGAAGAATAGATGATGATGAGCATATTGGTAGAGAGAAAGAACACAATTTACGTGATGCCACGGAGGCATTATTAGCCGGAAATAAGCCAAGCCCAGCGGTCACCAAAACTTTTGGCTGCTCACTTAAATGGATGGAAAAAGCCGAAGGCAAAATTAAAGAAGTGGAAGGCTGGGCAAAAGAAGAGGTAAGCCTAGAAAAGGTAAGTTTAGCTAAACTTGAAGAAATCATGGCTAACAAAAACTCTGGAAAATACAGGTTAGTTAATTTGTGGGCTACTTGGTGTGGCCCATGTGTGGCAGAATTCCAAGGACTAGTAGCCTCTGACAAAATGTACAGAAATAGAGATTTTGAGCTGATAACAATTTCTAACGATGAAGCGGATAACTATGATAATACATTGGCCTTCTTAAAGAAGAAATATGCCAGTAATGCAAATTACATATTGGAGGCGGGTATCAACAAGTATGATATGATAGAGACTATAGACCCAGCATGGCAAGGTGCCTTACCCTATACTGTTTTGATTTCGCCAAGCGGAGAAAAAGTATTTGCCCAAATGGGCGAGATCGATGTTCAGGAATTACGAAAAGAAATAGCGGACAATATCGGTCGTTATTTCGACTAAGTTTTTTATTCAATCCTAATATAAAGAGGCTGTCATTTGTTTGACAGCCTTTTTATTTGACCGACAAATAATTTTTATGAATGTTAAATTTTCATCAAAAAAACATTTAGATACTTAGTTTTTGTTGAATATCCAATACAAAACATGTCTTTTCAGGGTTTTCGTCTACAAATTAATACTATTACGCATAAGAATATTTTTTATAGAAATTATTGCACTATAACGATAAGTCTGTACTTTGCCCCTTTGGAAGAACTAAGTAGGCATCTTAACCATGTTTTATTCGGGGCATTTCTGGAAACATTTGTTTAAACCAAACTCATTTAAAATAATGAAAAAAACTTTATTTAAAAAACCTACGGGCCTTCAAAGACTTTGGAGTCGGCAGGTATTCTTTACGCTAAGCAGCCTTGCTTTTTTTATCCTTGCATCAATGCAATCGGTTGCACAAGTTACAGGTACTGTAGGAGGCGAAGATGAGCCAAACCTACCCGGTGTAAGTGTTGTAGTTAAAGGAACTACCAATGGAACCACAACGGACATGAACGGAAAATTTAGTTTAGATGCTCCCGCGAATTCTTTACTCGTTTTTTCTTTCGTAGGATACGATGATCAAGAAGTAGCGATTGGTAACAGGACTGTACTTGACATTACGCTTGCCATAGATGCGGCCTCTCTTGATGAAGTAGTGGTAGTAGGTTACGGAACGGTAAAGAAAAGCCAGATGACAGGAGCCATTAGCTCTGTTAAAGCTAAGGACATAGCTGACCTTCCGATTACCAATACGCAGCAAGCTCTACAAGGTAGAGTAGCCGGTGTAGACGTGATGCAGGCAGGTAGTAGACCAGGCTCAGAACCACGTGTACTTATAAGAGGTAGACGATCTTTTGGAGCCTCTAACGAACCACTTTATGTATTAGATGGAATTCCTTTAGCAGGTGGTATTGGTGATATTAACCCAAATGACATAGCCTCTATGGAGGTCTTAAAAGACGCTTCAGCCACGGCTATTTATGGTTCTAGAGGAGCCAACGGTGTAGTCTTAATCACTACTAAACGTGGGGAATCTGGAAAAGGAACCGTTTCTTATGATGCCTATTATGGTCTATCTAAAGCACATAACACTATTCAACTCATGAATGGTGAGCAATTCGCCGAAGCAAAGCGTGAGGCTTATCGTGCTTCTGGAAACTATGTGGACGATGCGTCGCTATTTTCGGCGGTAGAGCTTGACGGAATCGCTAGTGGTCGTTCTACAGATTACCTAGGCGGCTTACTTAGGAATGGTAATATTCAAAATCATCAAATCGGATTCTCTGGAGGAAATGACAATACCAGATTTAACATGTCTTTAAATTATTTTAAAGATAATGGCGTCATTCCAAATCAAGATTTTAATAGAAACGTACTCAGAATAAACTTAGACCATAAGATTAATAAAATCTTTTCGGTGGGTATGTCCACTTTTATCAACTACTCCATCAGAAACGGTGAAAACTTTAATCCACTAAGCGGTGCATTAAGAGAAAACCCTTTAGGAGAGACTTATAATCCTGATGGAAGTCTGAACTTCTTACCAACAGAAGACGGCCTTCGCTCAAATCCATTCTCTGAGATCGTGGATGGAGCAATTGTGGACAGACGTAGATCCAACAGGTCTTTCTCAGGTCTTTATGCTACCGCAAACATTGCTAAGGGACTTACTTATAGAGTTAATTTCGGCCCTGACTTTACGATTGAAAAGTATGACAGATTTCAAGGGACTTACACTAATGCTCGTCGTTTAGCACCTCCTGCTGCTCAAACTAATAACGAAACCAGATTTAATTACGCATTAGAGAACATTCTTAACTATGAGAAAAACCTAGGCGAAAAGCATAAACTTAACTTCACAGGTGTACAGTCGCTTCAAAAAGATAGAAGAGAATTAAATGGTATTTCTGTTTCGGGTATCCCTTCTGAGGTTCAACAATTCAATAACTTTGGAAATGCTTCTATCATTCAGGGAGTAAGTTCTCGACTTATAGAATCTACCTTACTCTCTTACTTGGGACGTGTTAATTATGGTTTTAATGACAAATACCTTCTAACCGTTTCTATGAGGGCTGATGGTTCGTCTGTATTTGGAAATAATACCAAGTGGGGTTACTTCCCTGCAGCGGCTTTAGCTTGGAATATGTCTAATGAAGGTTTCATAAGAGACGTTTCGGCTATTGACTTAATGAAACTTAGAGTGAGTTATGGTGCGATAGGAAACCAAGGTATCAACCCTTATCAAACACAAGGACTGTTATCTCAAAGAGCCTATAACTTTGGAAGTTCTGCCGCCTTCGGTTATGCACCAAATACCATTGGTAATCCTGACTTAAAATGGGAAAGTTCTACTACACTCAATGTAGGTCTTGACTTTAGCCTTTACAGAGGAAGAGTTTCAGGTTCATTAGAGGCCTACTCTGTCAACACTAGAGATCTTCTACTTTCTAGAAACTTACCTCAGTCTACAGGATTCTCAGCTGTGACGACAAATGTTGGACAAACAAGAAACTCTGGTTTTGAGGCTACCATTTCTACTGTAAATATCAACAATGGCTCTGGATTCAAGTGGGCTACGGACTTTACATTCTTTACGAACAAAGAGCAGATTATAGAATTGGCACAAGGAAAAGTAGATGACATCGGAAATGGCTGGTTTATAGGAAAGCCGCTGTCTGTCATTTATGACTTTGAGAAAACAGGTATTTGGCAAACAAACGAAGCAGACGAAGCTCAGAGTTACGGTTTTGCTGTAGGTGAGAACAAAATTCGTGATGCCAATAACGATGGTGTTATAAACTCTGATGATAGAGTATTCCAGGGTTCTGGCGTACCTGATTTTTCTGGTGGAATTACGAATAGATTCTCCTACAAGGGACTTGATTTATCTTTCTTTGTTTTTGCTAGAGTAGGTCAAACAATTAGAAGTAATTTCCATACGAGTAACAATACGCTCTTTGGAAGATACAATAACATTTTAGTGGATTATTGGACACCTACCAATCCTACAAATGACTTCCCTAGACCAAACGAAAACCAGGAGTCGCCAAGATTCAATAGTTCAATGGCCATTTTTGATGGTTCATTTTTAAAAGTGAGAAATATAAACCTTGGGTACCAATTCCCTGCGAGCATAGCTTCTAAGTTGGGGATGCAATCATTGAGACTTTATTCTTCTATTCAGCAGCCGCTGATTGTCTCTCCATACATATCTAGATGGGGTGGTATAGATCCAGAAACGGACATAGATGCACAAATAAGTGGAAATGTTTCGCCATCTACTTGGACAAGTACTATAGGTTTAAATGTTAAATTTTAAATAGGATAAGGATAATGAAAAATATATTTAAATCAATTCTAAAACTCGGGAAGCTTGCTAAAATAGCTGTCCTGTCCTTGGCCTTAATGCTAACTGGCCAGTCTTGCGAAGATATACTTGCAGAGCAAGTAATATCCGATATCGGTAACGATTATATAAACTCTCCAGTAGGCTTTGAAGATGCCACCAAAGCAGCCTATTCTTATCTTAGAGCTTATTATGCTCAAGAATTAGGAATGACCATGATGCAAATGGGTACAGATACGTATACTCAAGGAGCTGATGGTGGGTATAAAAAATACAACCTTTATAACAGTGACTTGGATCCTCGTGATAGATGGGTGCGGGATCTATGGAGAGAATTTTACAGGGGAATAAACACCTGTAACGCCATCATAGAGAGAGGACCAAAGATTGAAGGTATAACACCGGCAATATTGGCCACAAGGATTGCTGAAGCAAAGGCCTTAAGAGCTCACTACTATTTTGTACTGGTTCAGCATTTTGGCGGCTTAGATTTAAGACTTACAGAGTCCTCTGGTCCTATCACTGAAATTTCTAGATCTACAGAAGAGGCTGTTTATACACAAGTATTGAAAGATTATACTGAAGCTCTTCCGAATCTTCCAAAATCTTCAAGTGAGTGGGGAAGATATACGCAGCTAGCTGTGGAGGCGATGTTGGCTAAAGTGTATATAACACGTGCCACTAGATCTTTTGGATCGGCAGCTGATTATACTCAAGCAGAGAAGTTTGGAAAGAATGTCATCAATAACTACGATAGGTCATTACTACCTGATTTTGCTTCTCTCTGGGAGCTAGGCAATGATGAACATTCTGAGGCTATTTTCTCTGTCCAGTTCGACTATGACTTATTATCTGCTGGAGGGGCTGGTAATAGGTGGCACCTATATTACCTGATGGAGTATGATACTCAGCCAGGCTTGGGCCGTGTATTGGCCGTAGGAAGACCTTGGAAAAGGCTAAGACCTACTGACTATACGTATAACAAAGCAATGGTTAATAGAGATGTAGATGCGAGATATGACAAGAGTTTCAGAAAGGTATTTTATGCAACGCGTGAAGGCACTTTCCCTACTACTTTAGATGACTCTAAAGACAACATCACATTAGCCGTTGGGGATACAGCAATCTATATGCCCGGTTATGAAATGTCTAAAGAAGAAAGAGCCAAACGTCCTTATCAGGTATATACGCCTAGTATGTATCAGTTTAAGCAGTTTGGCGTTTTAGCTAAATTCTTAGACCCTCTAAGAGCAAGTATTAATGAAACACGTGGAGGAAGAGACTTCATGGTAACTCGACTTGCCGATATTCACCTTATGGTAGCAGAGACTCTAATCCAGCAAAACAAAAACGCTGAGGCACTAGAGCATATCAATTTGGTAAGAAGAAGAGCTGCATTCGCAGGTAAGGAAGCAGAAATGAACCTTACGGTCGCTGATGTTAACATGGAGCTCATCTTTGATGAAAGAGCTCGTGAGCTTCTAGGGGAAGGCCATAGATGGACTGACCTGAAGAGATGGGGTAAACTTATAGAGCGAGTTAAGCTTTATAATGAGCTTGGTGCTCCAAATATTGAGGAGAAGCATAATTACAGGCCAATTCCTCAA
>JBNMFK010000152.1:0-9035 GCA_051269965.1 Algoriphagus sp. | reverse complement strand
TTTTCACTTCCATACTCATTTTACTCTTCTTTTTAATAGATCTTGGAATCTTTGGAGATGAAGTAAGAATAACAGGACTCTATTATGTTTTCATGGCCGGCTTCTTAGGTTCTGCCATCTGGATTTACAAAAATCGAGGAAGGTTCAATAAGTTTTAATATTATTATCTCCTCTAGTTGGTGTTACTAAGGAAATAAGTACCTTTGCAGCCCGAAAGGAAGTAAAAAAGGAGGTGTAAAGTATGCTACAAATAAAAGTAAAGGAAAACGAATCCGTAGAGAAAGCTCTTAAACGTTTCAAGAAGAAGTTTGAGCGTACCCGTGTTTTGCGTCAATTACGTAGTCGTAAGCAATTCACAAAGAAATCTGTTGATAGAAGATTTGAGATACTGAAAGCAAAGTATATTCAAAGAACATACGGCAATCATATCGACTAATTACAAGTCGTTTGAATATTTTTCGGCCATTTTTGAGATTATAAGCACATTGAAAAGTACATTTGTACTCATCTAGTGTTTCCTCAGAAATGGTCGATTCTTTTTTATCTTACCTCGAAAATGAAAAAAGACTAAGTCTTCATACCGTTACAGCATACAAGAAAGACTTGTTTCAATTTTCTAGTCATATCTCTGAGGTTTTTGAAACATCATCTCCAGAGCATGCTAACTTTAGAGAAATACGGTCTTGGATAGTTTCTCTGTCTAATGAAAAATTAGCTAATACCAGCATTAATAGAAAAATAGCGAGCTTGAAAGCCTTCTATGCCTATTTACTACGAAAAAAGAAGATAGAAAAAAGTCCGATGCTCAAGGTGCAGTCTCTCAAAACACCCAGCAAGCTTCCTGTCTTCATCTCCGAATCTGGGATGGAAAATCTACTTGAAAACATACCTTTTAGTGACAATTTTTCTGGAAGTAGAGACCATATGATTTTAGAAATGTTATACGGAACAGGCATTCGTCTCTCTGAACTCGTTCATTTAAAAGAAACAGATTTTGATTTGTTTGATTCAAAAATAACTGTTCTGGGAAAGAGAAGCAAGTATCGAATCATTCCTCTGCCAGTCAAATTAAGATTGAAATTGGTTTCGTATTTAGCCCAAAAAGCTCAAAAATTTGATATTTCTGATACAAGTCTCTTTGTAACAGACAAAGGGAAAAAGCTTTATCCTGTCTTTGTTCAGAGGTTAGTCAAAAAATATTTAGCTCTAGTGTCTACCCAGACTAAAAAAAGTCCACATATTCTTCGACATACTTTTGCTACGCACCTCTTAAACAAAGGAGCCGACCTTAATGCTATCAAAGAACTTTTAGGACATTCCAGCCTCTCTGCGACCCAGATTTATACACATAACTCGATTGAACAGCTTAAAAATATCCATAAGCAGGCTCATCCAAAAGCAGGATAATTCCGTTTATTTGCAACCAATTTAAGAGCTGGCAGTCCTTTTATATAAACCATCAATACTGAACTAAACATTTAACACTTTAATGAAGAATATTTTAGCATTTCTTGCTCTGTTAACTTTCTGCTTTCCATCTAGCCTTACGGCTCAGGAAGCGTCTACTTACGACCACAAGGAGGCTTTTGACCCACTTTTTGCTTACAGACCCGGAACTGTTTATAGAAGTGGAAATGGAGCCCCAGGACCGCAATACTGGCAAAACTCCGCTGATTATGTCATCAACGCATCCCTAGATGTGGAAGCAAACAAAATATACGGTGATGTAAGTATAACCTACACGAATAACAGTCCTGACTTGCTTCCGTTTGTCTGGGTTCAGCTAGATCAAAATCAGTTTAGTGATGATTCTAGAGGAGGGAAAACGACTGATTTGGAAGGCGGAAGACATGGAAACATGGGTTTCGATGGTGGTTACACAATTTCAGAAGTGAAGGTTACCAAGAACATCCCCGTGAACAAGAAACGCTTCAAAACAACATCTACTTACGAATCACATATAGTGAGTGATACTAGAATGCAGATCCGTTTAACTGAGCCTTTAAGAACAGGCGAAAAGATCCTTATTTCCATGGACTTTAGTTTCCCTATTCCTAGGTATGGTTCAGACAGATTAGGGAAATACCCTGCTAGCGACGGTATTATTTACGAGCTAGCTCAGTGGTATCCTCGAATGGCAGTTTTTGATGATATAGAAGGATGGAATATCTTACCTTACATAGGTGGAGGAGAGTTTTACCTAGAATATGGGGACTTTGAATATAATATCACTGTACCTAGCGACCATATTGTGGTGGGATCTGGAGAGCTGGTAAATCAAAATGAGGTCCTAAGCACCACCCAATTAAAAAGACTTGCCATCGCTTCAGCATCTGATGAAACAGTGATGATACGAAGTGCTGAAGATGTAAAAGCCGACATAGCCTCAAGCAGCACAGGAACTAAAACATGGCGTTTTAAGTGTAAGCAAACACGCGATATTGCATGGGCTTCTTCAACATGTTTTGTTTGGGACGCAGCTAAAATCAACTTACCAAGCGGTAAAAATGCCTTGGCACAATCTGTTTATCCTGCAGAAGAGGGCGGAGAAAGTAAATGGGGACGTTCTACGGAATATGTGAAAGCGAGCATTGAATTTTACTCTTCTTACATTTTCGAGTATACCTATCCTATTGCCACCAATGTGGCTGGAATAGTTGCTGGTATGGAATACCCTGGAATTGTTTTTTGCGGAGTTAAAGATTCTGGAGAGTCTTTATGGGGAGTAACAGACCACGAATTTGGCCATAACTGGTTCCCGATGATAGTTGGAACTAATGAAAGAAAGTACGCATGGATGGATGAAGGTTTTAATACTTTTATCAACGGCCTATCTACCGAAGCCTTCAATGATGGAGAATACTATGATCCAATAAATCCACGTCAATATGCTCCTTACATGTACGGAAGGGACGCCATAATGAATATTCCTGAAGTAATTCAAACTAAGAATTTTGGCCTTGCTGCGTATTATAAGCCAGGCATGGGACTTAAATTACTTAGAGAAGAAGTGCTAGGTGCAGAAAGGTTCGATTACGCCTTCAAACAATATGTACATCGTTGGGCTTTTAAACATCCAACACCATTTGACTTCTTTGAAACAATGGAAGATGCTTCTGGTGAAGATTTAGGTTGGTTTTGGAAGGGTTGGATAATCAATGATTGGAAAATTGACCAAGCTGTAGATGATGTAATGTATATAAAGCAAGATCCAAGTAAAGGAAGTGTCATTACTATTTCTACCGTTGAGCAACTTCCTATGCCAGCCGTGATAGAAGTAACGGAGTCAAACGGAAAGGTAGGCCGAATAGAACTCCCTGTAGAAATTTGGCAAAGAGGTTCTGAATGGAAGTTTAGATATGATTCCAAATCACCTATTATCATGGTTAAGATAGACCCAGATGAAAAACTCCCAGACGTGAATGGGAAAAACAATACTTGGACGCCTAAGAACTATATCGAGCCAGAGACTAATTAACTAATTTAAGAGGCTACATACCTGGATTAACAAAAAGGCCTGAGTAGGAAATCTACTCAGGCCTTTTTCACTTTTACTTACAAATATTTTCAATAACTTCCTCCAGCTCCTCCGCCACCAAAACTACCTCCACCAAAACCGCCGAAGCCTCCACCACTTCCACCACCAAAACCGCCCCCACCGCCAGTCCAGTTTCCAGAATGATTTCCCCAGCCTGTAAGCGTGGTATAACCCCAAGGTGACCTAGAGCTACTCATCATACCTCCTCCACGACCTCCTTTAGAAAGACCTCTTATAATGCTGATAATAAGGACAATCATAAGTAAGAAACCCCACAGCGGAAATTCACCATTTTCACTAAGAGGTTCGGCCTCAAATTCACCAGAAACATATTTCATGATAGCCGTACTGCCAGTATCTAATCCCTCATAAAAACGGGCTTCTTTGAAATAAGGTATTATAATTCTACTCACAATTCTTTTGGCATAAGCATCAGGCAGGCCCCCTTCTAAGCCATATCCCGTAGCGATATAAACCTTCCTATCTTCAGCTGCCCAGAGTAAAACTATACCATTATTTTTACCATCATTCCCTATCCCCCATTCTCTCCCAAGTTTTACTGCATAAGAATTCATATCATGAGGTTCTACACTTCCTACCACCACTATGGCAATTTGATTAGAAGTAGAATCATTATAAGCCACAAGCTTATTCTCTAAGCTTTCAATTTCTGAAGTTGACAAAACCCCAACAAAATCATTAACTAGTTTAGGAGGATTAGGTATACTGGGAATATCCTGAGCATTCACCGAAAGACCAAAGACTAGTAAAATCAAACTAAGAACAAGCCTAGTGTTCATTCTTAACAATATTATTTTATTCTGTTTTTTAGTCATTTGATATTACCGAACGAGATATCGTTCGAAATTTCATTTATATCGTTTGATTGATAAGGAAAATGCTTCACAAGAGCCTCCCCTGCTTTGTTAATAGCCAAACAAAGACCCTCAACGGTATTTCCAGAATGGAGGTAGTCGTGTAACAGATTCCTTTCTTCTTCCCACAGCTCCTCCCCAACAGCATCATAGATACCCTTATCGCCCAAAACCGCAAACTGCCTGTCTCTTATAGAGAGGTAAAAAAGTACCCCATTACGGAGAGCGGTATTATCCAGAGAAAGTAGGCAAAAAACCTCCTTCGCTCTTTCTATTGGATTCTCTTTTGGGCAATACTCTTCTACGTGAACTTTAATTTCACCAGAGGTCTTTAATTCTGCTTCTTGAATTGCCGCAGTAATTTTATCCTTTTCTCCTTTAGAAAAAAAATGCATTTATATACTTTTTAAAAATCAAAATTGATATCAGGAGCATTTTCCGACCCTGCTGAGGCTTCGAAGAAAGCTTTCTTTGCAAACCCATAAATACCTGCCATGATATTATTTGGGAAAGTTCTTACCGAAAGATTATAAACTCCAATTCCTGCATTAAAGTCATTTCTAGAAACAGAAATTCGATTTTCTGTACCTTCTAATTGAGCTTGCAGCTCTAAGAAGTTTTGATTGGCTTTTAAATCTGGGTACCTCTCTACAGATACCAATAACCTACTTAGTGATCCAGTTAATTGATCCTGAGCCGCCTGAAATTTAGCCATATTTTCTGGTGTCAAATCATCAACTGATAGATTGACAGAGGTAGCTGAAGCTCTAGCATTGATCACATCAGTCAAGGTTCCTTTCTCAAAATCTGCCGCACCTTGTACCGTTTTTACCAGATTCCCTATTAAATCGGCCCTACGCTGATATTGGGTCTGAACCTTAGACCATAGCTCATCTACCGCGTTATCCTTCTGCACCAAACCATTGTAGGAATTGCAGCCATACATCCCAAAAAGGAGTAGCAGACCTACGATTCCGAGTGTTCCTAATCTCTTCATTTTTTTGAAAGGGGTTTTAGTTAATATTGCCTTATTCAAATGTATTAATTCTGGGTGATTTCTCAAACTCAAAAAGTTTAAGCGGCCAAAAACTAATCTAATGAATATGAGTTACTCCGTATACTAAGCTTTTGGAATCTCCATTATAGAAACAGGATAAGCTCCAATACCCTCCTCCGAATGATACTGAGCTTTTATCTGCTCCATGTTTAATTCAGCTAGTTCTGGAATCCAATATTTAACAAATGTACCTTCAGAATCGTAACGTTCGGCCTGTTTCATAATATGGAAATAGCGATTTGGGAGAGGATCATTGCCAATGCCCGCAATATAATTCCAGTTACCCCAGTTACTGCATACGTCATAATCAATGAGCACACTCTCAAAATACATGGCTCCCCACCACCACTCTAGTTTTAAGTCTTTGGTAAAGAAACTGGCGACTACTTGGCGGCCTCTATTAGACATAAAACCTGTAGCCTTCAGTTCTCTCATATTCGCATCCACGAAAGGTATGCCTGTCTCACCATCCATCCATTTTTGAAAAGCTCCTTTGTCTTGCTTCCAAGTTTTATTTAAATCATGCTGAATCCCACTACGCTTAAAAAGCCTTATCCCATATTTAAGAGCTCCCAAATGGAAGTAATCACGCCAGATAAGCTCAAAGATCAACCAATAGGTTGATTCATTTTTAATCACTTTTTTCTCGAATCGCTTTACTTCTGCATAAATTTTTCGAGGAGAAACACAGCCTAAGCTTATCCATGCAGAAAGCTTTGAAGAGAAATTATCACCCAAAAGGCCATTGCGTGTCTCTTTATAGGTTTTGATGTTTTCTGATTTCCAGATAAAGTCGTTTAGTCGCTCTAAAGCCGAAGTTTCTCCTCCTTTAAAAAACTGGCCTCTGGCTTCATCTTCCGTATCTTCAAAACCCAAATCTCCCAAAGAAGGAATTTCACCTACATTAATATCACCTACGGGATCAAGTATCTTAGGGGGAGAAAACAAATTTCTCACCTTGGCATGAATATCCATTTTCTTACGAAACTCTGTAAAAACATCAGGTAAAAACTTAATTTGAAAAGGTAAGTCTCGCACGTGATATAAGGTAGCTCCCCAAACCAACTCGATGTCTATATTTAATCTTTTTAAGCCCTTTGACAATTCAAATTCTAAGGACGTTTCTTCTTGCGTAACCTCTTTTGAAGCCAAAACATATAGTACATTTTGTGCCTCGGCCACCTTAAGGAGTTCTTCTTCAGGTTTACCAATTCGAATAATTAAATCAGAGCCTAATTGCTGAAGATTATGCTTTAAATCCCTTAAAGATTCTAACAAAAATTGAGCTCTAAAATTGCTTGTTTTTTTAAACCCGAACTTAGTTTCCTCAAACTGACGCGGATCTATAACATAAACAGGAATCACTCTGCCCATGTCACAGGCCTTTAATAAGGCCTCATTATCATGTAAGCGTAAATCATTCCGAAACCAAAAAAGGATATTCTGCATAGTACTTTCAAGTATCTCACAAAATTAAGAAGTATTTGGCTGTGCCAATTACCTACCGAGAAAAAAACCTTAGAGATTTCCATTTAAAGCCCAATTATAGTCTTTCCAAGAAATTGAACTTCCTTTTTTTGCTTTCACATTAGCATACTTATTGACCCAGTTTTCTATCGTATCTGTTTCCTTAAAATCACCCCCGTACCAGTTAAATAACTTTGAAATAACCATAGAGGAAGAGGTCACTTGGTTTTTAGAAGTATCGTTTATGAACTTTACACCTTGATCCTCTAATTGGGCATTTAGTCTTGAGGCCACAAAAGCCTCGTTCCTTAAAGGTGGGCAAGACTTCGCCGCACAAACTAGGGCAAAGTGAATTCTTGCTTCATCAAACTGCTTTCTTATAATACCGTGTTCAATATTATTCAAATCCATTTCTTGACCGCCAATCTTAATAAACTTAACATCCCATGGTGTATTCACGAAAGGGATTTTCACTTTACTCCCAATATCCTTAATGCTTGATATGTTATTCTCAGCATTGTCTAATATTAGTTTTACAGTGAAGGCGTTATAAGCATTAATCCAATAAGCTAACTTTTCATTTTTAGACCAGCTACTTGCTGGAGCGTTCTCTGACACTAATTTTAAGTATTTATCTAGCGTGGCCTCTTCTTTCATGATACCCACATAATTAACATTCCCCTTAATATCAACATACTTTTTAAGAAGTCCGTCCCAAATACTATGGCTAATTGGAGCAGCCAAGGATTCTGGGCTATCTACTGCAAAACAACTGCTTAGGACAAAAAATAAGGACGCAATAAGAGGAAAATGTTTTTTTTTCATTTTGAAATAAGTTTTAGTTGACTCTGGCATGTAATTAATAAGAGTAAAATTTAGTCTTTCAATTTAATTGAATTTACGGTTTTGACTCAAAAATGGTTCGATAGCACCTATAAATAAATTTTTAATCCCAATTATTTAATTCAGAAAACTATGGCCTTGCCTCTTCTCATTTTAGCTATTAAAAGGCTTTAAAGACAGTATTTAGCTAAATATCTAATAGGATTAAGCTAACATTGGAGTATATTTAATAGCAAGTCGCATGCCATAGAAAATATAAACTTTTAGGGCTTAACAATTTGATAATGTACCAATAAGAACACTCAGTTGTATTATTCTATTATTTGGACCTTTCTAAGAAAATGGCATTTTAATCGGAAGTAAAAAAAAGTACCTTTGTTTATAAGTTGAATGCTTGAGAAGTTTATCAATTCTCAAGCAATTTCAATATCCTTATTACATAAACAAATTAACCTAAAAATTATGGTGCGAAACTTTACTTTTGTGCGAGCAGGTTTGCTTGCCTTAGTAGTTCTTATGACTACTTCTGCTTTTGCTCAGAGCGTTATTTCGGGAACTATCATGGATGGTTCTAACAATGAGCCTTTAATTGGTGCCTCTATATCAGTTAAAGGAACATCTATCGGAACTACCTCTGATGTAGATGGAAAATACACGCTAAATGGTGTACCTGCTGGAAGTGAGACTTTAGTTGTTTCATTCATCGGTTTTTTCCGTCAACAAGTTACTATCGGTTCACAAAGTGTAATTAACCTTACGCTTGCTGCTGACGCTAGCATACTTGGTGAAATTATTGTTATTGGTGCTTCAGACATCGCTATAGATCGTCAGACACCAGTGGCACTTTCAAACATCACTTCTATTGACATAGAAGAAAAAGGTGGAAATCAGGAATTTCCTGAGCTTATGAAAAGTACTCCTTCTGTTTATGCCACCAAAACTGGTGGTGGATATGGAGACTCTCGTATTAGTGTTCGTGGCTTTGATCAAGTAAATACAGCCGTTCTTATTAACGGACAGCCTGTCAACGACATGGAGAATGGTCGTGTATATTGGTCTAACTGGGCAGGTCTTCAAGACGTAGCAAGTGGCATCCAAATGCAAAGGGGACTTGGAGCGTCTAGCTTAGCGGTTCCTTCTGTAGGTGGTACAATTAACATTGTAACTAACGCAACAGATGCAGCTAAAGGCGGTGGAGCTAAAATCATGATTGGAAACGACGGTTACCAAAAATACACAGCTAATTACGCTTCTG
>JBNMFK010000151.1:0-9161 GCA_051269965.1 Algoriphagus sp. | reverse complement strand
CCCGTCAATAAATAAAATTTGTACTCCGATCATTTATGGCTCTGGAAAGCATCTAAGTAGATATAAAAGCCTTTTGGGTTATAACGATTGGCAGTTTACTGGCATTCATAATATAAAACAGATTAATAGAAAGCAGGTAAACCTTATCAACTGTTACGAAGGTCCAAACTTTGAAATTTCTTTGGGAAGTACTCAAAAAGAAGCTGGTCAGCTAGCCTTCCAAGCTTTAGAAAGGGCTACAAAAGATTTAAAAAATGGAGATATACACGCTTTAGTAACAGCACCAATCTCAAAGGATAATACGCAAGGAAACGGTTTTGATTTCCCAGGACATACGGAGTACCTCGCTCAAACTTTTGAATCAGATCAGGTACTCATGTTTCTTGTCAGTGAAAAAATAAAACTTGGCGTAGTTACTGGGCATATTCCAATAGAACAAGTCAAAAAGAACATTACTAAAAAAGAAATCACCACTAAACTTAAACTAATGATCCAGAGTTTGGAAGTAGATTTTGGAATTCAAAAACCCAAAATTGCTGTATTAGGGCTAAATCCCCATGCCGGAGAAAATGGTCTTTTAGGTAAAGAAGAAGGTGAAATCATTGCTCCCGTAATAGAAGAACTTCGTAAAAAAAGACAACTTATTTTTGGACCTTTTCCTAGTGATGGTTTTTTTGCTACTGAACAATGGAAGCAATATGATGCTATTCTTGCCATGTATCATGATCAAGGCTTGATTCCTTTCAAAATGCTTTCATTTGATTCTGGTGTCAATTTCACGGCGGGACTTTCTGTAGTAAGAACCTCTCCAGACCATGGAACTGCCTTTGATTTGGCTGGAAAAGATAAAGCGGATTCAGGTTCAATGCTTCAAGCTATATTTAGTGCCGTAGATATCTACAGGAACCGTTCTGAAGATAAAAAATTAAAAGAAAGTGCTATATCCCCAGTTAAAATTCAGCGAATCATTAAGTCAAGTAAGGAGAAAAAGTAAATCCTTGTTCATTTAGGTTGATATCTTGAATTGGGCTCCTTAGTCGGCTTAACTCAATTTGAGCTACTTGATTGTAAATAGAAGTTGTTTGTAAAAAACGATGACCCAATATTTCTTGTAACAGGTGTATATCCATACCAGCCTCCAGAGAGTGTACTGCAAAACTGTGCCTGAGGGTATGCACTGTAGCAGATTTTTCGATGCCAGATTTTTTTAGTGCCGCCTGAAAGAATAGCTGTACGTTTCTAGAACTGTAAGGTTTACCTGAGTCCCCAGGAAACAAATATTCTGTAGGGCTCTCCTTCACTAAGTACCGTTGTATAAAATCTACAATATTAGGAGCCAAAGCCAGATCTCTACTTACCTTCCTTTCTCTATCCCAAACGATAATTATTTTTTTGTCAATATTTAAATCTGCTACTTTCAAATTTATGCCTTCACTAATTCTCAATCCAGAGTTATAAATAAGAAGCAATAGAGCCTTGTGCTTGATGTTATTAACCGTATAGAAAATTCTTTTTAATTCTTCTTTAGTCAACCAATCTGGAAGTTTTTGTTCCTTAGTTTCACCTGTAGCTTTTATGCCTAGTTTTCTTGAGAAGATAACATCATAGAACAATTTTAAAGCCTTACCTGCTTGAATAGCTTCTGCTTTATCTTTTGCTTCTCCTAAATCTATGAGATAATTACCTATGAACTCGTCCGTAATTTGACTTTGTGGCATATCTCTGGCAAGATTATAAAACTTGAAAACAGCATTTCTATAAGCAGAGATTGTCACACTATTATATTTACCAGATTTTATATGTTCGGTAAACCTTTCGATGAGATGAATCATTGTAGTTTCATTAATGGCTATATGGTCAGTCAAATATATGGATTAGCCTTTTCTTATTAAAACATATGGATTGATAATTTATTGCGAACCATTTACTTCGCAATACCTTAGCTTAGACATATGACAAATTAAAGAAGGTATCTGAAAAATTGTTAACCAGCCTGGTTTTCCGCCACTGATTTAGCAATATGCCAACCTCCGGTCCAAGCTGCTTGAAAATTAAAACCACCCGTAACCGCATCAATATTCAAAATCTCTCCTGCCATGTAGAGTCCCGTAGTTTTTAAGGATTCAAAAGACTCAGGGTTTATTTCTGATAAATCCACTCCGCCAGCAGTCACAAACTCTTCTTTGAAAGTGCTCTTCCCTACCACTTCAAAAGACATTTTCTTTAAGTTGTCAGCCAGTTTCTTAAAATGTTTTTTACCTGTTTCACTCCAATTTTGAAACTCGCTAATTTCACTTTTTTGGCACAAATACTCCCAGAACCTTTTAGTGAAACCAAACATCGGAAAAGCCAGTACTTTCTTTTTAGGTGATCCGGTCTGGCTATCTCTAAATGTCTTAATAATGTCCTCTGTACTAGTGTTTGGAAGCCAGTCCATTTTTAACTGAAATTGATAATTACACTTTTCCAATTCAATGGCTGCAAAGGCTGATAACTTCAAAATAGCGGGTCCAGAAAGTCCCCAATGTGTAATTAGGGCAGGACCGGCACTGTTAAAGCCTTTAATACTTGCTTTTGCTTCAAGAAAACTTGTTCCTGCTAAGGCGTGTAAAGATTCTTCATTTATTTTAAAAGTAAAAAGGGAGGGCACAGGAGCGTTCAATCTATAGTCCCAAATCTTTAACTTATCCCAAATAAGTCTTGAGCTTCCAGTGGCAAGCGTTAAATGACGCCCTGTAAAAACTTCACCCGACTTACAGTTAACTAACCAGACTTCATTTTCTTTCTCAAAATCTATTACTCTGATGCCTGTCCTGAGTTCTATTCTTAGTCGCTTAATTTCCTTTTGAAACAAATCAATGATAGTCTGAGATGAATTACTTTCTGGAAACATCCTCCCATCTGATTCTTTTTTGATAGCTACGTCTCTTGTTGAAAACCATGACACGGTTTCTTTAGGACCAAATCGCTGGAAAGGTTCTAAGAGAAACGCCTCTCCTCTTGGATAGTTTTTAATAAGTAGATCGGGCTCATAGCAGTGATGAGTCACATTACACCTCCCACCTCCAGATACTTTGACTTTCTGGAGTGGTTCGTTGTTTTTCTCAAGAATTAAAACCTTTAGTTTTGGATTAAGGTCTGCAGCATTAATTGCAGTAAAAAAACCGGCTGCTCCGCCTCCAATAACCACTAAATCATACATTTCTACTGACTGACGTGCATTTTCGATAAGGCCGTTCGTTTATTTCGGAGCAAAAGTATCAAATTATCTAAGCCTTTAACAGTCTTTCCAAACTCAAAAGTGACACGATGTGTACCTTCCTTATCGGTGATTTCAATCCACTCGGCTCCGCCATCTACACAATCTGGGCAGCCATAGACCATTTGATAGGATTCAAAATTCTCTATATTTTTGACCTCATTCAGTGTTTCATTCCAAATATCTTGTAAAAAATTAATAGGTATGACCTCTTCTCTAAATCCTACACTATTATTTTCAAACTCCGTGTGCCTGATAATAAACTCAGCTTGCTGACTACCCCAATCCAGGCTTAAGGTCTGGAAACAAGGTCCCAAACAAAAACCAAAACTCTGCCCGCTGCTTGCCATATATTGCTTATCATTCTCAGGAGACACCAGCGAACATGAAGACTGTACGATTGTGGAAAATATTACCACCAAAGTCCCTAGTTTCTTCATTAGAATGGAGATTTTTGTATTCAACGTTAAACTGTTTTTAAATGCTTAACTCAGCACAAGTTACATATATAACCCAGACCCTCAGCGTTTCTTCGCATTCTGTGAAACAAACGGTAACACTTTTAATGGAAGGAGCCACGGTGCCTTTTATTTCAAGATATAGAAAGGAGAAAACGGGTGGATTGGATGAAGTTCAGATAGCTGATATAAAAAAGGCTTACGAGAAATTCCTAGAAACAGATAAGAGGCGTGAATCAATTATTTCATCTATTGATGAACAAGGCAAGTTAACACCAGAATTAAGGCAAAAGTTGATAATTGCCTTGCATTTAAAAGAACTAGAAGATCTCTACTTGCCTTACAAACAAAAAAGAAAGACCAAAGCCGTCATGGCTATTGAAAAAGGCTTAAAACCCTTGGCCAAAAGGATTTTTGAGCAAAAGGAAAGTAGTTTGGATGCTCTTGCGAGCCAATTCATAAACAAGGGTGTTAAAAACAAAGAAGAGGCACTAGCTGGGGCAAGGGACATCATTGCCGAATGGATTAATGAAAACTTAGAATCAAGAAATAAGCTTAGATTAATTTTTGACCGAGACGCTATTCTTAGGTCTAAGGTGAAAAAAGGCAAAGAAACTGATGGTGTTAAATATCAGGACTATTTTGATTTTAATCAAAATCTTAAAAATATACCCTCTCACCGTCTTCTGGCCATAAGACGTGGAGAAAGCGAGGGTTTCTTAAAAGTGGCAATTGAGATAGATACAGAGAAAGCCTTAAATAATTTAGATAGACAATATCTGAGAGGCTTACCGGCCTGTAAAGAGCAGATGGAAATAGCTATTGAAGATGCCTATAAAAGACTACTAAACCCATCTATAGAAAACGAATACGATAACCTTAGCAAGGAAAAAGCAGACCAAGCAGCTATAGAAATTTTTGCCACAAACTTAAGGCAACTTTTACTTTCAGCCCCTTTAGGACAAAAACGAATTCTAGCACTAGATCCGGGTTTTAGATCGGGATGTAAAACGGTAGTGCTTAATGAATTGGGAGATTTATTATATGATACAGTGGTGTACCCTACTTTTAAACAAAACGAAGCTGAAATTACAATTAGAAAGTTAGTTGCAGAGTATAAAATTGATGCTATAGCGATCGGGAATGGCACAGCGAGCAGAGAGACCGAACAGTTCATAAAGTCTATTGAAACAGGCGTAAAAGGCATCTATGTAGTGTCTGAACAAGGGGCATCCATTTACTCAGCCTCCGCAGTTGCCAGAGAAGAGTTTCCGAATAAAGATGTTACTGTACGAGGAGCTATTTCTATTGGCAGGCGATTAAAAGACCCTCTTGCCGAGCTAGTGAAAATAGATCCGAAATCCATTGGTGTGGGTCAATATCAACATGATGTAAATGCTAAGCAGTTAAAAGAAAGCCTAGATACGGTGGTAGAAAGCTGTGTAAACTCCGTTGGTGTCGAATTAAACACAGCCTCAAAACATTTGTTGGCTTATGTTTCGGGTCTTGGTCCTGGTCTCGCTCAAAACATTGTAGATTATCGAATGAAAAATGGTAAATTCTCTTCAAGAAAGCAACTTCTTAAGGTACCCCGACTAGGAGACAAGGCTTATGAACAAGCTGCTGGTTTCCTGAGAATTCATGGTGCAAAAAATCTATTGGATAACACCGCAGTGCATCCTGAACGATATTCGTTAGTAGAACGCATGCTAAAAGACAAAGGAGTTTCGGTCAATCAAATCATTGAAAACGATGAAGTTAGAAAATCTATTCCTTTAAAAACCTACATCTCCTCAGATGTGGGTTTGCCTACCCTCAACGATATCATGGCTGAATTGGCCAAGCCCGGAAGAGACCCCAGAGAACAGCTGGAGGCCTTTGAATTTGGCAACGTACATAAAATGGAAGACTTACATCAAGGCATGATTTTGCCGGGAATCGTAACTAATATTACTGCTTTTGGATGTTTTGTAGATATTGGTGTTCATCAGGATGGCTTGGTCCATGTCTCTCACTTGGCAAACAGATTCGTATCTGACCCTAATGAGGTGGTGAAAGTTCACCAAAAAGTAAAAGTGAAAGTTATGGAAGTAGATGTGGCCAGAAAGCGTATAGGATTGAGTATGAAGGAGGTTTAGTTCATGGAAGTTCCTTTCAAATATTAAAAAACCAGTTCTAACTCACGCTAAAAACAAACGCTTTTCGTTTCTCATACTAAACCAAGGCATCGCTTTTTAAAAATGAAATCTAACAGTCTCTCAGCTATTCTAATGGCCCTCTTTTTTTTCTTTGCGTTCTCTTGCTCAAAGAACAATGAAGTTATTGCACCTGGAAACTTGTTAGATTTTGACTGTAAACCTACTGCTCTAGTTTTGGGCTTAGGAGGAAGCACAAATTTATTCCCGCTAAATAAGAAATTGGATAAAATTGTAAAAGAATACTTCTTCCAAGATGGCCACTATCTTGGAAAAGGAGTTTGTGAAAACAATGTGGCAGTTAACTACTTCAATTTTAGTTTTGAAAAGCCCAATTTTTTGATTCCTGTTTCGCTGGAAAACGATTCCTTGTTACTTAAAAATTATGCCTTAAAACTCAAGGGCGAAAACCTCCTTATAAACTTTAAAGGCATCCTCACAGAATCTGACTCCGGGGACGTAGTAAATGCAGAACTGCTTGTGGCCCTTCCTAACGGAGATAAATATAAGAGAAAACTGAATGATTTTCTTTTTAAAACGCCAGAGAACTAATTCATAAACTCTATTTGACTCCATTCAAAGTCGATATCATCATTATTTTGCGGAAGACCTGGAGTACTACGTCCATCGGAAATATATTTTGACAGTAATGTTTTTAATTCCAGTACCTTTTCCGAATGTGCTCTTAGTAAATTATTTTTTTCACCCGGATCGACTTCGAGGTTATACAACTGATATTTCGGTAGTGTAGCAATAAGTTCTTTATTATTGGGCTTTGGAACACTCCATCCTCCAGATCCAGCACACATAATGAGCTTCCAGTTGTCTTTTCTTATGGCAAAACTCCCGTTTATAGAATGATGTACAGTAGCCTCTCTAAATGGAGCATCATTTTGGGTTTGAGCAAATAGCGAAACTAGGCTATAACTATCTTCTCCTTCATTATCTGCCAATGAGTATCCCGTTATTTCGGCACAAGTGGCCATAAAATCGGTGGTACAAATTGTTTTATCAGAAACCGAGCCTTTCTGTATTCTTCTAGGCCATTTAGCAATAAATGGCACACGGTGTCCACCTTCAAAAATATCGGCTTTATGGCCTCTAAAATGGTAACTTGGATAATGTCCATCCTCCTCTAGTTCGTTAATCTTAGCCGCCGGTGAGCATCCATTGTCACTTGTAAATATGATCAGGGTATTGTTTTCTAATCCTGCCTCTTTTACGGCATGCTGAAGCTGTCCCATGTAATCATCAATCATCATCACAAAATCTCCGTATGGATTCAAACCACTCTTACCTTGCCATTCTTCAGTGGGTAAAATTGGGGTATGTGGTGATGGTAGTGGTAGGTACAAAAAGAATGGTTTATCAGCTTTGGCCTTCTTCTTTATGTGTGCTATTGCCCTTCGAAAGAAGTTTGGCGTAACATCTTCATGAATAAAGTCATCTGCGGTAGGCCCTTCTCTCCACCATGAATATTTTCCTTTATTAACAGTAGTTGCGGAAGGAATACTTGTCGAATTTCCATTTTCAACGTAGACATAAGGAGGCATGTCTAAGGATCCACTGTGGCCGTAAGCATAATCAAATCCGAGGTCATTGGGATTGTTGGTAACAGGTTTCGTAAAGTCAATATTGATAGAATCTTTCATTGCCCAATCCCAGCCTAAGTGCCATTTTCCTATGAAAGCAGTGTCATAACCCTGCTTTTTAAGTACAGAAGCCACTGTACTTCTAGTATTTGGTATGAGTGCCTTTGATTTTCCCCATAAAACAGAACTCTTAAGACGTGTTCTCCAATTATAACGCCCTGTCAAAATACCATACCTGGTAGGCGTACAAACAGAAGAGGAAGTATGAGCATCTGTAAATTTCATACCCTCGGAGGCTAGCTTGTCTATATTTGGTGTTCTTATTTTCCCCGATTCATTAAATGAAGATATATCTCCGTACCCCAAATCATCAGCTAGTACATAGATAATATTTGGCTTGAGTGCATCTGTGGTTTCCTTATTCTCACAGTTTGTGAGAATAAATAAGGGAGTTGCTATTACAATGCACTTAATAAATGGGTTCATAGATTCTTTTATCATCGTTTCGATAGGTTGCCTTTAAAGGTTTAGTCCACTATTTCCGTCCTATTAGATGTTTATTCCTTTAACATCTCATTTATAATATCCTGAATGTCGGCTGTCATATAAATCAATTCCTTGTAAAGGAACGAATCATTCAAAAGTCTCTTTCTAATCAGAAAAGGTATTTAGTTCAAAGTTAATGTTTAATTCATGTCAATGCCCAAAGAAATTTATATACCGATTCTGTATTCTTAATCCTGTAATTAGCTATTGTTTTCTTGTTTCCTACTTTGATAGTGACAGTTTCTTTAGGAAGATCTTGAAACATAAATTCATCCGTCCAGTCGTCACCCATCGCTAAAATGAAATCTGTTGATTTATCAGAGATATAATTAGACGAAGCTTTTCCTTTGTTAACACCACTTACTTTTACCTCCAGGACCTTGTCTCCTTCCATTATTTCTATGTTATGATTGGCAATAAGTGGCTCAATAGTGGCTTTCAGTTCAGAGGCTCTTTGTTCACCCAAAACGGGATCTACCCTTCTATAATGCCAAGCCATAGAATAGTTTTTAATTTCAATTTGTGAGCCTGGAGTTCTATCCGTAAATCGTTCTAGAATTGGATAGATGACTTCAAACCATCTATTATTTACACTTTCTAACTGTTTCCAGTTCTTTTCTCCTTTATCTCTCTGCCAAAGTCCGTGTTCCGTAATTAAGGTAAAGGGTTTATGTCCAAACCAGGCTTCGAAAGTTTCTTTATCTCTTCCGGTAATAAGAACCAAATCATTTTTTGGATTTGCGTTAAGCTTATCCAATAACTCATATAATTCTTGTGAAGGAATAGCATCTTCTGGCTTATTTTTAAAAGCCGCTAAAGTACCGTCATAATCCAAAAATAATGTTCTAGAGGTCGCAGAATTGAATTGAGCATTTAATTCTTCTAGAACATTATCTTTTACGTCAATAGCAGAATGAGTTGGCCTAGATGCTATTACATCCTCAAGGTTTTGTAAAAATTCATGAGCCCAGCGTTCCACATTATACCGCTGCACCCTATCTTTCATGATAATATTACCTTTTTTCTGGCGTACCAAAGGCATTTCCAAAGCCTCCTTAATTGTATCGGCTATTTGATCCGCATTATTTGGATTTATGATTAAGGCTTCGTT
>JBNMFK010000150.1:0-9178 GCA_051269965.1 Algoriphagus sp. | reverse complement strand
ATAGAAGACATTGGAGATGGGGACCATACCTCCCTATCTACCGTGCCAGCGGAAGCTCGAGGAAAAGCTAAATTATTAGTAAAAGATGATGGGATATTAGCTGGAGTAGAGTTAGCTAAAGCCATTTTTAAAGAAGTCGACCCTAACTTAAAAATGGAAGTGTTTCTACATGACGGCGATGACATTAAATATGGAGATATAGCTTTTCATGTAAGCGGTAAAGACCAATCTATCCTTATAGCAGAAAGACTCGTTTTGAACTGTATGCAGCGTATGAGTGGCATAGCCACTACTACCAATTCTATTGTTAAAAAACTAATTGGAACCAAGTGTAAGGTGTTAGATACTCGTAAAACGACACCAAACTTTAGGTTACCCGAAAAATGGGCTGTAAAAATCGGTGGTGGAATAAATCACCGCATGGGCCTTTATGATATGATACTCATCAAAGACAATCATGTGGACTATGCCGGAGGTATTAAGCGAGCCTTGCTTTCAGCCCAACTATACTTACGAGAAACGGGTAGAAATTTACCTATTGAAGTAGAGGTAAGAGATCTTGAAGAGCTGAATGAAGTGCTCAAAATTGGCGGGGTCACAAGAATAATGCTTGATAATTTTGACTATGAAAAAACGCGTGAGGCCATAAAAATAATTAATGGGAGATTTCCGGTGGAGTCTTCGGGTGGTATCACACCAGAAACCATTCGTAACTATGCCGATTGTGGAATTGATTATGCTTCAATGGGCTATTTGACACATAGTATAAAGAGTTTAGATCTAAGTCTAAAAGCCGTAAAATAAAATTTTAACGCCTATTTTGAAAGTCCTTGAATCTCTTACTATTTTTGGTTAATAATTAATTGAAAGAAACTATGAAAAATTCTTCGAAAGTCAACGTCGTATTAATTGTATCTGCGATGGTCTTTTCTGGATGTACCAAAAAAGTAGGACCTCTCAGCTGTGCGGCAGACACCGTCAGGTATAGCGAAGAAATTTCCGTTTTTGTTAACAATCAAACAAAAAGCAACTGCGAATCCGTAAAAAAATCAATTGAAAAGCTTTTTAAAAGCTGTACCTCCCTAGCCGCTGCTGATAGAAATGACTATGAGGAGTTTCAAAACGACTTTAATTGTGATGACATTTAGTTAAGTATTCCCTCTTTCTAGCCATTTAAACGCTTCTTGGGGTACAAATGCATCCATAAGTCTAAAAACTTCTTCAATAGAATCTGAAACTTGTATTATTTTTCGGTTTGGCTCTTTAAGAAAGCCCTCCAGGACCATAAGATCTAATTGGGCCAGCAGAGGATTATAGAAGCCATTGATGTTTAATAAACCTACGGGCTTTTTATGAAGACCTAGTTGAGACCAAGATAAAATCTCAAAGAGTTCATCCATACTGCCATAGCCCCCTGGAAGAGTGATGACGGAATCGCACATTTCCTCCATCATGGCTTTTCTTTCATGCATTGAGTTTACCACATGTATTTCTGTAAGGTTTGGATGCCCTACTTCCATCTTATCTAAGAATGTAGGTATAATTCCTACCACCTCCCCTCCATTTTTCATAACAGTATCTGCTATGGTACCCATAAGCCCAAGACTCCCTCCTCCATAAATTAATCTCATACCTCGCTTCACCATTTCCAGACCTAGCTTAACAGCCGTTTCTTTGTAAATAGGGTTTAAACCTGGGTTAGAGCCGCAGTAAACAAGTAATGATTTCATATGCTAGAAAAGTGATTTAATCTATTAGATAAGATTCTTCCAAAATTAGGAGAATAATTTTACTATTTTAGGTGATGATTGAACCTTAACATCATTACACATGAGTATTTCTGAAAATAGAAGATCCTTTATTAAAAAATTAGGAGCCACCTCTTTGGCCCTTCCCTTCTTTTCTACCACAGGTTTTTCGCAACCCAAAACTGACTATGATGGCAAGAAATTGGGCATTGCTATTGTGGGTCTTGGCTACTATGGCACAAAGAGAATTTTGCCAGGTATTGATGCTTCGCCGTATTGGGAACTCACAGGTATAGTTACAGGGACTCCTTCTAAAATTCCAGAATACAAAGAAAAGTATAACCTTAAGGATGAGAACATTCTTAACTACGAAAACTACGACAAGCTTATAGACTGCAAGGATATTGATGTGGTGTATATATGTCTTCCAAATGGCATGCATCCTGAATATACCATAAGAGCTGCTATGGCTGGAAAACACGTTATAACCGAAAAACCAATGGCAAATACACCTGAAGAGTGTGAAGCCATGATAAAAGCTTGTGAAGAAAACGAAGTTAAATTGGCGGTAGGTTACAGATGTCATTTTGAGCCGTTTAACATGGAAGCAATGAGATATGGACGCGAAAAAACATTTGGCGACATCAATTATATAGAGAGCATGTTTGGTTTCAAAGCAGGTGACCCAAAGCAATGGAGGCTAAACGCCAAGCTAGCTGGTGGAGGGCCACTGATGGACGTGGGTATTTACTGTGTCAATGCCGCTCGTTATGTCAAAAACATAGAACCTAGGTCCGTCAGTGCTAATTTCGGTCCAGTGACGGATAAAACTAGGTTTAGTGAGGTAGAGGAATCTGTGAGCTGGCATATGGAGTTTCCTGACGATACTGTCTTCACTGGGTTTACTTCCTACAACTCTAATGTTCAACTGTTTCATGCAGCTGGTAACAAAGGTTGGTTTGAACTTCAACCTGCGTTTTCCTACGGTCCATTAAAGGGAAAAACATCAGAGGGACCAATGGACATGGACGTGGTACATCATCAAACGTATCAAATGAACGGCATGGGACCACTTTTCTTAAGCAAAGATCCAATGCCCGACCATTGCTCAGGCATAGAAGGTTTAAAAGACTCAAGGATACTTTCTGCAATTTATGCTTCGGCAAAGGCTGGCGGGAAGAAAATCATGCTTGATGTTTAAAAAAGTCTAGCCTTGGGACTTTAACGTTTTAATGTCTTCAATAAGCTGCTGGATAGAAGCTTTATTCAGACCATTGTATATGCCTCTTATATGCTTTTGTTTGTCCACCAAAACAAAATTCTCTGTATGGAGAAAGTCATCAATTGTTTTTTCGATTCCCATATTTTCTTCAATGAAATAAGCGTTTCTTCCGAGGTTATAAATTTGCTCTCTGTCGCCAGTGAGTAAATGCCACTTTATGCTCTGGATGTTTCTTTTTGAGGCATAGCCTTTGAGTTTAGCGACGGTGTCTCTATTCGGAGTTACCGAGTGTGAGATGAGCATGACGTCTTTGTCTTCTAGATATTCCTTCTGAAGAATCCCCATGTTATCTGTCATTTGGGGACAAATACCGGGGCACGTTGTGAAGAAGAAATTGGCCACATAAATTTTACCGGCAAGTGTTCTTTCTGTTACTCGGCTGCTGTCTTGATTTATAAGTGAGAATGCTGGGATTTTATGAAAATATTTGAGCGTATCACTTTGAGGGCTTATCCAATGAGGCAAAAAGGAAGCTTCATCAAAATAAGGTAATGCATCTACCACGCTATCTTGGCTTTCTTCAGCACATGACATTAATACGCCTAAGGCTAAAACAGCATATTTATTTTTGAACCACTTCATCTTTTAATTCGTAACATAGTGAAGAGCGTTTTAGGCCGTAAATTCGTCCGTTCTTCGCTTCATAATTGACATACAACTTACCATTTTCCCACCAAGTTTGCTGGAGACCTTCTTCTTGACCCATGTTGATGTTCATTTTTTTAAAGATTTTCCCACTGCTGTACCATGTACTTTGAACTCCGTGTACTACACCATTCACAAACTTAGATTCGGCAATAAGTACTCCTTCTTTTGACCAATTTTCAGCAAGTCCATCTTTACTATTAGCTTTATAATAGGCCTCATATTTAAGACTTCCGTCCTTATAAAACTTGTGAGATCGGCCCCATTTCTTGCCCTCAGAAAAACCAATCCTTTCCCCTACAGAACCATCAGGGTAAAAGATAAGAGCAAATCCATTATAAGGAATGCTCTCATAATACCATTTACCTTCTAGTTGATTCAAAACTAGGCTATCCTTTGGTATCTCCGTTTCAGAAATAACCATTGGATAATCTTCAACTTGGTTTTCTGGAGCAGGGTTACAGGCTATCAAAAAGCTACCTAATAGAACTAGGTGTGCCTTGATAATTACCTGGGAAAATGATGTAATATTTGTTAATGTAAAGCTCATTGTCAATATGATAGTGATAAACAGATTCTGTAGAATATTGGGTTGTACTCGAATGACCATTTGACTCATCTAAGCCTGTAGGATAGCCACCCGTAGCATTACATTTTCTACCGTAAACAAAGAATCCATCTGCCAGTATACCTACTAATTTGTCATCATCTTTAGACCAAGCCTCTGGCTCCGTGTGATAGTGATATACACCAGGGCCAATATGTGCTCCAGAATAATCAAGGCTTACTGCTGCTCCGTCTAAGGCCCCGTTTCCCTCTTGATCATTGTAAATAGCTGCTCCACTAATGGCAATTCCGATAGCACCTAAACTAGTAGCCGTTGACTTACTCGCCTTTTGAGGGTTTGAAGAAACAGTTAAGGTAACCGAGCCATCAAAGCCTGGAATTAAACTTGGCGTGGATTGAAATCCATCTTGGGGTGCGACATAAAGTGCATTTCCTGTCCCCCAGTACGGGCTGGTATGGTTTGGTAGCCCATTGGTCTCAATAACAACATTGGAACCATCTAAATAAATGTCTGTATTATCTTCATCAAACTCCGCAAAGGCACCACTCAGGGTACTTATTACATCTGCATCTACCGTAGTATCGTCCGCATCACATGAATTTATCAGTATCATGCCGGCACATAAAAAGCTTAGGAGAGTTAGTTTTGAGTATTTCATTTTGTATTATTTTCTAATTATACCTTTTAGGTGTCTTCTAGAAAATAAACTTGCGGAGGTTTAGGAAAAAATTTTGGTCTAGTCATACTTTTAACTAAGTCCACCTTTTAATAGTTAGGCCCTTCACGGCCAATAGACAGACCAAAAACATTCAACCTTTCAGTAGCCTTGGAAAATATAGCACAGCTGTCATTGTAAATAGTGACTAACCTAAAACCCATTTCAGAAAATATTTTAGCGTCTTCATCCTTAGTACAATGCACTCCTGCTACAATACTATTTTTGGCACAGACATTTAGGAACTTATCAAACATCGCTTTCATTTCATCACTGTCAGAGTCGGCCACATTTTTATGACCCATAGAAATGTTCAAATCCCATATCCCCGAAAAGGCCATCCGAGGTAGGAGCGGCAGCGATGTCTTCTATGTTTTTATAAGCTGCTGGAGTTTCTATCATGCCCATAGTGATGACATTATCATTCGCTTCTTTAAAGTAGTCTTTATATAACTCTACCGCCCGTACAACTCCGAAACCAAAAATAGGGAACCTATAAGCCCGAAAAAGTTTTGAGTACCCTCAAGCGTATTTATCATTGGACAAATAATCCCTAAAGCTCCTGCATCTAGCATACTCATAGCAAAAGAGGGCTCATCCCAAGACATTCTAACAAAGGGCACCGTTTTACTACCTTTCATTCCTTGAAGAACCCCCAGCACAGATTCATAGTCTTTTGCATGACCATGCGGGGTATCAATGGTCATAACATCGAAACCTTGCTTAGCTATCAATGCTGCAGTCCAAGTATTTGGTATTGTAATCCAAGCGTTGGTCGCTGCTTTATCTTCCTTCAAAGAGGTTTAATCTTATTGACCTTCATCTGAATAAATATAAAATGACCTATTTAAAAATGGAGATGATATAAAGTTTGTACCCAAATTAAAAAAGGGCTATTCTTCTAAACTTACCTCCAAACAGTACTCTTTTATCACCTTCCTTAACAGATTCCCTGATTTTGAGTCTCCTCAAGTCTTTTCTTAGTAGATTTGACCGTTGTTTTCATTTAAACACCATTTCACATAAGCTAGTAATCACTATCCAATGAAAAAATTATTAACAATGCTGTGCCTGTGCCCTTTTCTTTTGCATGCTCAATCTGGCAAAGTCATGGACAATTTGAAGATAAATAGCAAAATTTTAAAAATGGAACGTAACTATGCTGTTTACTTACCCCCAGGATATGAGACATCAGAACGTTCTTATCCTGTCCTTTACCTACTGCATGGAGCTACAGACAATCACACGGGCTGGGTTCAGTTTGGTGAGGTATTACACATTACAGACAAGGCCATTGCAGATGGTACAGCTACGCCAATGATCATTATAATGCCGGATGCCGATACCGAGGTCATGGGCTATTATAATGTGCCCGACTGGAACTATGAAGATTTTTTCTTTACCGAATTAATGCCACACGTTGAGAAGGAGTATAGGATAAAAGCAACTAAAAGATTTAGAGCCGTAGCAGGATTATCCATGGGTGGTGGTGGCTCTTTTATGTATGCCCTTCGTCATCCAGAAATGTTTTCTTCTGCTTGCCCACTTAGTGCATATATAGGCCCATTAACATTAGAACAAACCAATTCGAGTTTAAAAAGAACAATCCCTGAGGTTACAGACGCTCAGGTAGAAGCCTACTTTAATAATTATAACGCCCTAAATCTTTTAGCTAAAGCTGATGTAGACGACGTTAAAAGTGTGAAGTGGTATATAGATTGTGGCGATGACGATTTCCTTTATGAAGGAAACTCACTCATGCACATAGAAATGAGAAAGAAAAACATTCCTCATGAATATAGAGTAAGAGATGGTGCCCATAACTGGACCTACTGGCGTACTGCTCTACCAGAAGTTCTTAGCTTCGTTTCAGACTCATTTCATCAAAAATAATATCCATTCTAAATTATTAAAAAGTGAATAGAAGAAGCTTAATTAAAAATTTAACCTTGGGTGCTGCTGCGACCATAGCACTTCCAGCTTGGGCTGAAAAGTGGTCGGTCAGAGATTTACCCTCAGGTCAAATATTAACCTCCGACGATGACGTACTACTCATTGATATCATCGATACCCTAATCCCTAAAACAGATACTCCCGGAGCTATTGAAGTTGGCGTAGATAAATATGTGAAAGCTATGATAGCCACCATGCATACTAAGGAAGAACAGGCTACTTTTTATAAGGGACTACCGCTGGTAAACGCCTTCGCTAAAAGTAGGTATGATTCTGCTTTCACTAACCTAAATCCAACCTCAAAAGTGGCATGTCTTGGTATGATTGAAGAAAATGAAGAAGAAAAAATCAATTCGTTTTTTAAAACCTTAAAGAATTATAGTGTAAGAGGTTATACGGGTTCAGAGTGGTATATGACAGAAAAGGCAGGATACGAATACGCTCCGGGATACGGATACGGCTGCGTGGACGCCAACAAATAATTAATTAACAAATGACTAATAGGGATAAATCATCTAAGAAAAGAAAATATGACGCCATCGTCATAGGGTCTGGAATAAGTGGCGGATGGGCTGCCAAAGAACTTGCAGAAAAAGGTCTTAAAACGCTCATATTGGAGCGAGGACCAGATGTGAAACATAATATAGATTATCCCACCACGAATAAGATGCCATGGGATTTTGAGCACGGACTAGGTTTATCTCTCAAAGAGAAAGAGGAAAATCCGATAGCTTCTAAGTGCTATATTTTTAAAGAAGACGCCAAGCATTTTGTGGTGAAAGACAAAGAGCATCCTTACGTGCAAGAAAAGCCTTTTGATTGGATTCGAGGCTATCAAGTAGGAGGTAAATCTTTGCTTTGGGCTCGTGAAACACAGCGATGGAGTCACCTAGATTTTGAAGGTCCCGCTCGAGATGGTTTTGCTGTAGAGTGGCCTGTAACGTATGATGAACTTGCCCCATGGTATAGCAAGGTTGAGCGTTTTGCAGGTATTTCAGGAAATAAAGATGGCCTTGAAAGCCTGCCAGACGGCGAATTTCTGAAGCCTTTTGAACAGGGTTGTGTGGAAGAATATTTTGATAAGTTTTTACAAAAAAATTACCAAAACCGTAGAGCTATCATTTCCCGAAAGGCTCATATTACAGATCCTCAAGACATTCATACGCAGCAAGGACGTGCTCGGTGTATGCACCGTAATTTATGTCAAAGAGGCTGCCCCTATGGCGGCTACTTTAGCAGTAATGCCTCTACTATTCCATGGGCTTTGAATACAGGAAACTGTACTTTAAGAGCAGATTCTGTGGTTCAATCGATCCTTTATGATGAGCAAAAAGGGAAGGCCTCTGGCGTAAGAGTAATAGATAGAATAACGAAAGAGGAGACTGATTTCTACGCCGATATTATTTTTGTGAACGCTGCCGCTATGAACACCACGGCACTGCTAATGAATAGTACATCCAATCGTTTCCAGAATGGTTTGGGAAATGATAATGAACTCATGGGAACGCACATTGCCTTCCATAATTACCGTGCAAGAGTGAGTGCTACTTATGAAGGGTTTTCCGATAAGACCACTTCCGGCAGAAGAATAGGTGGTAGTTATATGCCGAGATGGCGAAACCTTTATGAACAAGAAACAGGGTTCATCAGAGGATATGCAGCTGGTTTTTCAAGCGGAAGAAGAGAAGGATTTAGCACAGACGGAGTAGGACCAGACCTTAAAACAAGCCTTATGAATCGTGAATTAGGACCATGGTATGTGGGATCTCACATGATGGGAGAAACTATTCCAAAAGACACCAGCAAATTGACTTTAGATAAATCTAAACTAGACGAGTGGGGTATTCCTTTGATTCATTTTGATATGGGCTACGACGATAACGATGAAAAAATGATTGAGGATTATATAGAAAATACCACAGAGATGTTTGAAAAAGCGGGCTTCACAAACATTAAAGCCTCAGATTCTAAACAAGCTCCAGGCCTAGATATTCATGAAATGGGCGGTGTAAGAATGGGCAAAGACCCTAAAACTTCTCTGCTAAACAAACACAATCAATTACACGCTTGTAAAAATGTATTTGTGACAGATGGAGCAATGATGACTTCTACGTCTACGCAAAACCCTTCATTGACCTATATGGCATTTACAGCTAGGGCAGTAGACTTTGCAATAAGCGAAATGAAGAAGAAGAACTTATAGTAATTCTTACCTACGAAACACTTAAATAGGAGCAAGATCCTCAATGGATTTTGCCCTTATTACC
>JBNMFK010000149.1:0-9262 GCA_051269965.1 Algoriphagus sp. | reverse complement strand
CGTTGGATTCTATGTAGGCTCTCATGAGCCAAATAAGTGCTTGTTGTTTTGCTGTTTCTGAAGAATTCTTAGCGTTGAGGTATTTAAAAACCTCGATGCCGTTGATAATATCTCCACTAAATAGTCTTGCTTTCCCTAACAACAGGTATGATCTATCCAGATACTTTGAGTTTGAGTGCCTTTCTGCTATCAGCGAAGTCAACCGTATAACTTCATCTAATTCTTCTTTGGCTACAGCAGTTTGATTAGAATCTATTTTATGAAGTACCGGTAAAATGGTGGTGTAGTCCTCCAGCTGTGTGGAGTCAATCTTGTGTAAAGCCCAATCATAATAGTCTTTGGCGTCAATAGAAGCATTAAATTTGGCATTCATATTATGCCAAGCCTTACTGGTAGGTGACCTGCTAAATTGGGAGCACGATGTGACTACAATACTTAGTAGAACTAAAAAAGACAGTTTTCTCAAAAGAGTATATAAGATTTTGTTAAAAACGCTCATTAGGATTCAAAATTATCCATTTTAATACCAATACGTCGACAATGGCATATTAATTTGAATTTAGCCAACCGTATTCTAAAATTTAAATTCTTTAAGGACTTTAATGGCAGTATTATATCCCGTTTCAAAGAGCTTTTCTCCATGCTTTAATTTGAAACCATCAAATTTCATTATGCCTTCGGGAATGATAACTAGATCCGCCAATTGACTCTGTTCTCTTGTCTGATGATCAATAGAAATATACACAGATTTGAGAACAGCATCTTTCATAGACCTTACCGGCAATCTCTTTTCAAATGGTGTAACGTTTACCGCTATTTTGAGGTCTGAATCCTTCAAAGGTGCTAAAGGTAAATTATCACTTATGCCACCGTCGTAATGTTTATCTCCATTGATAATTATCGGTCTAAAAGCTAGAGGAATGGAAGCTGAGGCTAAAATGGTCTCAATGAGTTTTCCTTTAGTGAAATAGGCTGGGATACCTCGACTCATATTCGTGGCACAAACTACTAAGGATTTATGAAGTCCTTCAAAACTATCATGAGGTATTAATTCTTTTAAGATTTTTTCTGTTTTCGTCAACTTTAATAGTCCCATGCGGCTCGGGGCAAAATTGACATAGTTCCAAAGTCTTCTTTTCGTAATTTCTTTAAGAATAAACTCAGGTTTATGACCTTGCCCGTAAAGTGCAGCGGCAAAAGCTCCAGCGGATGATCCAGACAGCTCATGAATAGGAATAGCCAATTCATCGAACGCCTGTAAAACCCCTAGATGGGCAAAGCCTCTAGCTCCACCACCCGAAAGACATAGTCCTATTTTTTTCATATCAAAATTTAAATATGCCAAGCGTTCTAGGTTCGCTTAGGTTTTCAACTCTCAGAAGAAATTCATTACTTAAAGTCTGTGCAGGAATGCTTTTTTGAAATGTTGAGGTGACTAAAACCGTATTTTCCTGCATCAAAATGCTTTTGGCACTGAGGTTTACTAAAGTGACTCGAATAGCTTTCCCTACTAAGGCTGCATTAAATTTCAAGCTCAAAAGACTCGCACTGTCAGGAGAAATTGAAAGGCTCAAAATAGTGTTTGATGATTGAAAGCTCTGAATTGAGTATTGTGATTTAGCAACGCTGTCTGCTCTGACAAAGTTAGCATGTCCATAACCATAATCTGTATTTGGTGTGGCATAAATATGCCCCGATCTTCTTACTAAGTCGTTGATTTCAAAGGATGTTAGTAAAGGATTAGCCTGCCAAAGGCCAGCGATCATGGCTGCGGTTAATGGGGAGGAAAAAGAGGTTCCATCATAGGCTGTAATCGAGCCAGAAGTGCTACACAAGGCCGTTGGATTACCTACTGCCATAACATCGGGCTTGACACGAGCGTCTGAGGGATTGCCTCTGGAGCTGAATGAAGCGATTACTCCATTACGCTTTACAGCTCCAATAGCCAGAACAGAATCGCCATCTGAAGGTGCCGTAATGATGTTCCAGCTACTTCCTCCAGAATTTCCGGCTGAGTTTACAATAACCATTCCTTTTGAAGCTGCTATATCTGATGCTCTTGTTATAAGTGTTGTATTTCCATCCATTTGAGTGGTCGTATAGTTATCCGCAGAATTATCAAAAGTGTTGTAACCCAAAGATGTATTGATAACATCTACGCCAAGACTGTCGGCTCTTTCGGCCGCTATGAGCCAATAGGCTTCCTCTGCCTTGGTTTCAGACGCTCCATCTTCCGTGCGGTACAGAACATATTCAGAATTATATGCAGGAGCTACTAGTTGGTTCTCAACAAAAGCAGCCATACAAGACAATACGTTTGTTCCGTGCCCACCCTGAGAAAAAACGGTGCTATCATTGTCTACGAAGTCATAAACATCAAGAATATTATTTCTGCTGAAAGTAGAATCCAAACATGAAATGCTATTGGCATTTAGAAAACCATCATCCAAAACCGCAACCAATAGGCCTTCACCGTGAAAACCAGCATTATGCATGCTATCTACTCCTAAAAGGGCTATTTGCTCCGTAGCGTCACCATAATTGAGTGACTCAGTGCTTTCAAATTTATTTCGGGAGCGAGTTTTGAAAGAGCTCGTACCTGAGACCTGCTTGAGATGGGTATTAAATTCAACTCCTGAAACAAATGGTAATGCTAAAACGGCATCTCTTTGACCTAAAGTAGCTACTATCAAGGCTCCATTAAACCATCGAGTTTTGTAAAGCACTTCTGCCCCTTTATTTTTCAGAGAATCAATATAATGTGAGTTAGGAGGTAGATCGGATGATTTAATAGGAATTCCCTGCTTGAAACGCCTATTAATTGCCTTTTGAGAAAGAAACTGATTCGGATTTGAAATAGAATAGGTAGAGTTTAAACGGTCTGAAAACTTCACTAAATACATATAAGTCTGACCAGAGACTTTAATTCCGGTAACAAGACTTACAAGCACTAAGAGAATAAGCTTCTGCATATCATAGGTATTCTTCTAAATCACCAGCATAATCTGGTTTATAACCTTTTTCAGTCTTTTCTAAGGTACATATATCATAGTAAGGGTCATGGTCAAAAAACATGAGCCAATTCTCTGCATGTATTTTCTCTAGCAAGGTCACTTTCTCATTCATGGTTTCTAGAGGGCGTACATCATAGCCCATTACCCAAGGAATATGAATGTGTGCGTGAGAAGGCACGGTGTCCGCAATGAAAATGAGCTTTTTCCCTTGGAATTTAACCACGGGCATAACCATCTTTTCGGTATGACCATTTGCGTAAATAAAGTCAAAGTTGCTTCCAAAATAACCTTCCTGCTTGTCGATAAACTTTAAATGTCCTAGATCCTTAATAGGCTTTAGGTTTTCGTCCAAGAAAGTAGCTGCTTCCCGTAGGTTAGGATTCATAGCCCAATTCCAGTGAGAGGAGTGCGTCCAATACTGAGCATTGGGGAATGTTAATTGAAGTTTATCTCTTGATGTATCCCACTTGACGGCACCACCTGCATGGTCAAAATGTAGATGACTCAGAATTACATCTGTAATATCATTTTCATGGAAGCCCTTGTTGCGAATGGATTGAATTAAATCGCCTTCGCCGTGTCTGTAATAGTAAGAAAGCCATTTTTCGGACTGTTTATCTCCCATACCCGTATCTACCAATATTAGCTTTTTACCATCTTCTATTAGCAGACATCTCATTTTCCAGCTGCATAAATTGATGTCGTCAGCGGGTATTTTTCTAGACCAAAGCTGTTTTGGCACGACACCGAACATCGCTCCGCCATCTAATTTAAAATTACCAGCATCTATTACATGTAAATTCATAAGTTAAAATTACTAAAACCTGCATGATTAGGCCTACATGTTTAACAAAGGATATCTTTCCTAAAATTAAAATAAATAAAAGAGTCTAGTTGGCATACCCACTAGGCTCTCAGACGATATCAAAACCTCCGTGAAAGAATTAAATCTTACGCGTGACGATAGGTAAGTTCTCTAAGCTCAAAACACCTCTAGGACAAACCGAAGCACAAACACCACAACCGACACAAGAAGAACGAACAATATCTTTTCCTTGCTGGGCATAAGCCCTAACATCTATACCTTGCTCACAATAGGTAGAACAGTTTCCACATGAAATACACTGACCACCGTTGGTGGTGACTCTAAATTTACTTTTGAAACGCTGAACGAGGCCTAAATAAGCTGCTAAGGGACATCCAAAACGGCACCATGTTCTGTTCCCCATTAATGGATAAAAACCGGTACCTACTACACCAGAGAAGATAGAACCAATGGCAAAACCATAATAGTATCTAAGTGTACCAGTGTCTAAAAAGCCAAGAAGAGCTGTATCACCAGTGAAATAAGTGTAAAGAACGCCTGCTGTCATAACGACAGCAAAAACTAAAACGATATGAATGAGATAACGTTCTATTTTCCAAGCACTCATTTTCTTACTGGACAATTGTCTGAAAGGATCGCCAAGCGTTTCCGCCAAGCCGCCACAGCCACATACCCAGCTGCAATACCAACGTTTTCCGAAGAAGTAGGTTAGCACAGGAACCCCAACAGCAAACAATACAATGCCCCAGACAAACATAAAAGTCCCAAGGGTTCCGGCCTCAATTTTAGCGTCTATTCGATAATCAAAGAAGAAAGAATAATCTAAGGGCCACATGTTCTTTAAATCTGCCGAAGGTAAATTAAGCTTGGTTAATATTTCTGGAATAAGGAAAGCAAAAATGAGCTGAAAAAACATCACAGAGCCCGTCCGCATCATTTGATACTTACTATGGCGGTATTTAATGAGCATTCTAACACCCATTACTAAAACAGCGACAGTGTATAAGAAACCATAAAGAAACCACTGGCTGGCTGGGTTTCCGTTCATGATTTGACTTAGAGGATCCATGACTATGATCCAGTTTGCAATGAAATGCGGAAAGAAGTAAAGTAAAATATAGAAGCTAATTAATAACCCACCTATAATCATCCCTAAGAGTTTGGCAGATGTTAGAGAGTGATGAAAAACACCATTATTCTTAATGCCAGGAATAAGATTGGCATCTGGAAGTATAAAAAGCATACTACCTATCACGAGCAAGCCAAAAATTAACCAAAATAATGCTGCCTTGTTTTGGCTTACAAATCCCACTCCAGAGGCTTTGGTAAGACTTAATTCGTAACTGTCGTATATTTTAGAGCCTCCGTTTCCTGAAGCATCTAGCTCGTTATTTACCTCGGTAATGGCCGTTTTTATTTTCGAGGCAAATGAAAATGTGCTTCCAAACCCTTGATCAAAAAGTGGAGCCAGTTTAGGCTTCAATAACTCTTGGTGGGTTTCGGATACAGTGTTTTCAAAACTACTTTGCTTCAGTTTAAAAGAATTTCCAAACAATAATGCTATCCAAATAGCCAGAGAAGAGAGTATGAGTATAGTTCCTGATTTTTTCATTTTTAGTGAGTTAGCATGTTTTTTAAGAAGGCACTGATTCCTGTCTTCTTTAGAGTTAGCGTGGTTTGAAATTCCTTATTGTATTTCGCAACAATGTCTTTTTCAAATCTTTTGTAGAATTCTGGATCAAAATTAGCCGTGGCTAAATCCACTAAGACTTCCTCAATGCGGGCTTCTTTTTTTAGCCAAGCGTCCCAAACATCGTGACGCATTCTAATGCCGAATGTATTCACGCCTAGAACTTTTTTAGACTCTGATTCAAAATTGATTCGCACCAAAAGGTTCTCTGTGGGATGTTGCCAAAAGAAACTGTGAGCACCTTCGGGTGGATTGGCTAAAATATCCCCATAGGTCTGATATTCAATGTCCAAAAATTTGGCTGAATTGTAGAAAATTCCTGGATTATATTTCGATTTGTCTCCGCAGATGGTCTTGGCCACTGTTTCACCCATGATTTTTCCTGTATACCAAATTTGTTCAATGGGCCTTCGCCCTGCAATAGGATTTTTATGTTGACAGCAATCTCCTATCGCGTATACGTCATCTATATTGGTTTCTAAAAACTCATTGACTAAAATACCCTTTTGCACCTCCAAGGGACTTTCTTTTAGGAACGAGACATTCGGATGAACACCAACCGTCAGACCAACTAATTCGCAATCTAAAACTTCTCCATCTTTGATTTTCACACCTTTAGCCCAGCCATTTCCATCATCAATAACCTCATCTAATTCTGTTTCAAGCCTTAAATCAATGTGATGCTCTATGATATGAGCATTTATCATTTCAGATTCTTCAGCTGGCAAAACCACATTCCAAAATGATTTCTCTCTCACAAGCATTGTAACTTCCTGCCCTCTTGATTTTAACATTTCTGCGAGTTCAAGGCCAATTAGACCGCCACCCACAATTACGCCATGTTTGAGTCTAGGTGATAATGCTTCCAGATTTTCTAAATCTTGATAAGAATAGAGTCCTTGAACGCCTTTGAGGTCTTGGCCTTTCCAGCCAAACTTGTTGGGGGCAGACCCTGTCGCTAAGATTAATTTATCGTAAATAAGAGGTTCTGATTTATCAGAGAATTGCAAAGCATTTTTATCAAAATCAATTGTTGAAACAAACTTATTGACCAAGTCAATCCTGTTTTTCTCCCAGAAATAGTCTTCATACGGTTTGGTATGTTCATATTTCATGTGGCCCATGTAGATATACATGAGGGCTGTTCTCGAAAAAAAATGGTCAGTTTCGGCAGAAATGACTGTGATTTTATGGTCGGATAGTTTTCTGATATGCCTAGCGGCAGTAATTCCGCTAATTCCATTTCCTATAATGGCTACATGCATGTGGGCTAAGGGTTATTTTCGCTTAAGGTACGAAAGATCTATAGTTCCAGATTTCCGTAGACGGTCAATTAGCAAACTATTGGAAATAAGAGAATCAAAGCTGGGAGGCAGAGATTAAAGCTCATCATTTTTTTAGAACATTTCTAGAAGAACTATTCCTTACTAAATAAATTGACGAATGGCTATCTGACAGAAAAAGTCCCTTGGAACAAACCAAGGGACTTTCAAATATCTATAAAACCGTAAATCTATTTGATATACTTGAAATCCTGACCAGATTCTAGTTTCTGTAAAACCTCATAATATAGATTTATACAAGCCTCTATGTCTTCCTTAGCACAAGTTTCTACTGTGGTGTGCATGTACTTTAATGGTAAGGATAGTAGGGCAGATGGCACTCCTTCACCAGAATACGCAAAAGCATCCGTATCTGTTCCTGTAGAACGAGAAGCAGCTTGTCTTTGAAAAGGAATCTTCTTTTCATCTGCGATGTCAATAATGAAATTCAAAAGATTATTCTGTACAGCAGGGCCATAAGAAAGGGTAGGACCTTTGCCACAAGCTATGTCACCGGAGACTTTTTTGTCATACATCGGAGACTGGGTGTCATGTGTTACATCCGTTATTATAGCCACATTTGGCTTAAGTCTTCTGCTTATCATTTCCGCTCCACGAAGACCTATTTCTTCTTGAACAGCATTAATTACATACAGCGTGAACGGAAGCTTGATTTTGTTTTCATGAAGTCTTCGAGCCACTTCAGCTATGATATAGCCACCCATTCTATTGTCTAAAGCACGTCCAGTATAATACTTTTTATTGAGCTCCATTAAGCCATCATCAAAAGTGATAACAGTACCTACATGAACACCCATTTCTTCTACTTCTTTATCAGAAGAAGCTCCTATGTCCACGAAGATATTATCTAGTTTAGGAGGGGTCTCACTAGCACCTTTTCTTACATGAATCGCCGGCCAGCCAAAAACACCTTTAACGATACCATGTTTTCTTGTATGCAAATTCACTCGCATTGAAGGAGCTATTTGATGATCTGAACCCCCATTTCTTTGCACATAGATATAGCCTTCTTTGGTTATGTAATTTACAAACCAAGAAATTTCATCAGCATGAGCCTCAATGGCTACGGAATACTTTTGGCCAGGGTTTATAACACCAACGGCTGTACCATAATCATCAATGATAGTTTCGTTTATGTATGGGTTTATATAGTCTAGCCATATTTGCTGACCAGGATATTCAAAACCCGTTGGCGAGGCATTATTTAAATATTTGTAAAGGAATTCTATGTTCTTGTCCATATGATTTTATTTATGAGAAGTATTCAAAACAAAAGTAGGATTTGGCTTTCGTCGAAGAAAACCAAACCCTATAAATATTGATAAAGTAGGAATAGCTGATAGCAAGTTATCGCAGCTAGTCGAAGAGCTATTTTATTCGTACTTATTGAGAAAACTGAAAGCTTTGTTCAGTCATATTTCCTGAAACTTTAAGCTAGCCGAATTAATACAATGACGCTGCCCTGTAGGTTTTGGCCCGTCATTAAAAATATGGCCTAAGTGTGATTCACATCTAGCACAAACCACTTCTGTTCTCACCATTCCAAAGGAAATATCTTTAATTTCTTTGACATTGCACGGGTTCACTGCTTCCCAGTACGAAGGCCAGCCAGTACCAGATTTAAATTTTGTCTCCGAGGAATAAAGTTCCAAATCACAACCGATACATTTATAGACACCCTTCTTTTTGTTATCCCAATATACGCCACTAAAAGCTCTTTCTGTACCAGCTTCTCTGGCCACGGTATATTGCATTTCGTCTAGTTGATTTTTCCATTCTCTTTTGGACTTAGATACTTTTTCAATGTTGCAATCGTCATTTGTTATTTCATTCTTCTGGGCATTTGATGCACAGCTAAACACGATTGTGGCCAATAAGCCTAACATTATATTTTTCATATTGTTTATATTTCTTTATTCAAATACGTCTTTAATGCCTTTAAAGTTTTATTGGAATGAAATTTATTCAGGTCTTGGCTTTCTTAAATCTCTAGCCTTGATGGTATAATCCCATCTAGGAGCTCCTGTATTATCGATAATATTGATTTTTAGCACTCTATCTGTTCTTGGTCCAGAAATCTCCATCAAGCCGAAATTTTGTAAATCTTCTACAATCGTTCCCTCTACTAAATCTGGACTTGTTCTCTCTACATCTGCAGGCTTAGCCATTCCAGAAGTCAAAGACGAAACGGTAAGATCGTAAAGAGGATACGTACCTTCTCTCTCTAGTTTTCTCATAGACGTGTGATGTCTGTCGCCGGTGATAAACATAACACCACTAATGTTGTGTCTTTCTATTTCATCCAAAAGCTTTTGACGCTCATCAGGAAAAGTAGACATGTTTTCAAAAAGAACATTTGGATTAATTACTTGCCCGCCTGTAACCACAA
>JBNMFK010000148.1:0-9341 GCA_051269965.1 Algoriphagus sp. | reverse complement strand
CCATTGATTAGCTCAAAGAAGCTTTTACTATAATGTGCATTGATGGCTTTGGAAAGAATATGGGGTTGTATCTTTATTTGAGTCGCAAGTTCGCTAAGTATTAATTTAGGACTTAAAAAAGGCTTGTTGGTCTTTATATTAATTGCCAATGCCTCTATCACAGCTTTATGGGTTTCAGTAGCGAGAATGTCTTTTTTAATAGTATTCGTACGTATTTTTTGAGATTCGGTATTTTCCAAAATATCATCAAAAAATGAAGCTGCTTCTGGCGTAGCTTTAAAAGTTTCTAGTTGATGGATAGCGAAATAGGCTAAAATATAGGTAATGAAAGAGAACGATAACCAAATGAGGTCTATGAAGTTTTCCTGAAGGTTTACCGTACTAAAGTGGAAGAATCGGGAAAGACCAAATACCACAAAAAACACAAACCAGATAGCCAAGCATATGAATTGAATGACGAGTGCCGTTTTGAGATAGCTTAGGTGTTGGTCGTAACTAAAATTGGTCTTAAGCTGCTCTCTGTAGTTTTGAATGATCTTCCTGAATAGATTCCAGTAATAGAAATTCCATATCATTCTAAAGGAGCCCGATGTTAAAAACAGAATCACCAATACGGACTCCTAATTCTATCTAATATGCTCTTATCTGTCTGCAATAAAAAGGGTAGATAAACGAGTAGTTGAATAAAAAATGGAATAAAATATAAATACCAACGAGATGGGAGGAAATTGGCATTGAAAAGTAATTTTCTTAGGTAAAATAGTAGATAGGTGCATAAAGGAAAATAACAAAACCTGACAAGAAAAAAACCTTTGGGAAGCTTTGAACGGCTCCTTGGAAATTAGAGAGCAAGTTCAATATAATACTCAAAGAAGATAGACCAATAGCTAACAGAAGCTATTTGTAGGCAGGTGTATCATTAGTGTGAAAGGGAATTGATATGATTAGTAGAATACCTTGAAAGACAGAAAATAAGAGAAGGAGGTCAAAAAAAGAATAAAAACTAAATGCCCCATTCAAATATTCCCATCCTTCTGCGCTGAATTCTAAATTAGCCACCTTTTTAGCATTCAATCTAGTTAACTGTCTATTGGGTCTCGCTTTTCAACTAAATCTAGCTTCTACAGATTCTCAGCTACCTCTGGTAAATTTTAATTCTAATGCCTCATAATCAGAATAGACTTTTATCCGATAACTGCCACCTACCGTTTTCTTAACTCTTAATGTTTCATCTCCTAGGTCCCAATTATTGAAGTTTCCTTAAATATAGATTCTTGCGTCTTTCGGAGTGTTATCGGGAATGGAATTTACTATTACGCTATAAACTTTCTGCTCTTCCCAGCCCAGAATGTTGTTATCTAGTACAAATTGATTGCTCTCGTTTCTAATATAATTCCTATTAGGTAGAGCCTGGCTACGTTGTGTACCTTCTGCTGTTGCCCATGATCCTTGTGTGAATTTGTACTCAAAATGAGCAGGAGTTTCGTACAGTGTTATAGCGTATTTCGGGAGATCTAGCTTAGAGATTTCATAGTCTGGGTCGCCAGAATGCTACTTATTATGATCAGTGGAAGGGTAAATACCTCCTTTTTCTATAAGGAGAGGGACAGTTAATTCTACAGTAATAGTTAACTGTGTAAAACTCAAATCCAAGCTCAAAAATAAGAATAGTACCCCGAAAATAGGAAATATAAAATAGGGACCGTTATTTTTTACGGTCTTCAAATCAGAATAGGCCTAATTGACTTTTCGAGTCTTGGTCATCATCTTTTGGTTTTTTCGGCAGAATAGACTTTTCGTTGGACACCCCCTTTTTTGGAGGAACCTGATTCGTAGATTTTATTCCTTTTTCAGCCTCCTTATTCTCATTATCACTGTTGGTCCCCTCGGAGTTACCTTCAGTTTTCAATATCGCTCCTGGGCTATCATTCTGATCTTCAGTTGAGTCATTGTTATCATTAGAAGAATCTTCATCTGGTTTCTCTTCTTTTTCTACAATTTCAGGTTCTAGCATTTTAACATCACTTATTTTCATAAATGGCAATTTATTACCCATGGCTTTCCAGCCTTTAACGGCTACCAGTTTATCAAGTTTGAACTCTTTCTTTTCAATATTGGTCTTTCTGTCTTTCTTGATCTTAATTTCTGCTCTTGGCAAATCATCATAGGAAATACCTAGCAGCTCTGTACGGTTATGTTCTGTTAAGAAGGCAAACTTCTTATCCATCGTGCTTGTTTCTATTTGGAATCTTTTTATGTAATAGATTCTGCTCTCCCCGTCGTAATATATCGCTGTAATGATTCCTTTTTCCTTGAATTTATTAATCATTATCACTTGTCGTGCGTCATAATGATTAGTTAGTTCAAAATTAGTCAGCTCGTATTCCCCTGATTTATAGATGACCATTACTTTATCTTCTGCACCGAAGTTACCCACAAAATCTCCGTGTTTATCTCTATTTAGCCTTCCCAAATTTGGGGTATACCAAATATCTACACCTCCTAAAGTAGAGACGCCTGCAGACTTTAATATTACTTTTCGAACAGGGTACTTGGTTACCATATTTCCCATGGAGCCTCTTCCCTTGATTAATAAATCAGAAAAGTCAAATTCAAACTGTTTATTTTTGGCAGAGCAGGAGGCCGTCAAATTAACGGCGACAACCTCGGCTTCGCCGTTCTCATTGTCTGAAAAATACAAGACTTTAGATTTAGGACTACCTTTAGTTACGTTATATTCTTTTTCTCTTGTTATACTGGTGACATTGAATCTCTTGGCGTAGGTTTTTCCAGATTTACCGTCGAGGTAAATAGCATTATATATTCTGCGTTCGTCATCTTTTCTAAACACCGAACAATGGATAATGTCTTTGCCTACAAAGTCCTTGTCCGATATTTTGGATACACTATATGTACCATTTCTTTTGAAAGATATGATGTTATCTATATCAGAGCACTCCATGAGGTACTCTTCTTTTTTGATACCGTAGCCAATAAATCCATTGACCCTGTCTATGTAAAGTTTTTGGTTATTCGCAGCCACTACCGTAGCTTTTACCTCCTGAAATTCTAAAAGTTCTGTTCTTCTTTCTCTACCAGTGCCATATTTTTTTATCAGATTTTCGAAAAAGTCGATGGCGTATTCTACGAGATTCTCCAAATGGTGATTAACCTCTTTTAGATTCTCTAATAAACGTATCATTAATTCGTCCGCCTTGAAGGAATCGAATTTTGAGATTCGCTTTATTCTAATTTCTGTCAAACGTAGAATATCTTCCCTCGTGATTTTTCTGTAAAAATCTTTTTTAAAGGGTTCTAACCCGATGTCAATAGTATCTAAAACTGCCTCAAAAGTCTCACAGTCTTCTATGTTTCGATATATTCTGTTTTCTATAAATATTTTCTCTAAAGAACTGTAGAGAAGCTTCTCCATTAACTCAAATCTCTTAATCTCCAGCTCTCTCTTTAAGAGACGTACCGTCTGGTCTGTGGAGTCTCTAAGAATATCACTAACACCCACAAAGTGAGGCTTATCATCTCTAATAACGACCGCGTTTGGAGAAATAGAAACTTCACAAGAAGTAAAGGCATAAAGAGCATCAATGGTGATGTCCGGTGAGGTATTCGTCCCTAAATGAATGATGATTTCAACATCTCTTGCCGTATTATCTTCTACTTTTTTGATTTTTATTTTCCCTCTATCATTCGCTTTGATGATAGAATCTATGAGTCCACCTGTGGTGGTTCCATAGGGTATTTCACTTATCTTAAGAGTTTTCTTATCTATTTCAAAAATTCTAGCTCTAACCTTTACTCTCCCACCTCGGGCACCATCATTATAATCTCTAGCGTCTAAAATACCACCAGTTAAGAAATCAGGATAAAGCGTAAAGCGTTGACCTTTGAGGTGTTTTATGCAGGCATCGCATAGCTCTAGGAAGTTATGTGGCATCAGTTTGGTAGAAAGCCCTACCGCAATTCCTTCTACACCCATTTCAAGCAAGAGTGGAAATTTAGAAGGTAGTGTTACGGGCTCTCTTTTACGACCATCATAAGACATTTGCCACTCGGTGGTATCCTCGTTAAAGAGTACCTCCTGAGCAAATTTAGACAGTCTAACCTCTATATACCTAGGAGCTGCTGCACTATCCCCAGTTCTGATATCTCCCCAATTTCCCTGAATATCTAATAACAGTTCTTTCTGACCTATGGTCACCATAGCATCACCAATCGAGGCATCTCCGTGTGGGTGAAACTGCATGGTAGCCCCAATTACATTGGCCACCTTATTAAAACGCCCATCATCCATTTCTTTGAGAGCATGCATGAGCCTCCTTTGAACGGGCTTAAGACCATCTTCCGAGGCAGGAACAGCCCGTTCTAAGATAACATAGGAGGCATATTCTAGGAAGTAATCCTCAAACATGTCATCTAAAACTTCATCTTGTTGAGTTGGGTCGTAGGCTTGATTTTTGTCGCTCATCTTTTAGGAAAATACTTAACTTTTAAGGGTAGACGCAAAATTAAAGAAATGTTTGACAATTTAACTTTGATGCGTAATCAATACAAAAAATCAGGGTCTAAAAATAGATATTTAGACATTTTGCTAATTGTCTTAGTAAAAACGTCGTAATGTTTTAACTTTTATGATTGAGTAATTTAGTGGTTTATGCATAGAAAGAATCCTAAGAACATCACAGTGTGTATCCCTGCATTTAATGAGAGTGAAACTTCAAAGACTTTGAGTTCACTCTCAACATGCGACTATGGAGGTTTAGTTATTGATGTGTTAATTTTAATCAATGGTTCAATGGCAGACAGTCCTGCCATTAAAGAAAATAATTTGGAGTCTTTTAAAGAGATTCATGAGTGGATTGAGGCCTACGACGGCGACCTAAATTTTGAATTATTACTTGATTTGAATTTACCTGTAAAGCACTCGGGTGTAGGTTTAGCTAGAAAAATATTGGGTGACAAAGCTGTCTATGCTTTTAAAGAAAAGAAGCTTAATGGTGTGTTGGTTTATCTGGATGCAGACTGTACGGTAAAAGAAAACTACTTTCAGGCTATTTCCTCTTTTTTTGCAAGGGGTAATTTTGAGGCGGCTGCTATTCATTTCGAACATAAAATAGGAACGAATACTGCTATTTTGGAGTATGAGCTTCATCTGAGATATTATATTTTGATGCAGCGTTTTATTGGCTTGCCTTACGGAATTCACACCATCGGCTCTTCCATGGCTTGCTTCTCAGATTCTTATTTTAAAAAAGGTGGAATGAATAAACGAAAAGCAGGAGAGGATTTTTACTTCCTTCAGAAGTTTATTAAAGATGGAGTTTGTGGAAATTTGACAGAAACAACGGTTTTTCCATCCTCTAGAAAATCGGAAAGAGTGCCATTTGGAACAGGAAGAGCTATGCTAAAATATGAAGAGGCAGATTTTGAATGGCCTACTTATAGCCCCAAAGCTTTTTTACTTATTCAGGCTTTCATTGATAGAGTGCATGTCTGTTATGATGAAGATGTCAATTTGGATGGTCTTCACGTAGGTATGTTAGATTTCTTGAGGAGTATAAATACCAAGGGAAATATTGAGAGTATTAAATCTAATGTAGCGTCAAAAGAGGCTTTTAATAAACGTTTTTTTCAATTCTTTGATGCTTTTCAATTAATGAAATGCCTTCACTTTTTGAGAGATAAGTGGGGTATAAAAGATGTACCAATCTCAGAGGCTTTAAAATGGTATTTTGAAAATATTTTAGGAGAAAGGAGTGAAAAACGTCTTAAAGTGGCTCTTAATAAAATAAGAGAGCTAGACAAATAATTTTGAATCAAATCAAAAACCATAAGAATATGAAATTAAAAAAGTATAAAGATTCAGAAGAATTGTCGGAAAGTGTTGCTGATTTCATTATAGCTTTATTAAAAGAAAAACCAAACGCTACCTTGGTTCTTACTTCTGGTGATACGCCTAAACGAGCATATCAAATTATCTCTCAAAAAGCACCCAAAGGTTTGTTTAAAAACTGTTTAATCATTGGTCTAGACGAATGGGTAGGTATTGGGCCAGAAAATGAAGGAAGTTGTTGTTCTATTGTTAAAGAGAACTTGCTAAAGCCCCAAGCCATTCCTGAATCGAATTATACTTTTTTTGATTCACTTAATATTGATTTAGACGCTGAATGTATAAGAGTTGATAACCTAATAAAAGCACGAGGAGGCTTAGATTTCATTTTAGTTGGAATTGGGCTCAACGGACATATCGGACTAAATGAGCCAGGATACTCTTTTGGCCATTACTGTCATGTGACAGAGATAGCTCAAATGACTATTGACGTAGGTCAGAAATATTTCAAAACGGAAACGCCATTGACTAAAGGTATTACCGTTGGACTTAAACATTTATTAGAAGCTAAAGCGGCTATGATCATGGCATCTGGAATAAAAAAAGCAGCGATAATAAAGGAAACAGTTTCGGCTAAAATTTCGCCTGAAATACCATCAACTGTTTTCCAATTACATGCCAATGGGTATGTTTGGCTGGATGAGGCCGCTGGAAGGTTAATCTAAAAAAAATACTTTTTTTTACTTGAGATGCTCTATTGTATTAAATAAGATGATTTATTCGGTAAACTGAGACTATAAAGCTTGAGGTAATCATGGATTTAGACAACAAGGAGCGATTGTATAGTAGTTTTATGCCATCTTTTATTCTAACGCTTACGGTCCTTGCTAAAAGCCTACGCCATAAACGCTTAGACTTTAGCTACATTAATTTTGCGGAAAGGGCTCCAAAAGAAAGACGAAAACGCTATTAATTACAGGTGATTCTTTAGAGCAATATCGAGGACTATTCTAAACCATTTCTCATCGCAAACTTTATGAGACCCACGGTGTTTTTTAAACCAAGCTTTACAAGCATATTTTTCCTATGTGTATCTACAGTACCCACACTTAAGAAGAGTTTTTTTGCGATTTCACTATTACTAAATTCTTGGCAAATATGAATCAGTACTTCGTATTCTCTGGGACTTAAAAGTTCTTGAAGTCTATTTTCGGGTGTAGTAACCGTATTCGCTTGTTCATTTTGTTCTGAATATTCAATGTCAGAAGCAAAATATGTTTGACCGGAAGCCACTGTTTCTATAGCAGTTTTAAGAATATTTAAACTTGCATCTTTTAGGATATAGCCTTGTATTCCATTTTTAGATAACTTTTTAAACACTCTGCTACCCCTGAGCATGGTTAAGTAGAGTATAGGGATATTTGGTCTTATAATTCTAATTTCTTGAAGCAAGTCTTCGGCAGAAATATCGGGAAGCTGAACATCTAGTAATAGGAGGTCAACATCTAAGCTCTCCAAACTTTCTAACAAAGCGGTACCCGTAGTGAAAGTATGATTTATTTTTAAATTGGGCTCTAAATCTAGGATGCTTTTTAATCCTTTAAGAAATAAATCGTGGTCGTCTGTGATCGCTAACTGTATCATACTAAGGGAATTGAAAAAGTAAAGGAAGAACCTTCATTTTTTTTACTTTCAAAACTTATACGACCACCTAACTCTTCGGCGATTCTCTTAACTATCGAAAGGCCAAGACCATGGCTACTCTCACCAAATGTGGGTTTAGCGGAAGTCTGACCATATCTTTCGAATAAAAGGGATTGCTCTTCTTCGGCAATACCGATTCCCTCGTCTTTAAATTCAAAGTGAAAGAAATTGGCATTTTCATAGGTTTTAATAAACACTTGGCCACCCTCTTTAGAGTATTTTATGGCATTAGAAAAAAGGTTAACAAGTGCCCTTTGTAACATTCCATGGTCAGATAATATGCTTTCTCTATCTTGTAAGATAGAAACATGTAGTTCTAAAGTTTTGGCTTTCATTTCAGCTTTAAATCTGTCTACTAAAGTTCTCAGAAGTTCTGAAAGGTTAGTTTCTTTGAGATCAATATCTTTGATCCCCTTCTCATCAATTGATAAAATCTTTTTGATATTTTTTAAACCGCTGAGGGTAGTTTCATGAATCATAGACTGAATCTTGCGAATTTCATCAAGGTCTTTTTTCTTCATGGCTACCTCAGACCACAGTTTTATGGCCGTAAACGGACTACTAAGGTCATGTGAAACTATAGACATTAAATGATTTTTTTCTCTGTTTAATGCCACTAGACCCTCATTTTGAGACTGAATTAATCTGTTTTGTTTACGATTTTTATGGAAGGCCCAGGCCGCTACGACGGTAAATAAGGCTAGACTAGCTAAACCAAGGAGGTAAGCTCTTTGTCTAGATTGAGACTCCCGTAACTTACTGCCTAATAATAAATTATCTAACTCCCTTTGGCCAGCATCAAAAGATTCTTTAAGCTCAGCAATTTTTTTGTTAGTATTTTCATTTATGAGTTGTTTATTGAAATCATTGCTTAATGTTAGGGATTCATAGGCCTTCTTATAATGTCTTTTATCAGCATAAAAAGCTGATAAGTTACTATGCGAATACCAGATATGGTTTGTGGATTTCTCTCTTTCAGCTTCCTGCAAGGAAGCTTTTAAATAGCTTTCGGCCTCTTGTTCTCTATTAAGTCCACTCAAAATACCTCCCATATTCCCTAGATTATACCAAAGATCTTGATTGTATTCTGTGGTGTCCATCTCAAGGTTGGCTCTCGTAAGAAGAAAGGCTTCTTGAAACCTTTTTTGCTTTACTAAGAGGTTGCTCATATTGATTCTGAGATTAGCTATGCCTCTTTTGTCATTAAGGGATTCTTTGATGTTAAGAGCTTTTTGGTAGACAATAACCGCACTATCTAGTTTGTTTAAATTGTTATAGCAAATGCCCAGATTATTATAAAAAATCGAAAGCTTTTTTTGATTCAACTTTTTTAAGTCTGGTCTTGAAGTGAAGGGTAAAAGCAATTGTTTTGCGGTTTCGTACTGCTTTGTTGTAATATAAATATAAACTAAGTCTCCTGTGGCAGACATTTCGTCATCTGAGTTTTGATAAACTTTGGCTAAGGCCAAAAACTGCAAAAAATAGGCTGTGGCTTCGGGTATGTTTTCTTTGAATTCCTCATGAAGACCTTTCATCCTGAGAGTATAAGCTTTCGCTCGAGGAGAATGAGGTATTTCAGAAATTCTGGCTGACCAGATAAGTAAAGAGTCTCTTTTATCGGAATCAAAAAAAGGAGCATCTATGATAAAACGCTCTAGTTCACCCATGGTTCGTTGGCCATAGAGCATTGGACTAAAAAATAACAAGACGGAGACAATTTTAGCAGTATATTTTTTTCTTATCAGCATCTAGTATAGAGGTAAAATAGCTTTATGCACCTTTCAAAAATAGG
>JBNMFK010000147.1:0-9371 GCA_051269965.1 Algoriphagus sp. | reverse complement strand
ACCTTTTCTAGAGTATCAGTGGTGCACATTTATTCCTATGGTTGCCTTTGAATTTTCTTGAGCAAATATGTTGGAAAATCCTTACATCAAACTATCAAATAGTATTTCTTCCAAAAAGCAGGTGTATACATGGGTATTTTAACCTGTTCATCGTGATATCGATGCTACTAGAAATTTCCCTTTTGTATATAAAACCCTACTGACTATGGACCCACAAATGGCCACAATTTTGGCTGGCGTTCTTCTTTTCATCGGTGGATTATTTGTAAGAATTATCCCTTAATGATAAGGGCACAAACTACCTAGGGTTTGGCATCCACAAGGCTGTATTGTTTGCCGCTAAATAGACTTATACTTTTATCTAAATATACTGTTTTTAGCTGATTTTTAAAAAAATAAAGGCTATAATTATTTGGGACAAAAGTACATTCGGACCTATCTCACAACCTACTATATAGCCCCTTGCTTGATTTTGCGATATTTTTTTGCTAAAAAAACTAATCCTCCAATCCCTCTTTAAGTGCTAATTATAAAAACAGTACAAATAATTTCACCTAAGAGTCATGACTTCAAAGTGTGAAAATTCTTTTTCTAATACTTTGTAAAAATTAATGCAAATGAGCCTTTCAATTTTAGAAAAAAGAAGAAACAACTCTTTAAAACACAAATCGTCGCAATCGATTGCAAACATTTTTTCTAAGAAAAATACAATCAAAAGCTGTTTAATCTTAGGAAATTGAATGTATCATTTTGTAAGTTTGCCGCTCATTGCATTAAAGTGGTATAATTCCAACTAATTATAGGAGGAAAGACTCACTATACATGAAAGTACTTTTTTAACCTTTTAAATTCAAACCTATGAACAATCAGCTCTACCAAATGAGCTCGAGTAAGCTCGTTCAGAGTGTCAAGTTTTTTCCGAGGCTTTTGGCTATAACTTTAACACTCTCTATTATTTCTTTTAATTCATTTTCCCAAAACATTAATGTTACAGGAAAAGTGGTGGATTCTAGCGGTGACGAATTGCCAGGGGTTACCGTGCAAGTAAAAGGAACATCAAATGGCGTTTCAACTGACCTTAGCGGAAACTATTCATTAAGCAGTGTCCCTTCTGCTGGAACAATTGTCTACAGCTTTGTAGGTATGAAATCACAGGAAATTACCGTTCAATCAAGGTCTACAATTAATGTAACATTATCCGATGATGACCAACTTCTTGAAGAAGTAGTTGTTATAGGTTATGGTTCTGTCAAGAAAAAAGACGCTACAGGAGCCGTTGCAGCCATTGGCGAAAAAGATTTTAACAAAGGTGTAATCACCTCTTCTGAGCAATTAATGCAAGGTAGAGTAGCTGGTGTGGCTATCACACAAAGTAATGGTGAGCCAGGTGGTGGAATCAATGTGAGAATTCGTGGAACATCGTCTGTGCGAGCAGGAAACGGCCCACTTTTCGTTGTAGATGGTGTGCCTCTTAGCGGTGGTGACATCACAGGTGGTGGTAGTGGAGGTGGACTAGGTAGTTCTTCTGCTCGTAACCCACTCAACTTTCTAAATCCTAATGATATTGCAAGTATCGACATCCTGAAAGATGCTTCTGCAACAGCTATTTATGGTTCTCGTGGAGCAAATGGTGTTGTTTTAATTACAACTAAAAAAGGTAAGCAAGGTAAAGGTTCAATGGACTATACTTTTTCAGTTGGTACAAGCAAAATCACTAAGAAATTTGATTTGTTAAGTGCTAGCGAGTTCGTAGCAGCGGGTGGCCCAAATAATGGTGGCACAACAGATTGGCAGGACGAAGTATTGCGTACTGCTATAACAACGCAGCATAACTTGTCTTTTGGAGGTGGTTCAAATGGTGATTCTTACCGTTTTTCTGCTGGTATATTAGATCAAGATGGTATCATTAATAACTCGGGTATAAAGCGTTATTCAGCTTCCTTTAACGGAAACAAAAAGGTGCTTAATGACAAATTAAACATTGGCACTCAATTAAACTTAGCTAATACTGTTGATGCAGGAGTTCCAGTAACAGATAATTCTGGCTTCTCTGGCGACTTATTAGCAGCAATGCTTAAGTCTAACCCAACAAATGCTGTAAGAAATGCAGATGGTACTTTCAACCAAGTTTCTACAGTTGAGCCCAACCCAGCTGCAATTATTGCTTACTCTAAAGATAACACGAACACAATTAGAGCTTTGGGTAATTTAAATGCTGAGCTACAAATCACTGATGATTTAAAGTTCAAAACTGTTGTTGGATTTGATCGCTCTATTTCGTCAAGAAAGGCGGCGTTTTCTCCACTATTAACAGCTGCACAAATTGAAAACGTTGGTCAAGTATACTTCACTGACATTGAGACAAATAATTCGCTTTGGGAGAACTACTTTACTTACGATAAAGAATTCGGAAATGTCAGTGTCAATGGTCTTGCAGGTTATTCTTATCAACGTTTTGAATATTTTGCAAAGAGCTCTAATGCTACAAATTTTAGAGTAAACGACCTGGACTTGATGTTAAATAACGTTTCTTCTGCGGACAACGCTGATGGTTTCGGTAGTATCATAAACGGTTCTAATTCTAATGTCGATGAGCTTCAATCATATTTTGGAAGAATAAATCTAGGTTTCAATAGCAAATATTTACTGACTGCTACTGTTCGTGCTGACGGATCTACTAAATTCGGTTCGGGTAACAAGTATGGTGTTTTCCCTTCTTTTGCTGGTAAATGGCGTTTAATAGAAGAGGATTTCGTTCCTAAGAATGTATTCTCTGATTTGGGTCTTAGATTAGGATATGGTATTACGGGTAATCAAGAGTTACCTCACAACCTTTATCAAGAGAGAAGACGTTACGGAAATGCTGGGATTAATAACAGTAGCTCCATTAATAATGGCGGTTTTGGAACAGTTGCTTTCGCAAATCCTGGCTTGAAATGGGAGTCAACGACTCAGTTTAATGCAGGACTTGACTTCGGCTTTGCGAGAGGTAGACTTTCTGGTTCATTAGATTATTACTACAAAAACACCAACGACCTTTTATTTCAGGTGTTTTCTGCTCAACCCGCACCATCTCCTTTCGTGTGGCGTAACCTAGATGCAGATGTTATCAACACAGGTTTAGAAATTTCTTTAAACGCGATAGTTGTTGATGCTAATGATTTCGAATTTGAAATCAATGCTAACGCAGCCTTTAATAGAAACAGTGTAGAAAACTTATTAGGAGTCTACGATACTGGTGCTATTAATGGTCAAGGTCTTACAGGTGCTTTTGCTCAGCGTATTGCTAGTGGTCAACCATTGTTTGCTTACTTCCTAAGAGAGTTTGGAGGTTATGATGAGGCTGGTAACTCTGTTTATCCTAATGGTGATGTTCAGCAATTCTTAGATGGTGCAAGCCCTAACCCGACCGTTACAGGTGGTTTCACAACAAACTTCAAATACAAGAACTTATCATTAAGTGCCTTCTTTAATGGCGTATTTGGTAACTACCTCTACAGTAACAATGCTAACGCCTTTTTTACTAAAGGATCTTTTGCCAATGGTCGTAACGTAACCAAAGAAGTTGTGACAAGTGATGAAGGGCCATTGAATGCTCCTGATGTTTCTACGCGTTTCTTAGAAAAAGGTGATTTTGTACGCCTTGCCAACCTTAATCTAGGTTATACCGTAAACACGGGCAAGAACTCTGCGATTGACGGACTGAGACTCTTCGTTACTGGTCAAAACCTTCTATTGTTCACCAATTACTCCGGCCAAGATCCAGAGGTGAATACCAACAAGCAAATTAATGGTATTCCAAGTTTCGGTATTGACTATACGGCATATCCAAGAGCAAGAACATGGACTTTAGGAGCCAATATTTCGTTTTAATTTAAAAATCATTAATCAATGAAAAACATAAAAAGAATATCAACGGTAGCACTTGGCTGCATAGCGATGTCGGCATTAGTTTCTTCTTGTACAGATCTCCTTGTAGATGAACGCGACTCTATAGTCGTAGAAAATAGCGGAGGATCATTTGTGGCAGGAGATGCCGGAGCCCTTCTTGAAGGTATTTATAATGGCCTATCCTTTTATACGGACCAGGCAAATACTTACAGCCTTAACCAGCACCCGTCAGCCGAGATGATTCCACCGACCAGAGGTGTTGACTGGGGAGATAATGGTGTTTGGCGTAATTTACATGCACATACTTGGGATGCTACGCATCCTCAAGTGTTGAACGCATGGAATTCTCTTAACGGACGTTCATTTACGTGTGAACAAATATTAGCTTCAAACCCATCTGCTCAGCAGGCGGCAGAAGCTAAAGCCCTTCGTTCATTTTTCATGGCTCAAATCATGGATCTTTATGGGCAGGTTCCACGAAGAACAGTAGACCAAGGTGTAGATGACCTGCCAATTGTTCTTTCAAGATCTGATGCTTTTGAATTTATTGTTAGCAATCTAGAAGAAGCCCTTCCAGTATTGGCCCCTTCTGCACCCGCAACTATTAATTCAACGATGACTCAGGCTGCAGCTCATGCTTTACTAGCGAGATTGTATCTCAATAAAGCTGTTTATAGTTCGGCTAGTCCTGCTGGCCCGTACACGTTTGATACTGGTGATATGGCTAAGGTTATTGAGCATGCAGATGCCGTTTCCGCTGAAGGATATGGCTTAGATGCCGACTTCTTTAATCCTTTCACAAACCAAGAGTCTCCTGATAGAATTTTCACAACGGAGTCAAATGGTGTTCCTAGAAACAGATGGATGATGACTATGCACTACGACCAAGGTGGTTTTCCTGCAGAGCGTGATGGCCCATGGAATGGTTTTACAACACTAGCGGACTTTTATGACACTTTCGAAGACGGTGACTCTAGAAAGTTTCAAGATGTTGGGTTTAATGAAGGATTCGGTGGACTAAATAAAGGATTCCTAATAGGCCAACAATACAGAGAAGATGGTTCTGAAATAATAGACTCTCGTTCTCTTAAACCTCTTAAGTTTACAAGAGATATTCCTTTGGCAGGTGCTGCTACTGATAAAGGTATCAGAGTTATTAAATATCACCCTGCTGATAATGGCATATACATCTTACTGCGTTATGCTGACGTTTATTTAATGAAAGCCGAAGCTATGATGAGAAGTGGTGATAGCGGAGGAGCTTTAACTATGATAAATGACTTAAGAACCATACGTAATGCTTCTACTCTTTCTTCTTTAACCGAGGATGCAATGTTTGCGGAGAGGGGTCGTGAATTATATTGGGAAGCTATTGCCAGAACTGATGAAATTCGATTTGGTAGATTTAACGTAGGGTATCAGGATGTAGGAAACACTGAAGCCTACACAGTTTTATTCCCGATTCCATCTATTGCCATCGCTTCTAACACTAATCTTACTCAGAACGAAGGATATTAATTTATAAAAATTAATTTTAAAGGAATGCTCGAAACTCGGGCATTCCTTTTTTATATGAGACCAATTTATATTCTTATCCTTGCAAGTTTGACTCTGTTATCCTGTGTAAATTCAAATGAAAACGAATTAGCAGAACAGATATTTAAGGAACTGCAGCCTGAACAAGCTTATGTTTTAGTGGACATAAATAATGAGCGTTTCTATCCAGAAGATAGTAGATTCATCGGTAATATCAACCTTGGTTCTAACTATAGCGATATAAATATCATCGATCAGTATGGAGGCAACATTCAGTTACAAATGTCAAAAAATAATTGGCTTCAAAACGATGAAATGATATTTAAGGTAAGTCCTAACACAAGTATGGCTTACCCAAACTATGGAAGCATGCTTATTGGTAGAAAAAATGCTAAGAAATTAGAGGGCTATATACTTTCCCGGGCTATCTATAAATGGACCATTTTGAATAAGCGAAAAGCTATATTAAAATTTGAAGGTTATATTGTGAGGCCCCAAGATGCCGTTATGCCAGAGAACGAAATTTCTTTGAAAGGCACAGTATATTTTAAACAACCTCATATTGATCTCAATGACTTAGATGCTAAAACCCTAGAAATAAATTGAACCACTTATCCATCCTTCTTTTTGCCTTGACCGTGTTCTCATGTAAAAGTGAAAAACGAAACAGCTTATTTGAGTTGAAGGACAATGAAAAGATTGGTATTGACTTCATTAATCAAGTAAATAATACTGAAAGCCAAAACATTTTTAACTACCGAAACTTCTACAATGGTGGCGGCGTAGCCATCGGGGATATAAATAACGACGGCTTAGCCGATATCTATTTTACGGCTAATCAAGGAAAAAATAAATTATATCTCAATAAAGGTGATTTCATATTTGAAGACATCACAGACAAGGCAAAAACCGGCCTAACTGAAAAATGGAGTACAGGCGTTGTCATGGTGGATATAAACGCAGACGGACTTTTAGACCTCTATGTTTGTAATGCTGGGTATCAGAAAAACGTGGGTCAAGAGAATGCTCTATTTATAAATAATGGCGATCTTACCTTTACAGAAAAAGCAAAAGAGTATGGGCTATCTGATAATGGATACACCACTCATGCTGCATTTTTTGATTATGATTTAGATGGTGATTTAGATGTTTATTTACTTAATAATAGCTTCATTCCTGTCAACACCTTAAACAACGCCAACAACAGAGATTTACGAGCGGAAAACTGGCCAGTTAAAGACTTTTTAAAAGGTGGAGGAGATAAACTACTTCGAAATGATGGCGAGCGTAATGCTGATGGAGAGCTGATACCTGTCTTCATCGAGGTAAGTCAAAATGCGGGAATCTATAGCAGCTTGATAGGTTTTGGTTTAGGGGTGTCTGTGGGGGATATCAATAATGACCAGTACCCAGACATTTATATATCGAATGACTTCTATGAAAAAGACTACCTCTACATCAATCAAAAAGATGGCACTTTTAAGGAAGATATTGAAAACAGAATTGGTCATACTTCTTTTGCCTCAATGGGTGCAGACATGGCCGACATCAATAATGACGGACACCCTGAAATTTTTGTGACCGACATGCTTCCCAAAACGGAGGAGCGACTTAAAACTACGACTGCCTTTGATTCGCATTATACGTATAGGTTAAGATTAGAAAAGGGCTTCTATCACCAGTATATGCAGAATACCCTCCAGCTAAATGATGGAACCGGAAACTTTTCTGAAATAGCAAACTTCGCAGGAATTGAGGCCAGTGACTGGAGCTGGGGAGCTCTCATTTTTGATGCAAATAATGATAGAAAATCAGATATCTATGTTTGCAATGGCATACAGCATGATGTTATTGACCAAGATTTTATTGACTTTTTTGCAGATGAAGTCTCAAGAACTATGGCAAATTCTGGTAAAAAAGAGAGCATCCAAACTATTCTAAAGCACATGCCTCAAAAGCCTATTAACAATTTGTTTTTTAAAAATACAGGTACCCTTTCTTTTAAAGAACAAAAAAACTGGACACCCGACTTACCTTCATTTTCTAATGGAGCATCCTACGCCGATCTGGATAATGACGGAGATCTGGATCTCGTAGTCAATAATGTTAATCAACAAGCTTTTGTTTTCAAAAACAACGCCACCTCCACAAACCATTATTTAAAGTATAACCTCAAAGGTTCTGGAAATAATACTTACGCGGTAGGAGCTACTATTAACGTTTACAATAATTCCGAAATCCTAACTAAACAATTAATACCAAGTAGAGGCTTCCAGTCTAGCACAGAATATCCTTTAACTTACGGTCTCGGAGATTGGACAAGTGTAGATTCCGTAGAAGTCCTCTGGCCCGATAGAACATGTTCAACATACTATGATGTTAAAGCAGATAGCCTTTATGAAGTAGACTATAAAACAGCTATTCATTCTAAGTCAATCACTATAAAAAAGCTAATTGAGACTCCATTCTCTGTATTTTCGATACCTTTTGAAGCTCATTTAGAAAACGACTATGAGGATTACTATTATGAAAAAAATATTCCTTTTAAACTCTCTGCTGAAGGGCCTAAACTGGCGATCGGAGATTTAAATAAAGATGGTCTTGATGATGTCGTCATTTGTGGTGGCAAGAACCAAGCATCTCAAGTTTACTTTCAGAACTTAACTGGTTTTCAAAAAACGAAGCAAACAGATTTTGATATATTCGCCCCTTATGAAGATATAGAAGTCGCCATTTTTGATGCCAATGGCGATGGAAATAATGACATTATTATAGGTACTGGGGGAAATGAAGCAGAAGCCTTGTCTCTTCAATTAAAAGATAGACTCTACATTAACGACGGCAAAGGAAAATTCAAATATGAATTAAAAGGCCTACCAGGGAATGCCTACAACACCTCCTGTATTTTACCGAATGACTATGACAATGATGGTGACATTGACCTTTTTATTGGTAGTAGATCTTTCCCGATGCAATACGGCACTATTCCCCCTTCTTTTATTTATGAAAATAATGGTAGAGGACTGTTCAAGGACGTTACAAAGAAAATAGCTCCTGATCTACTTCAACTTGGAATGATAACTTCTGCTTCTTGGTCAGATATAAATGGGGATGGTATAAAAGAACTAACGGTTGTTGGCGACTGGATGCCTCCAACAACTTTTTCCTACAAAAACGGGACGTTCGTAAAACAACAAAATAACTTAGAAAACTTGAAAGGTTTTTGGGGAGCTATTGAAAGTAAAGACTTAGATAATGATGGAGATTTAGATTTAATCATTGGCAATATTGGTGAAAACCTTGCCCTTAATATTAATGAATCGTCCCCCTCTAAAATGTTTGTTTACGACTTTGACGGAAACGGTACCAAAGATAAAGTCATGACTAAAACTATTAATGGAAGAGATGTACCCGTATTTCTCAAAAGAGAAATGATGGACCAGTTCCCTCAGTTAAAAAGTAACAGTCTAAAACATATAGACTACGCCAAAAAGAGTTTAAAAGACTTATTTGGAAAACAAGCCTTTAAAAACGCTGAAAAAATAGAAGTAAATTATCTTAAATCCATTATTGCTTTTAATCAAGGGGACGGAACATTTATGGTTTCGGAACTGCCCACTGATGTTCAATATTCTTGTATTAAGGCCATCTATTGTGAAGATATAAATGGAGACTCATACCCCGATTTAGTTTTAGCCGGAAATTCAAGAAATATGATTCCACAGTTTAATACATTAGACGCCTGCTATGGTTTATTTTTAATCAATTCAGGTGAAGGAAAATTTAACTCGATTAAAAATCCAGGCTTACATCTAAAAGGTGAAATAAAAGACTTGGATTTTCTTAAACTCGGTAGTCATGCTTTACTTATTGCTACTCAAAACAATGACGTACCCGTCGTTTTTAAAATCCATGAATAACTGTTTTAAAATATTGGGTTTTTT
>JBNMFK010000146.1:0-9408 GCA_051269965.1 Algoriphagus sp. | reverse complement strand
AATCTTTTACCGAGGGCTTTGGAGATTTTGCTATAATACTTAATATTGCCGCGAATATCATTAGCAGCCTGAGGCTCAATGAATGATTTAAATAAGACCATCGGCTAAAAGACCTTCTTTAAACTTCTCTAAAGTTATTCCCTGATTTTGGTTTTTTCAAAAGCGGCTAACCGCTCGTCCAAGAGTGTCTTATGCCAACCTGGAATGTATGAATTTTCGTGAAATTTTAAATCAGGAATCAATTCAAGCATATTTTTAACAGAATCGTAAATATTGTCGGGGATGGATATGATTAATTCTCTCATATGAAAAGCTTTCTATAAAGTTAAACTAATTTTTGAATTCAAAAACTATAAAGCCTTTGCGGCGTAACCACATGATGAAGAGCTACATCTGTTTCTTCTATATCCTCAATAGCCTGTTCTGCCTCAAAAAGTGAAAGCCCTGCAATTGTTGTGTTTTCGGTAGCGTTTTCTAAGAAACGGTCATAGAAGCCTTTTCCGTAGCCTACCCTATGTCCTTTTTTGTCAAAAGCCAAAAGTGGAACGATGACTAAAATGTCATCATCTGTGTTAAAGAATTCCTCAGAAGAAATACCTTCATTAACAGGTTCTGAAACGCCCCACTTAGTTAGTTCCGTGGGCGTGTCTTTATTAAATAAATGATGCGTTAAAGTGCCATTCTCACTAATCTTTGGTAGATATACGCATACAGGAAAGTCTTCATGAAGGGTATTCACTATGCTGCTGCTGTTTACTTCATTTGTCTTGGAGAGAGGTAAATAGCAATGCACTTTATCATAGCTGTTCACCATGAAGCGGCTAAAAAGCAAATACTTAATTTTAAGACTTTGCTCGTTTACATGTTCCGTACTTAGCAGCAGCCTTTTCGCTAAATACTTCTTACGGAGTTCCGCTTTTTTCATGCTTAATTTATTAAATCAAAACCACAATAAGGCTGAAGTGCCTTTGGTATTTTGATACCTTCCCGTGTTTGATTATTCTCTAAAAGAGAGGCTAAAATTCTAGGTAAAGCTAGGGCAGAGCCGTTTAATGTATGTAGTAATTCCGTTTTGCCATCAACCTTATGTCTTAACATTAGCCTATTGGCCTGATAGCTCTCAAAATTGGAAACAGAACTCACCTCTAACCATCTTTCCTGAGCAGCAGAATAAACCTCAAAGTCATAGGTTATGGCGGCTGTGAAGCTCATATCTCCACCGCAAAGGCATAGTATTCTATACGGCAACTCTAGCTTCTCTAAGAGGTTCTTTACGTGCTCTACCATTTCGTCCAATGCTTTATAAGACTCCTCGGGCTTTCTTACTTGGACTATTTCTACTTTGTCAAATTGATGCAATCTGTTTAAGCCACGGACGTGAGCTCCCCAGCTACCAGCTTCTCTTCTAAAACAAGGTGTATATCCTGTTACTTTGATAGGGAGTTGGGCCTCTTTGATAATTTCGCCTCTAAACATATTGGTCAATGGAACCTCAGCTGTAGGAATCAAGAATAGGCCATCAGTCTGTGCTTCATACATCTGACCTTCTTTATCTGGAAGCTGTCCTGTACCATAACCAGAGGCTTCGTTGATAAGAATGGGGGGCTGTATTTCGGTATATCCCGCGTCACTGGCTTCGTTTAAGAAGAAATTGATAAGAGCTCTCTGTATTTTGGCTCCCTTGCCTTTGTAAAAAGGAAAACCAGCACCCGTAACTTTATTTCCTAATTCGAAGTCTATAATATCATATTCGGCAATTAAGTCCCAATGAGGTTTGGCACCTTCATGCAGGGTAGGTATGTCGCCATGAGAAAAAGTTTCTTGATTATCTTCTGGCGTTTTACCTGCTGGCACAGATTCGTGTGGGAGGTTTGGTATGGTCCACATGACTTCTTGTAGTTGATTGCTGTAGCCTTTCAAAAGCTCATCCAGTCCTTTAGACTTTACCTTTAATTGACTCGTTTCAGCCTTTGCTAAATCTGCTTCTTCTCGTTTACCTTCTCTCATAAGCAAGCCTATTTGCTTTGCCATAGCATTTGACGTTGCTAAAATGTCATCAAGAGCCTTTTGGGCGTCTTTTCTGTTTTGGTCTAAGTCTAATGCTTGATTTATTACAGCCTCTGCGTTTTTGAAGTTTTTCTTTTCCAGACCCTCTAAAACAGTTTCTTTGTTGTCTTTTATATACCCTATTTGAAGCATGATTACTTAGTTATTAGTCGTCTATGGTAGTTAATTTGACCCAAATGATAATTAAGGTGTCCTAGTAAGTGGAATAAGAAAAAGGACGTGCTCATCTCTTTTCCAAATACATTTTGTGGATAGTCGTCTGAGAGCTTTTCAGCATCCAATGAGCTTAGAACGTCCTCCACGATACGGGTAGTTTCTTCAATGTCTTGAACGAGTTTTTCAACAGAAAATCGTCCCGAAAATTCTTCTTCTCTATTTCTGATATAGCCAGAACCACCTAAAACGGCTCCGATGAAATGCCTTAGATTGCCCGTGAGGTGCATGGTTAAATTGCCTCCAGAATTTCTTATTTCTCCACTGGTTTTGTAAAGTAGGTCCTCATCGTCATAACTTAAAACTTCTTCTTTAAGTATTGTTAGACTTTTCTGGTATACCGTTATTAAAGCTTCCATTTTAATCGAATTTAAATAGTCCTTCGTTTAGAGCCTCTAAAGCATCGTTTTTGTGAACAGAATCTACAAGGAGCGAAATATTGTGCTCAGAAGCTCCGTAAGAAATCATGCGGATAGGGATATGCTTTACCGCTTCTAAGATACGGACAGCAATGCCAGAATTATCTGCTAAAAAGCTTCCGACGATACAGATGATGCTTTGATTCTTGTCGAGTTCCTCTAACTCTGCGAATTGTTTTAATTCAGATCCAATTTCTTCTAGTCTTTCAGAATTATCAATGGTAACTGCCACAGAAACTTCAGAGGTAGTAATCATATCTACTGGTGTTTTATACTTCTCAAAAACACCAAAAACTTTTCTTAAAAAACCGTAAGCATTCAGCATTCTGGTAGAGTGTACATAAATGGCAGTGATGTTGTCTTTGGCTGCAATGGCCTTTATCTCTGGGCCACTACTTTTTTTTGAAGTTATTAAGGTACCTGGTGCGGCAGGATCCATTGTATTTTTGAGTCTTACCGGGACGCCACTCATTTTTGCCGGTGTTATGGTACTAGGGTGTAATATTTTAGCACCGAAATAGGCAAGCTCCGCAGCCTCTTCAAATAACAATTCGGGTACGGGACGTGTTCTTTTAACCACTCTCGGGTCATTATTATGCATGCCGTCTATATCTGTCCATATTTGAATTTCTTCGGCATTGATGGCTCCTCCAATAAGGGAAGCGGTATAATCTGAGCCCCCTCTTTTTAGGTTATCTATTTCTCCTCTAGGGTTCCTGCAAATAAAGCCTTGAGTGACCAAAATGTGTTCCGAACGGTTCTCTAAAATAGCCGTCAGCTTCTCAGAAATTTTTGTAAACTCGGGTTCATTATCAGTATCAATACTCATAAACTCTAAGGCAGGTAACAAAATCACAGACTCGCCCATTTCTTTCAAATAAGCTGTGAAAAGCTGTGTACTTATGATTTCTCCCTGAGCCACCATTTTTTTATCGTGCTTCAGGGTATAAATTTTCACATCAGCCAATGAACGAATGAAACCGAATTCTTTTTCAACGATTCTTTTTCCTTCGGTAAGTCCTGCTTCCGTAGTGAAAAGATCTTTAATAAAAACTTGGTAGTGATCATATAACACATTTATTTGGGTTAAAGCCAACGTTTTATTCGCCAGAGACAAAGCCGCTCCAAAACCCAAAAGAGCATTGGTAGAACCAGATAAGGCAGACAAAACAACGATTTTACGAGTTTTAGAGGATGTCACTAAATCTCTGATAGACTTCATACGGTCAGGTTTTCCTACCGAGGTACCTCCAAATTTCCAAACTTGCATTTTTTTAATTTATTTTTAATTAAAAGGTTTAAAGGCTAGGACTTACTCATAATTACGAGATATTCATAATTAAATCATTTATTGCAAGCCTAGCATCTTAATGGCTGTAATGGCAGCTTCGTCACCTTTGTTTCCGTAGATTCCTCCTGCCCTGTCTACTGCTTGCTGATGAGTATTGGGCGTAAGAACTCCAAAAATAATGGGCTTATTATACTTTAAACTAACGGCGGTTAGTCCTTGTGCCACTGCATTATTGATGTAATCGTTGTGCTTTGTTTCTCCTTGTATGACACAGCCAATGGCTATCACAGCATCTATCTCTTCTTTGGCCGCAAAAACTTGCGAGCCGTAGCTTAATTCGTAACTACCAGGCACTTTAACCTTTATGATGTTTTCTGCTGATACACCATGTTTAATAAGGGTATCATAGACCCCCATATAAAGTGCTTCGGTGATTTCTTCATTCCATTCTGCCACTATCACGGCGATTTTTTTCGAAGAAACATCTATGATGCCCGCTGTGTTATAAACGGATAAGTTTTTATGTGCTGAACTCATTTTAAAAAATGTTGTATAAAAAAAGGGATAAACCTACTGGCTTACCCCTTTAAATTTCTTTTGCTCGGGTTACTTACCAGCTTCTGTTTCCAGTTTAGCTTTAGATTTTGAAGCGGCCAATATATTTGCTGAAGAAGGATAATCTTCTACAATTTCTGAAAATGCATCTACAGCTCTTTGTTTATCACCAGCTACCTCATATGCCGTTCCTAATTTCATTAGGTAGTTAGGCGTCATATATTTGTTAGGCTTATAATCTGCTGCTTTCTCATAAAAAGAGATGGCTTCAGCCGTTTGACCTAATTCCATATTTGCATCACCTAATAAGGCATAAGCTTTTCCTTGAAGTATTAAATCGTTTGAGCTGAATTTACTAAGGTAGTTGATTGCATTTTGGAACTCACCCTTTTTCATATAAGCTACACCGACGTAATAATTAGCAAGATTTCCCGCAGCTGTATAGCTGTAGTTTTCTGCTACTTCTATAAGGCCGGCATTTCCACCGGTCCCGTTCAGGGCTAGGTCAAGTGAGTCTGACTCAAAATAGTAGACGGAGTCGAACATAGCCGTTTGAGTTTCAACAGTCTGTTGTTTAATCCAATAGTTATATCCAATAATCCCCAATGCTGCTGCGATGATAATACCGCCAACAATACTTAGTAGATTTTTGTTACTACTGAAAAAGCTTTCGGCCTTGTTGATTTCTTGCTGAAGTGCCTCCGCACTTTCTAAAATCTCAATACCAGTATTTTCGCTATTCTTTTTTGCCATTATATGCTTTCGCTTAAATTTTCGAGGTGCAAATCTAGTTAATTGATTTATATTTTATTCAATCATTGGCCAAAATGTACTTTTTCAAGATTTTTGATGGTAAATAACTGACTTAATAGCATTTAAGCTTGATTTTGCATTACTCCACTATGAATGGGTAGTCTTCTTGCATGTAAATATCTTTGAAGGCTTCCTCTGGTTCTGGAAAAGGAGACTCTTCTGCAAACTTCACAGATTCGACTACTTGTGCTTTGATTTTCTTGTCAATTTCCAATAATTCCTCTTCTGTGGCTATTTTTCTCGTTAAAATACGGTCTTTATTCATTTCTAACGGGTCACGCATTTTCCACTCGGCTACCTCTTCTTTAGTTCGGTATTTTTGAGGGTCCGACATAGAATGGCCTCTAAAGCGATAAGTCTTAAATTCTAAGAAGGTAGGACCATCTCCTTTCCTAGCTCTGGCAGCAGCTCGACTTACAGACTCATGAACAGCTTCTACGTCCATGGCGTCTACAGGCTCAGCAGGCATGTCATAAGCCTCTGCTAAAGTATACAGTTCTTTGACATTTGAGCTTCTTTCAACAGATGTTCCCATGGCGTATCCATTATTTTCAACTATGAAAATCACAGGAATTTTCCATGTCATCGCCAAATTTAGGGCTTCGTGAAAGGCCCCTTGACGAACAGCACCGTCTCCCATGTAGCAAATGCACAAGTTTTTAGTCCCTTTATACTTTTCAGCAAAGCCAATTCCTGCGGCAACAGGTATTTGAGCACCCACAATTCCGTGACCACCCACAAAGTTCACTTCCTTGTCAAAAATGTGCATAGACCCACCTTTTCCTTTTGTAGTTCCGGTAGCTTTACCAAAAAGCTCAGCCATGATAGCGTTTGGGCTTGTACCCAGAGCCAGAGGTTGTCCATGGTCTCTATAAGAGGTAATGTATTTGTCACCTTTTTCAAGGGCAGAAACTGCTCCGGAGGAGCAGGCTTCTTGGCCAATATATAAATGACAAAAACCTCTAATCTTTTGCTGACCATAAAGTTGTCCAGCTTTTTCTTCAAACTTTCTTTGAAGCATCATAGACTCATACCAGTAGAGATATTGTTCTTTCGTGTACTTCGTCTTTGCGGCTTCTTTTTTCTTTGTGGCTGCCATAAATTTTATAAGCTTCTGTTATTGCGGTATCGCAATGTCTATTCAACAAATGTTAATCCTTTTACAAGGATTAGCAAAAATAGTTATTAAAGGACTATGGAAGAAAAATATCATTGAAATCTCTACAGCTCTTAGAATAAATAGAGATATACTGAGATTCAATAGGGATACTTTTAGAAGGTATATGTAGAATAGACTTGGCTATTGCTATTAGTTTGGTGAACTTTGTCTCAAGTCAACTTAGAAAATGTTTCTTCAGTCAATAAGGCTCTTTAATTTTCGTAATCATGCAGATGTCACCTATAGTTTTTCCGAAAAGGTAAATTGTATTGTGGGTGAAAATGGTGCGGGTAAAACTAATCTTATAGATGCTGTTTATTTTTTGGCTTTAACCAAAAGCTCTATTCAAAAACAAGACCTTCTTTCTGTGTCTCACGAAGAGCAAGTGATGGTAATTGACGGAAATTTTGGAAATGGGGAGAATATTACTGTGACGGTAACAAAGGGTCAAAAGAAAGTGGTTTTGGTCGATAAAGTGCCTTATGAGCGCATATCTCACCATATTGGGAAGTATCCATTAGTGTTAATCGCCCCAGACGACACCGATATGATTAGGGACGCTAGTGATACAAGAAGAAAACTTTTTGATGGTATTATTGCTCAGTTTGATCAGCAATATCTTAAGTCTTTTCAGCAGTACAACAGATTACTAGATCAACGAAATAGCCTTCTAAAACAATTTATGGACCGGAGTTATTTTGACCAAAAGATGCTAGACAGCTATTCTGAGCCTTTGGTGGTTTTAGGTATAGAGATTTCAAAAAAAAGGGCCGATTTTGCTCAGGAATTTGAGCCAGAAATTATAAAACATTACAAACAGATAAGTAGCGGGAAAGAAAAGGTAAGTATCACGTATGCTACAGAAGTTCTAGATGGGTTTGCCGTAAAGTTCAAAAGAAATGAGTCGAAAGACAGAATGGCTCAAAGAACGACCATGGGAGTACACAAAGACGACTATCTCTATCAGTTAGATGGGATGTCCGCCAAAAAGTTTGGTTCTCAGGGTCAAAAAAAATCTTTGGTACTTGCAGTCAGGCTGGCACAGTTTGATTTATTAGAAAAACAAAAGGGAACAAAACCGATTCTCCTGTTAGATGATATTTTTGATAAATTGGATGACAATCGTATTGAGAAAATAATTCAGAAGATAGATAATGATACATTTGGGCAGGTATTTATTACAGATGCTCGACCGGAGAGAACCAAAAGAATTTTAGAACAGGTGAAAACCGAGGTAAATTACATTGAACTTTAAAACCATATGCTAGAATTCTTAGAACCGAAAGATGGCAGATTACTCATAGCAGAGCCCTTTTTAGGAGATCCTAATTTTGAGCGAAGCGTTATTCTTCTTTGTGAACATACTGAGAAGGGTTCTTTTGGATTGGTTTTAAATCAAGTCTCCAATCTAAAATTGCAAGATGTTATTGACGATGTTTTTATGGAGTTTCCGGTATATGTAGGTGGACCAGTGGAATACAATACCCTTCATTATATACATAGATTAGGAAACCTTATTCCTGATTCAGTGGGGCTGGGCAATAACTTATTTTGGTCAGGTAACTTTGAGACCATCAAAGCCATGATAAATATTGGTAAAATTGAAGATGACGATATTCGCTTTTTCCTTGGCTATTCTGGATGGGGCGAAGGCCAATTAGATGCTGAAATCAATAAAAATTCTTGGGTAGTATCTGAAACGGAGGCGGAGATAGTTTTTGAATCATCTGCCAAGGAGTTCTGGAGAAAGGTGCTCAGAAATATGGGGGGGTCCTATAAAGTTATGAGTAATTATCCTACCGACCCAAGGTTAAATTAGAATCGCCAGATAGGGTAGGCGGTATCTTTCCGATATTCACTATTATCTTGTTTGGGTAACTCCATAAAAGCATGGCTCAGATTTAAGTTAGCTAAGTCTCCAGAACCGCCTCCTTCTATTGGTGCTGCTCTTAGAACGCCATCTTTTTGAGAAAGGGTAACCTGCATAAAGTAGGAAAGATCAGGTTTAAACACTACAATTTCACTTAAAATCGCCGTTTCATTATTGGGTTCAAGACCTATCGATTTCTTAAACCATGGGATAACATACCGCACAGTACACATAAAGGATGACACCGGATTTCCTGGCAGAGCGAATACGTTTACTTTATCTTTGGTACCATACCACATAGGCTTGCCTGGCCTTTGCTGAATTTTGTGAAAGACCTTTTCTACGCCAGCAGCTTTTAGGGCCTCTGGCAAGAAATCTTTCTTTCCAGCAGAAACGCCTCCAGACAAAACAATGACATCATACGTTTTAGAGAGGGAGGTCAGAAAAGAGATGCTTTCTTCCAGGTTATCTTTTAAATGAAATGGATCTACTTGAGCCGAGTAGGGTTCAAGTAAAGAGCTTATACCATAGATGTTTGATTTCCTTATTTGATGAGGAAGTGGCGTTTGATTGACATCTACAAGTTCATCTCCTGAAGTAACTACGGCTACTTTGGGCAATTTATTTACCTTTACGTGTACTTTTCCTACCGTAGCTAGCACAGCCAAGTCGCCACTTCTGAGTGCTACGCCAGCTGGCAATAGAATGTCTCCAAACGCTTTATCTTGTCCCTTGCGGTGAACATTACGAAACATATTAATCTCGTTTTTAATAGTGGCCGATCCTCCATCAATCTCTATGTCTTCATAGCGAACAATAGAGTCTGTGTTTACCGGAAGTGAGGCACCCGTCATCACTTCTATACAAGCCATAGCGTCATCTAATATTTTTTGCGACTCTCCAGCAAATTGAATTTGTTCAATTTTAAAAACTCTTTGGCCGTCAATGTATGCTTTTCCTTTAAGAGCAATTCCATCCATAGTGACTCTGTTAAAGGGTGGCATATCCCTATCGGTTTTTG
>JBNMFK010000145.1:0-9492 GCA_051269965.1 Algoriphagus sp. | reverse complement strand
GAGTAACTGAAGCCGACCTTTTTACTGCGACCGTAGAATTAGATAATCCCTTAGGAAATAGTGATTATTGGGCGTATGTATCAGAGAAGTCTTTCGGTAATGTCATAGCTAAAATAGGGTTTATGGGATTTGAAAGTGGGACCTTATTAGACACTCTAACAGCTTATCTGAAACGTAGCCCCATCATACGAGTAGGTGAGGAAACCGCGGACTTCTTAATAGAGATACAAAATTCAACTCAACTTATTTTAAGAAACACAAGTACTGGAGCTACAATAGGCAAGCCTTTTAGAATGATCAGAAGTTATAGCTATTTGGCTCAACTTAAAAGCGAAATAGAAAAGCTGACTAAAAGTAAATTTCTGTTAGATTTTAATCCACATTCTGAGGGTTTAGATGCATACTTACAAATTATCCCTAGTCCTTCTGCTTTTTTAAAGGATACCGTTTCAATAGCTAATTTCTTAGTTAGCGGGCAACTAAAACTGAATATAGGGCAAAGAGTTTTTTTAAAGGTGGTTAATGAAAGTGATAGAAAGATATACTACAATATTATTGATATTGGACCTGAAGGAGATATTGATGTATTAGTGCCGCAAATGTCAAATGCCAATGGCCTCGGGGCTGTACATGATGGTAGCGAATACTGGATTGAAGCAAGGGGTGAAGCCATCATTCCTAAAAACTAAGGTAATAGTATGACAATTGGTGAACCGTTGGGACAAGAAACTATAAAGCTCATTATCTCTGAGGAACCTTTAGATTTAAGTGGCTTGGCTACCAATAAAGGATTGTCTAGAGGAATGAATCCTCTAAATGAGATAGAAAAAGTATTTGATCTAGCTGGGAAAATGAGTGTTAGAGGTCTCAAGCGTGAAACTTATTCAAGTAAATCTAGTGCTACTTCTTATTCGCTTAGTTTTGAAATAATTCCATAGTCTTCTTGGTAAAATTAACTTGAATTTCCGTCTACTTGGAAACTACTACTTTGATTCAGAACATCTTTTTGATTATCCTATGATACACAACGATTTCTAAAAGAATATGAAGCTAGTGGAGTTATCGTCAAGGAAATTAGGACCCGATCTAACTTCCTAGAATAATTTAGTTTCAAAACTTCCGCCTTAGCTGATACCACAATTTCCGTAACCGTATTTATGTTATATTCTTTTGTAGTTACTTTCTACCAAATCGAAGTTTAGAAAGATGCAGCGGGTTCTACAACCTTCTTGTTAGATATACTCAAATCGTTTTCAACACAAATTTAAGTTTTGGTGTCTTAGGCGAATATTTTAACCTAGTATGCAGTTAACTCTACGATTAGACTTAACAAAGACCAACCTTTAAATGGGTGCTTCCATTTATTTCATTAGTCAGAAATAATAGTATCAGAATGATAGAGGCTTTAAAAGTATTAAGCCGAGAGTTAAATATTGACAAGATTGCGTTAAAGTTAAAAGCCATCTGCCTCTTCTTCCACTTTCCTTTGAGCTGGAGCAGTAGGCTCACCTTTTTTAGTGGGAGTTGCACTTGGAATTTCTACTTGCTGAATTTGACTAGGAAGAGATGGAGAAGCCCGAGGTCTCTGAGCTTTTTCAAATGCCTCTTCCCTTACACCTAAGTAGGTCATCAAAAAACGCTTTCTAAAGGCCATTGCCTCTGCTAAGTCTACATGTATTATCTCAATGCCCTTGACCGTCTTTTCTTTTTCAGAGAGCATTTTATTGAACTTGAAATCAGACGAAATAAGGCCTAGTTGACCACTTTTATAGCCAATATAGTACCAAGTATCCTGAGAAACTTCTAAGAAAATATAAATTTCATCACCCGTTCTAGGGTTTTTTATAATCTCAAAATAGCCAGGAATAGTGGCATTAATGTCTGTTTCACCAATATTTGAAACGCCTAAGCCACCAGTACTATGAAAGGAATTAAAAACTGGATTCCATTGCAGTTTTAAATCACTAAAAAGCAGACTGGAAAAGAACTTTGGGGAAGCCTTAAATAATGGCACATGACCTTTATAGTACTCTTTTTTATAATCTTCTGTCACTTTTTTACCAACAAACTGCTCCATTTTACTCTGAAATTCTAGACTTTCAAAAGCAATAGCTCCATTAGAATTACCAATATCCAAGTTAGTCTTAACAATATTATCGCCCATATTCAGCAGCATAGATATGGGGATTGGCATGTTAAACTTCATCATGGTATTAAAAACATAATGCATAGAGTCCAGATCTATTTCCGCTAAGCCAGCAGTTTCTACGTAGGATGCTAAATCTGGACGAAGTAAATTTAGTTTACCCTCTAACTTAATTAAGCCGTCTTCTTCATATAGTTCATATTTATTAGCTACTGCATTAGAGTCTACGGGGTAAATGGTAAACCGTTTATTAGGTTCATCTCTTTTTAGGACACCATTAGCTAAAAAAACATCGTAGTCATCCTCGTAGCCTTTGGCCGAAAGGAACGTAGGATAGAGGCCCTCAGAGGAAGCAGATGGCTTAAGGTGTAAGCCGGCAAAGAGGTCCTTCCCTCCATCTTTTAAGCTGGCGTCTACATTAATGGTAATTTCTTCAGACTTACTTCCAGAATAGTTAATCCAGTTACTACCCAAAACGGGGTACTCATCCAAGGTCGGAGTAATCTGACCATCAAGATTTAAATTTTTAAATCGAGCCTTCATGGTGATATCGCCAATGTAAAGCATCTTTGGGGATAAGAAAACGCTGTCAGCTTCGATTACTTTTGCTTTTGCAATGGTAGACAAGTTACCATTCTTTTTTGATCGAAGTACTTCTCCTTCAGGTGTTATTTCAGCAAATTCAAAACTGCCCATTTTTATATTGAAAGTATCCAGACTGACATTCACAAATTGATAGGAAGCGTCTCCTGTGTAACTCAACTTAGAGTTTATAGTTATATTGGCATTCGCCAACGTGTGGAACTTATTAAGTGTATCCACGATAACGGTTGCTTTCTGGAATGGGTCTAATTTACCTTCGTCTCTAACAGCCACTTTGCCTTCATTGGGTACAATAATGGCATCCACAGAATTTATGCCGGGTACACCATTTATATTTAGGGTGTTGGCTGTGATATCATATATTGCAGATGCACCATTAAAAGCTAAACCATATTGATTTTTTGCCGTAGAAGTAAAACGGGATTTAAGTACATCCCCCGCCATACTAATGGTCTTCTTTTTGATGTCCCATATAGCATTGTCAATAGTCGTTTTATATGCCGCATTGGGAAATGAAATAGAAGAGGCAATGGTATCATTAAAGTTACTTTCCCCTGGCGAAATATTGACAATTTGCTCTTCAATATTAAAAGCAATATCTACTTTTTCTCCTTTAAGTACAGGTTTAGAATCTTGATATTCAGCTTTCACTATAAATTCTGTATCTGTAGAGCTAAACTCGGTTTTATTGAATTTAAATGTTTTAGATTCTGCTTCGGAGTCCTTACGTTCTAAGACGCCTTGGCCGTAGAGCCCTGATTTTCTCACCACTAGATTGCCTTTTAGAGTGGTGCTTTCTCTATAGAGACTATAGGCCTCTGGCGACTTAATTTTAAGGCTATCATCTTTTGGAATCCAAATGGCATTGAAATCAGCAATGGCTACGTCTGGGAAATAGACGGAAGAAGAAACAAATCTTTCATTTATTTTGCCATTTTCTCCGATCATTTGCATTTTATCAACAGCAAATTCTGCTTTGCTAGCATTCAAGTTCGCTGCTAGATGGCTGAGACTGCCTTCAGATACCAAACCTTTTTTAGTCATTTTTAGAGGAGCATCAAACTTGAAGACAGAGGCTGTTTTGTAGAGTTCGTAAAGGCCTTTAGGCTGATGCACAAATCCAATAGAGGTATCTGGCATTGTGATTAGGGTTTCTTTTATTGGCCTAATAATGCCGCCAGATTTAAATATACCCGTATATGCTATATCCACCGTATTCAAGCTATCTTGGTCTATCTTGTCAATGATAAAAGACACATCGTCTTCAGGATAAGCAAATTCTCCTCTTTCAGGGTTATTAAAATGAACCACAGCACCATCTGGAATTATCAAACGTGGGTACTGGGGTAAGTATTTTCTTCCAGATTTATTGTCAGGAGCGTTTAAGTAGAGTAAACCTGTTTTGCCGTAGGTAACATGTCCGCCGATTTCTACCCTTCCGCCAGCCTTGTAGATGTCAATAGGTGTAAAAGTGATAGAATCAATACGGTTTAGATTGACTAGAAAACGTTCATAATCTACCTCAAAATCGCCTATAATTCGGTAGTTCTTTACCATGATTTCCCCTTCAAATTTAAAAGATTTACTGCCTTCCATTTTTAAGGATTGGTTTCTAGGTAAAAAACGAATCCCTAGAGAATCTGAAAGTTTAAACTCTTGGGTACCAGCAATATCTAAAGCATTAGAGTTCCTATCAATAGTGGCATTCTGGGTACCACCTTTTGAGACTGATGCAAAAACCAGATCATCATAATCTCCTCTACGTGTGGCAGCCTTAAAATAGTGAAGCCCTTTCCTAGAAAGACTATAACTATCTGTGTGAGGTTCGTAATCTAAAAAGCCCATTTGATGAGCCACGAGAATCCCATTTTTTATCTGTGAGGGGCTCTTTGGGATTTTATTTTGAATTTCAAAAAGGTCAAACCTATTTTCCCTTTTCATGTAGACATAGTTGCCCAAAAAAATGAGTGGGTTAAAGCCTGCAACATTACTTAGCTCTCTCAGGCGACCATTGTTATAGTAATTAAAGGATTCAAAGATGGCAGGAACCTCAGTTTTACCAGCAATGATATAAAAATCCATTTTGCCTGTATTCAGATCCCACTGCATGGCATCACACCTGATATCCATTTCATGGAACGTGTCTGAGTACATACTGTTTCTATAACCACCATTTTTTTGTTTGAAAAGATCCAGTTGTTTGGTCTCTACATTATACTTTAAACGTACTGCAGGGTGGTAAATCGAGTCTTGTTTGATTTTGGTGTTGAAACTAACAAAATCTGAAGTAATTAGGGAATCTGTAAATTCAATTTTAGACCCTTCTACTTTGAAAGAACTTGAAAGGCCTTTGTTTACCTCCAAGGTCGACACATTATGATAGAGCGAACTAGAAAAAATGCGTTCTCCAATCAAGGAAAATCCTCCTTTATATGTAATGTTATCGTTCAAGTGTGTGAAAACCGCATTGTTTTCGTAGGACTTAAATCGTGGGTATTTACTACCTATTCCTTCGGGTCGAGCGTTAGCCTTGAATTCGAAAACTCCTTCGACGGGCTCTGTGAGGTAGGTATCATAAGAAAAGGTAACTCTTTCTGCATTTAGGTAAGGGTTAGACAGCATAAAGCTATACGCTGTAAAAGTGGCTTCAGCCTCAGGAATAGCTACTGTGTTCCAGTTGACAGTACCGGTATCTCCCACCCAAACGTTTTGAATTATATCTGCTGCTCCTGATGTATTAAAAAGTGTTAGGGAATCTGAGTCTGTTACAAAAACTAGGTCTACATCTTTAAATTTAATAATGAAATCACTAATTAATGGAAGGGGTAGGAGCCTGAAAAAGGCATCATTATCTACTATTAAGTTGGGATTATCCCAAGGGTCTAATGCTCCTTCTTTATCCCAATCATCAAATAGCCCAAAATCTTCTTTGGTTGTTTTAGGTCCTATTGGGTTGTCTGTTTCTGGAGCAAAATAGTCTTGCTTCTGATCCAAGAATTCAAATTGGAATCCTCCATTCAGAGCATAAAGTTTGTTAAAATTAGAGGTATAAAGAATCCGGTTTTCTATCAAGTCTCTTACCCCTTTAAATATGGGTAAGACAATATTCATTGGGTATTTTTCTGCTAGTTTTCTCAAAGAAGAAATGAGCTGCTCTATTTCTTGAGAAGGAAAGAGCGAGGGGTCAAAAGCACCATTCAACGTATGGATAAATTGATAATACTCTGGCATCTGATATCTTCTAAACGCCATTTTCTGGCTTGCGGCTATAATATCAATTTTTGCCAACTCTGATAAATCTTGTTGGAAGTGGGCTTTAAAAGTATTAAACGTTGTAATGGCGATACTGTTTTTACCACTGGTAAACACTTCTTCTAAATCATCAATAAACTGTTCTTTTTCTGAAGATAGTGTAATAACTTGGGCCTCTATCGAAGCTGCCGAGAGAAGTAGTAAGAAAACAAGGGTTGATTTTAGAAAAAGTAATTTCAGACGCATGTCTTTATTTATTAAGCCTTAGACTTACTAAAAACGACTGCTGCCCATTCCTTCTTACAAATATGCTTTGTTTTTTTTAGGCGATGCTCCGAACAACAGGCTTCTATTTCAGAAATATCCTTTTCATAGAAACCACTCAACAGTAATATGCCTTTATCTTTTAAAAATTTAGAATACATCCCTATTTCGTCTAAAAGGATATTTCTATTGATATTGGCCAAAATAATATCGTAATCATAATCTGGCTCATCCTCGATCGTCCCCTGACTTATTTCAATGTTTTGACAATTATTGAGCTGAATATTTTCCTTGGTATTTTCTACAGACCATTCGTCTATGTCAAAGGCTTTTATCTTGGTAGCACCAAGTTTCTCCGCTAGAATAGCCAAAATACCTGTACCCGTACCCACATCCAAAACTGTTTTTTTAGAATGGCCAATTTCTAGTTGCATGGCCATCATTTGGGAAGTAGTTTCATGGTGCCCTGTTCCAAATGACATTTTAGGAGTGATGATTATTTCATGATTAAAACCTGGTTTACTTTTATGAAAATGAGCACGTACCAAAATTTTGTCCTCAACCTCTATGGGGTCAAAACTACTTTCCCATTCTGCATTCCAGTTTTGTTTGGCAATTTTTTTAAGTGAGTAAAAGAGTTTTGTTTTGGAGGCATATTCTTCCATCAAGAGCTTAAATTGAATATCGTCAAAAAGCTCTTCTGTTATGTATGACTGAAGGCCAGAATCATTTTCTAGAAAGGTATCAAAGCCTATTTCTGCGAGCTCTGCTATTAGAATTTCACCAAATTCGGCATTTACTTCAATATTTGCTTCAAAATAATCCATTTGTCTTTATTTAAAAGTGCGGGAGTAACTCGCTGAGTTTAGTGATTTTGATAGTACTTAGAAGTTCTTCAGGATTGTTTTCTTGGTCAAAATGAATAGTATCCCAACCCATATTTTTGGCTCCAATAATGTCAGCCAAATGACTGTCACCAATCATCAGTGAATCTTCTGGCTTTGCATGTGTTTTTTTCAAAGCAAACTCAAAAATCCCTGCTTCGGGCTTTTTAAAACCCGCTATATCATTTGTGATTATTTTGGTAAAGTAGTTATGAATACCGCTATAGGCTAGTTTCTTCTTTTGAATTTTGTAAAAGCCATTACTTAGAATATGTAACTGGTAATTTGGCTGTAGTACCTCTAAAACCTCTATACAATCATCAATGAGTTTTTTTTTATTTGGTAGTAATTCTAAAAAGACACCATTCATTGTCTCAGACATTTTTGTGCCCACTATTAGACCCAGGTCTTCTAATGTATTTTTAAACCTGAGAGTTCTCAAATCAACATGCTCAATTTGATTTAGCTCAAGCTTTCTCCAAAGTTCCTTATTAATTCGGGTAAAGGTTTGATGGAAATCAGTTAAAGCAATAGCATTAGCTCCTAATCCAAAATCTTCATATATTTCTTTGAGACAATCTAGAGCATTCGCATCGAAATCCCAAAGTGTGTGATCGAGGTCAAAAAAAAGGTGTTTCTTGTGTTTGAACAAAATTAAAAATCTAGTTTAAGACGTTCTACCGGATTACCACCAACAAGATGTTGTGAAACAATTTCTTCTACATCTTCTGGAGTAACATGTCCATAATGTATGCCTTCTGGATACACCAATACAGATGGACCTGCTCCACAAGTATCTATACAGCCAGCCTTTTGAGCTCTAATTTCTTTTTGAAGTCCTTTTTCTGTCAAATTAGCTTTAAAGGCATTTACGAGTTCCATACCTCGCTCACTACCACAACATTTTTTTGGTGCGTCTTTGTCGTTTGTACAGATAAAGACGTGCTTTTTGAATTTCATTTTATTTGTTGATTTATGATTTTTGCCAAATTTCCCATGATTTTTCGGCCTGATACACGAGCATATCATAGCCATTTTTTACACTTGATCCATGTTCTCTTCCCTTTCTTAAAAATACCGTCTCAGCAGGATTATAAACAAGATCAAAAAGAAAATGCTCCTTGCTTAATTGCTGGTAATCAATGTTTGGAAAGGTCTCAGAATTTGGGTAGGTACCTAATGGAGAGCAATTAACTATTAATTTATGTGTTTCAATAAATGAGTCACTTTCTGAATAATTCACAGCTATGTCTGACGACTTTCTACCTACCAACTGAACAGAAACACCAAGATCTTCTAGAGCGGCTACCACAGCTCTTGCCGCTCCTCCATATCCCAAAATCAAGGCCTTTAAGTTCTTTAAAACAAAACCTTCGCCTAAAACTTCAAGGAGAGATTTTTTAAATCCATAATAATCTGAATTATAACCAATCAATTTATTATCGTGTGTTTTTTTAACGACATTAACAGCACCGACTTTCACAACTGATATATCTAGCTCGTCTAAATAGTCAAAAACACTTTGTTTGTAAGGAATAGTAATATTAATCCCTTTTAAGTTAGGATATTTTTTAAATAGCCTAGGAAATTCGGTAGCACTTTCTAGCTCAAAGAGCTCATACTTATGAGATTTTGTCAAACCTAGGGCCTCAAATTTCTCTGAGAAGTAGCTCTTAGAAAAAGAATGTGTAAGCGGGTAACCTATAAGGCCGAATAGATCCATAGAAATAAACTATTGGCCTTCTTGCCAATTATTTTTTGATAAATTTCACATTTATAATACCCCAAATCATCGGAGTAACCGAAACTAAAACTATTCCTAAAACAACTTTCTCAAAATTATGTTTCACGAATTCATTATTACCTAAGAAGTACCCTAACATAGTAATTGAAGTTACCCATAAAACGGCCCCTAAAAAACAGTTTAGAATATATTTTCCGTATTTCATACTTCCAGCTCCTGCTACGAACGGGGCTATGGTGCGTATGATGGGCATAAATCTCGCTAGAATAATGGCTTTAGCTCCGTGCTTCTCGTAGAATTCCTCTGTTTGCGTTATGTATTCTCTTTTCAAAAATAGTATTTTCTTTTTGGACTTTACAAACCCACCAAACTTCTTGCCAACGAAATAATTTAAATTATCTCCTAAAAGGGCTGCTAATATCAGAAGAGGTATTACGATGACTAAAGACAGTTTTCCAGTGGTGGCGGCTAATAACCCCACAGAAAAGAGAAGAGAATCACCAGGTAGTAAGGGCATTATAATAAAGCCTGTTTCTACAAAAATGACCATAAATAATATGGCATAAGTTAGCTCCTCGTATTGCTCTAAAAATCCTTGA
>JBNMFK010000144.1:0-9710 GCA_051269965.1 Algoriphagus sp. | reverse complement strand
TTGAGGCAATCACTATATCGCCTTTTTGACTGCTCAAAGCCACATCAGAGATCCATTTGCGTGTATAAATAGAGGCAAAACAATAAGCTGTTGAACTAGACCAGTATTTAAAAAGATGCTTGGTTTAACCTTCGACATAGACGGACAGCACACATAGAATATGTTTATTCATTTTTGCTTTAGGCATTTTTTAAGCACATTCTTAAAACCTAAGTTGGTCTATTGGAGGAACCGTATCTGATAAGCAGAGTAAAACAAGTCTTCTTAGTGCCATCATGTATGTCTTAGTCGGACTTGATGCTAAAAACCACCATGCCAGAGGATCGCGTTTTTAATGCTTACTTTAATCCTAAATTTACAAGCAGTGCCACATTCGGAAGAGAGTTTTATTTTAAGTAAACCATCACACCAGATGGGAGCTCGTTTTCTACTTAAAGTTGGCTTTAGATACAACCCTCAGAATCAAGTCGCTTCAATGGCGGCAGGTAGATATGTGCCAGATGATGGCCACTTTTATGAGCTTTAAGTGCCAAACTATAACAGAATAGACGCCAGAATCTCTTACATAGATTAACATTCCTAAAATGAGCGGAAAAATAAACCTAGACATGTAGCACGTGCTGCATCATAATAACACGAAAAGCATAGCCCATAGTGCAGAAACTAACACCTTGTTTTTTGGTACTAAAGGAAGCGGCTTTGTTCCTTTAGTATCATTTCATTGGGATTTTTGAACTGCGGTTTTGACCTAAGTATGAGAGGCCAAAATTCTTGTTAAAGAATAAATCATATTCGAAATTATTTACGATTTATTATCAAAACAATAATCAGAGATTTCGAAATCACATCATAAGGATAGGCTTTAAGAAACTAGTTTTTTGAGTCACGAATAAATTAATTTATCTCTTTTCGACAACAGATATGAATTTGCCTCTAAAGATTAGCTGACTTCTTTTCTTATCGATATAAGGTTGAAATAGGCTTTTTTTATAAAAAAAATAAAGAGCTGTTGTTATTGTCAAACCTTTTATTCGTTATTAGCACATATTATAATATTGACTATGACTGACAAGACAAGCAAGCCTCGCGTAGTAAAAGATTACGACAAACTAGAGCCGGAGATAAGGGAACAAATAAAATTGACTTATCCCTTCGGATTTGCTGATTATCTCATCAGGTTCACCAATCAACAGAAGAAATATATTTCAGCACTTCCCTTCGAAACGGATGAAAAGTATTACTTAATAAGAATGACCTCAGAAAGAGCTGAGGAAATTATTGAGGATGACGAAGATTACGATGATGACGGAAACCTCAAGGATGATGTAAGAGAGGAATACGAAGAGAAGTTTGATGACTTGGATTACATCAGCCCAGTGGAAGAAGTTGACGAAGACCAAAAGAGAAATTAATGTGAGACTCCCAAATTGGCTTAATCTTTGTGAAGTATCTATTTGACGAATTGACGAAAATTCGTCTTTAATCAAACTGCACTGCGGTGTTTTACCGTTAATGAGTTAAAAGACATAAAAATGAAAAAAATAGCAGTATTAGCTTTCCTAATTGCTTTTGTAAATTTAACTTCTTTCTCCCAATCAGGAATAAAGTTTGAACAAGACACATGGCAGGGGATACTTTCAAAGGCTAAATCTGAAAACAAACTTATCTTTTTAGATGCTTACACCTCTTGGTGTGGACCTTGCAAAATGCTTCAAAGGAATGTTTTCCCTGATCAAGTTCTTGGAGAATACTTCAACCAGAATTTCTTAAGCACAAAAATTGATATGGAGAAAGGCGAAGGTCTTAACATCGCACGAAAATATGCTGTAAGGGCTTATCCTACTTTATTTTTTATTGATCCAAATACGGAGCAAGTTGTTCATAAGATCTTAGGCTACAAAAACGTCGACCAATTAAAAGCTATGGGAGCAACTGCTCTTTCAAAGCTCGAAGCTAATAAGACGCGATAAGCTAAATCAATAGTCATAAAAAAACTCGAAGGCATGTCCTTCGAGTTTTTTTATGTGAAATATAGTCTCTAGTATTTTAATTTGTCGCAAAACTATAAAAACGCTTATTTAAATAAATAGCGAAATAGACGTGTTGTATCTCATCATGTTAAAACGTCTCCATGATATAAAAAAACAGCCGGAGACGGTTTAGTCCTTCCAGATCTAAACCAGAGATTCTGAAGCAAAAGCCCAAGACAAAAATGAAGGAAATATAGCCTTCCATGTCTTCTGGTTGTGTTCACCTGCATCCACTTCCTCATAATGAACCTGCTGACCAGATTTATAGCCTTTTGCTTGAAGCTCTTTTATGAGGTCTAAGGTGTCGTCTATGGAATCAATAACCCCATTTTTATTTCTATCTGCTTTTTCATCTTCGGTACCGCATTGAAACCAAAATTGAAGTCCCGCCTTATAATTCCCTTGCTTTATCTTTTGATGAATGATTCTATCTCTGTCCTCATTATAATCTTTTCCGTAATCCTTGCTTCGCCACCACAAAGCACCACTAAAAACACCAACTTTTGAAAAAATAGTAGCCTCTCCCCAAACAGTATCTATTGCTGATAATCCACCCAATGAAAAACCACAGAGTGAATGACCTTTCTCTTTAAGTGAAACTTCCTGCTTTAAAAACGGGACCAACTCCTCCATCAAAAAACGCTGATATTTCTTTGCCTTTCTCCCGCGTCCTAAAAAGTCTAGAACATCGGCTGTTCCATATTCCGCTAAACGATTGTTATCGCAATGTACGCCCACAAAAACAAAAGAAGAACCCCCACCCTTCCAAAAGTCATTTAGCGTTTCAGTCATTCCTAGTTTAGCGTAATCTTCACCATCATTCATTACGAGAAGGAAATAGGTCTTTAGAGGACTATAATTTGGTGGTATAACCAAATCGTAAGTAACTTTTCTCTCAAGAAATTTGGAGCTTATATGAAGCCCATTTAGTAATCTCATCCGTTTATTATGAAAATCTGTCTATATCTGCGATTTTCTCTAGCCCAAAGCAGGCAAATTCTTTCTATTTCTACTAATTTGTTTCAAATTTAGGTTCTACTTCATTAAAAAAGCTACAAAATGCATGAAAACCATATATCCTACTACTCGCACAAACTAGGAAGAAATATTGATCTCATGACGTACGGCCATTGGGGGAAACCCATACTGCTGTTTCCTTCTTCGCTGGGAGATGCTTTTCAGAATAAAAATTTTGGAATAATAGACAGTATAGCTGACAAAATAGAAAAAGGTGAGGTTAAAGTTTACTGTGTTGATAGCATAGACAGTGAAACTTTTTATGCCAAGCATTTGCCAGCCAAAACTAGAATTTCTAATTATGCCCAGTATGGGCTTTTTCTAAAGGATGAATTGGTACCACATATTCAAAAGGAAAGTAATGGGCATAGAATAGACATTGGAGGCTGTAGTTTCGGAGCCTATCACGCCACTAATTTTGCATTTAAACATCCAGATATAGTGGATTCCCTGTTCTCTATGAGCGGTTCGTTTAATATCAAGAGTTTCTTAGATGGTTACTACGACGACGACGTTTATTTCAACAATCCCGTTGATTTTATGCAAAATGCCGATAGCTGGGTTTTCAATCATATGAATATTGTGTTGGGCACTTCAGATTGGGATATTTGCAGAGAGTCCAATATCCATTTATCTCAAATCTTGGGCGACAAGCAAATAAATCATTGGTATGACGAAAAGAAATGGGTAAGCCATGATTGGCCCCTTTGGAAAGCCATGTTACCCGAATATTTATCCGCCTTTAGCTGAGTTTAAAAAAGAAAATAGCCATAAATCAGTCTCATCGGCTTTCGTAAGATAATTTATGATTGAAGGCTAGTATAGTTAAGAACTTTTAGTGTCAAAAAGGCATTAGCCAAAATAGAATCGGATATTTGTCGCCACATTTTAATGAAATAACATGAAAAAAATAGGGATGCTATTTGGTATGGAAAATACATTTCCGTACGCTTTTATAGACCGCGTTAATGAAATTACAAAAAAGAAAGACCTCCTTGCAGAACCTGTACTCATAGGGCAATTAGAGCAAGGTGTGTCTTCAGAGTATGAAGTCATCATTGATAGAATTTCTCAGGATGTTCCTTTTTATAGGGCGTATTTAAAAAATGCCGCCCTCTGTGGAACGGCAGTAATCAATAATCCTTTTTGGTGGAGTGCTGATGAGAAATTTTTCAATAATGCCTTAGCCTTAAAGCTTGGCGTTCCTGTTCCTAAAACAGTGCTTCTACCCTCAAAAGAGAGGCCAGATGAAACTTCGGAAACCAGTTTTAGAAATCTTAAATATCCATTGGAATGGAATGAGATGTTTGAAACTGTTGGTTTTCCTGCTTATATGAAACCACATGATGGTGGTGGCTGGAAAAGTGTCTACAGAGTTACTGGGGAAACTGATCTTTGGGAGAAGCTAGAAGAAACCGGGCAATTAGTCATGATGCTCCAGGAAGAAATTGTTTTCACAGATTATTACAGATGCTATTGCCTCGGAGGCACCAACGTTCATATTATGCCTTATGAGCCTAGAAATCCTATGCACCTTCGTTATGCGTCAGAACCAAAAACAACAGGTCCCGCTCATAAAAAATTAATGACACTTATTAAAAAATATGTCATTGAACTTAACAAGGCTCTTGGCTACGACTTTAATACCGTAGAGTTTGCCATTAGAGATGGCATACCCTATGCCATTGATTTTTGTAATCCGGCTCCAGATGCCGATATCTATTCCGTAGGACAGGAAAACTTTGATTGGATAGTAGACAATGCGGCTAAAATGGCCATCGCAAGAGCAAAGAGTAATAAAGCGGGCAAAAACAACTGTACTTGGGGGACTTTTGTAGGAAGTAGTGTAAAGGGAACTGCTTTATAACATTCACAACATATTAGGCTATGGAACTTTTTACTTTAGGAATAGAAGAAGAATTTCAGATCATTGATCCCGAAACTCGGGCCCTGAAATCTCACATGTCGCAGATAGTAGACCGAGGTCAGGTCATCTTGCAGGAACGTATTAAACAAGAGATGCATCAATCTGTGGTGGAGACGGGAACCAATATATGTCAAAATATTCAAGAAGCTAGAGAAGAGGTTCAGTTTCTTAGAAACAATGTGATAGACTTAGCAGCCGAAAAAGACCTTAAAGTAGCTGCAGCAGGCACTCATCCTTTTTCTGACTGGGTAGACCAACTTATTACGCCAGACGAACGCTACGACCAAATCATTACAGAAATGAGGGACGTAGCTCGTGGAAACTTGATTTTTGGCTTACACGTTCATGTAGGCATTGACGACAGGCAGGAGGCTATTAAACTCATGAATGATGTACGGTATTTTTTACCTCACATTCACGCCCTTTCTGCCAATTCTCCTTTTTGGTGTGGCCGTGATACAGGTTTCATGTCTTACCGATCTAAGGTTTTTGATAAGTTTCCGCGTACGGGCATACCAGATTATTTTAATTCGGCAGCAGACTATGACAACTATGTCAACCTTTTGGTAAAAACCAATTGTATCGATAATGGTAAGAAGATATGGTGGGACATTCGTGTGCATCCCTTCTACCCCACCATAGAATACCGTATTTGTGATGTGCCTATGCGAACGGACGAAACCATATGTTTAGCAGCCATTATGCAGGCACTTATAGCTAAGCTACATAAGTTAAGGCTTCAAAACTTAAGCTTTAGAAACTACAGGCGAATCCTGATAGCTGAGAATAAGTGGCGTGCTGCTAGAGATGGTATACATGCGAAGCTCATTGATTTTGGAAAAGAGGCAGAAGTCCCTTTCAAAGATTTGGTAGACGAACTCCTTCTTTTTATTGATGATGTTTTGGATGATCTAGGCTCTAGAAAAGAAGTTGAATATGTACATCAAATATTAAATAATGGCAATGGAGCAGATAGACAATTGGCCGTTTTTGAGAAAACAGGAGATTTAAAGCACGTGGTTGATTATATAATTGATGAAACCAAATTCGGTCTTTGACCTTTAAATCACGACCTTTGTTTTAACAAGCTAAAGAACATGTCTTCAGAAATTAAAATTGCTATTCTCGATCTGTATGACGGCTACCCTAACGAAGGGATGCGTTGTATCAAAATGCTTTTAGGCCAGTTTATGGCCAAAGAAGGCATCAAAGGAAACTATGATATTTTTGATGTGCGAGGAGCCTCGGCATTGCCAGAAATTAACAGCTACGATATCTTCCTTTCTACCGGTGGCCCAGGAAGCCCTGTAATAACTGGTCTTGAATGGGAAAGTATGTATTTCAATTTTGTGGATGGCATTTTAAAACATAACCGAGCAAACGCAGAAAAGAAACATCTCTTCATGATTTGCCATTCTTTCCAGTTAATGGTACAGCGTTATGACTTAGGCTTAGTCTGTGAACGAAAATCTACTTCTTTTGGCGTTATGCCCGTGCATCAAACTGAAGAAGCGGCAGACGAAATACTTTTTAAAGGTCTTGAAAACCCTTTTTGGGCTGTGGACTCCCGTGATTATCAGGTGATACAGCCTGATATGGAAAAGCTGGAAGAACTAGGTGCAAAAATTTTGGCCTTAGAAAAAATAAGACCTCATATACCTTTAGAAAGAGCTATCATGGGCATCAGACTTTCTGATGAGGTGGTAGGTTTTCAGTTTCATCCAGAGGCAGATGCTGAAGGCATGCAACGCTACTTTCTTCAGGCAGACAAGAAAATGGCGGTGATCACCGAACATGGCGAAGAAAAGTTTGAAGACATGATAAACCACCTTAATGACCCAGATAAGATTTTACTTACCGAGTCTATCATCATCCCTAAATTTCTAGACAATGCTTTACAGCAAATTTTAAGCTTAGAAAGTGTTAATTAAAGTATGCAAGAAACGGCCAGAATACAATTCAATAAAAGTTTTTCAAACGAAAAATATCAGGAACTTTTAAGCGAGATAGAGGTTGAATTTCCAAGTCAGTTAGACTTTAGGGTGGCAGAGAGCCCTGTGTTTATTGATAGAAAACTAAAGTCTAAGTTTTTAATGGCAGCCAATGGCATCATTGACAGCATAAAGAAAGCTGACTTTAAAGTTAAAACAGACAAAGCTGTTCCAGCCGCCTATCACTTTGAAAATGAAAGCGATCATCCTCATTTTCTAGCCCTAGATTTTGCAATTAGCAAAGACGAGGACGGAGACTTAGAACCGCAGCTGATTGAGCTGCAAGGCTTCCCTTCTTTATTTGGCTACCAAAATTACCTTTCAGGGAAATACAAAAAACATTTTGACGTTTCAGCAAAATTTTCTCCCTATTTCAATAAACTCAATGCGTTCACCTATATAAATGAAGTAGAGAAGGTCTTGAAACCAAAATCTGGCGAAACCACCATTCTATTGGAAGCCTATCCTGAGCAACAAAAAACGCGACTAGACTTTGCAATTTCAAAGGCTTATTGGGGCATTGACGTTGTGTGTTTAAGTCAAGTATTTGTAAAAGATAGATCTCTTTATTACACCAAGGACAGCCAAGAAATAAAGATTGACCGCGTTTACAACAGGATCATTTTTGATGAATTAGATAAAACGTATCCAGAACTTAAAAAGCAAGTGGCTCTGCTGAAAGAGGCACAGTTTGAGTGGATTTCACATCCTAACTGGTTTTACCGTATCAGTAAATTTTGCATGCCACTTTTGAAGGGAAAGTATGTGCCTGCCTGTCTTTATTTAGATGCTTTAACAGCATATCCTGAAGATTTAGAGCACTACGTACTTAAACCACTTTTCTCATTTGCTGGGGCAGGCGTAAACCTCCATCCCACCAAGACGATTTTAGACCAGATATCCGATAAAGAAAACTATATCTTACAAAAAAAGGTAGCTTATGAACCCGTGGTATCCGATACTGAGGGGAAAAAAATAAAAGCAGAAATACGGCTACTCTACGTCTGGCCAGATGAAAAAGCTCATCCAAAACTGCTCATTAATTTGGCCAGGCTAAGCCGTGGCGAAATGATAGGTGTAGATTATAATAAGAATTTTGATTGGGTAGGTGGCAGTTCTGCCTTTTTTGAAACAGAATAAGATATGGATTTAAAGCAAATTTTCCTTCAAAATGTGGCTCAAACGAGTGTCACTCCCCTTGCTCTAGCGTTTGAGAAAGCAGAGGGTATTTATTTGATAGATAAAGCCGGGAAAAAGTATATTGATCTTATTTCAGGCATTGCGGTAAGTAATGTGGGCCATAGACACCCTAAAGTGGTGGCTGCTATAAAAGACCAAGCAGATAAATACCTGCATCAGATGGTCTATGGAGAATATGTCCAGAGCCCCCAGATAAAATTGGCGGAGGCCCTTACAGGTACCTTAAAGAATTACAAGACCAATACTGGGCAACTTATAGACAATGTCTATTTCGTGAGTTCCGGTGCAGAGGCTGTTGAAGGAGCCATGAAACTGGCTAAGCGGTACACTGGCCGCAGGGAAATTATTTCTTATCATAAGGCCTATCATGGCAGCACGCATGGTGCCTTATCACTTGGTGATGAAGAATTTAAAAGAGGCTACAGGCCCAACCTACCCGAAATACGCAAAATTCATAGAGGTAGGATAGCCGACCTGGCCTTAATCACTAAACAGACCGCTGCGGTCTTCTTTGAGCCCGTGGGTGGCGAAAGTGGTGTAATACCAGTTACACAGGAATACATCATGGCTCTTGGAGCTAGATGTAAGGAAACAGGAACTCTGCTCGTTTTTGATGAAATACAGAGCGGTTTTGGTCGTACTGGAGCTTTTTGGGCTTTTGAACATTATGGTGTGGTGCCAGATGTACTGCTTTCTGCCAAAGGCATGGGCGGGGGGATGCCTATTGGAGCTTTTATGGCTCCACATAAACTCATGGAAGTTTTTAAAGAGAATCCTATTTTGGGGCATATCACCACCTTTGGTGGGCACCCCGTAAGCTGTGCGGCTTCGCTGGCTACGGTGGGTATCATTCATGATGAAGTAGATCATGCTGAAACACTTAGAAAAGGCGAACTCTTTAAAAAGCTACTGGTACATCCAGAAATAAAAGAAGTGCGAGGCATAGGACTTATGCTAGCTGCTGAACTGGCCGACTTTGATTTCTTGACTAAAGTCATAGACAAAACCATAGCAAAAGGCGTCATCACAGACTGGTTTTTGTATTGCAATAATTCTATGCGTATAGCACCTCCCGTTATTATTACAGATGAGCAAATTCAGGAGGCTTGTGCGGTAATTTTAGAGGCTTTAGGATAATTTCTTGCTTCCTAATGCTATTGTGTTGTTAAGCAAGATGCACTTTATTTCTGAGAATCATAGAACAAAATAATAGCCATAACGCATGATTTTTCCCTGGGAATTTATATGAAAGTGCGTTAGGTACTTCCGATAAAACATGTTCTCCTCTAGCATTATTCGCGGTACTTTTAATTTGGTCTTTCTCTTACCTATTATTTCCAAAAGAATAGACCTATTACGGTGCAAATGTCGGTCAATGGAGAAGGCTTCTTTACGTGTCACTTCCCGCAAGCGAGTATGATAAAAGTTCTTGCAGGATAAACTACAGAAGAGTTTCCCTTTTCTGCCCTTAAGTATGGATTTGCAGATTTTGCATTTATTCATAAACGGTTAATATTCCTAATTGACTATGAATAAGTTGCCTAT
>JBNMFK010000143.1:0-9724 GCA_051269965.1 Algoriphagus sp. | reverse complement strand
CCCCTCGCAAAATTATCCATATAGACATGGATGCCTTTTTTGCTTCAGTAGAGCAGCGAGATAATCCAGGACTAAAGGGAAAGCCCGTGGCTGTAGGTGGCAGTGCAGAACGTGGTGTGGTGGCGGCGGCAAGTTATGAAGCAAGAAAATTTGGTGTACATTCTGCCATGGCCTCTAAAACAGCAAAAAGACTTTGCCCTAATCTCATTTTTTTACCTCCTAGATTTGAGCAGTATAAAGAAGTTTCTGAGCAAATAAGGGCCATTTTTCTCGAATACACTGACTTAGTAGAGCCCCTTTCCTTAGATGAAGCCTATTTAGACGTCACCGAAAACTTTAAAAAGATTCCTTTAGCTACAGAAATAGCTAAACAAATACGAGCGAAAATAAAAGCTAAGACCTCTCTAACGGCTTCTGCTGGAATTTCCTACAATAAGTTTTTGGCTAAAACGGCTTCTGATGTGAATAAGCCTGATGGTTTTTTTGTGATTAAACCGCATCAAGCTCCTGCCTTTATTGAAAGCTTAGCAATCAAACGCTTCTATGGCGTTGGCAAAGTCACCGCCGAAAAAATGACCAAAATGGGTATTCTCTCGGGAAGAGACTTAAAAGAAAAAAGCTTGGCATTTCTTGTGAATAACTTTGGCAAAGCTGGCAACTACTATTACACCATTTGTAGAGGGGAGGACCATCGACCTATAAATCCTGAAAGAATTCGAAAATCTATTGGTGTAGAAAATACGTTTTCATCTGACTTATCAGAACAAGATAAACTGTACCAAGAATTAGATATCATTCTAATACAACTATGGAATCGTGTGAAAAAAGCGAAGGCGTTTGGCAAAACTTTGACCCTAAAAATAAAATATGCCGACTTTGAGATTATTTCTCGCAGCAGAACCTCCCAACTCTTATTGCTGGAAGAGACCTTTATTTCTAAACAAGCCTATGAAATGCTAAACGCCTTACTGCCTACAGAAAAGGGAATCCGTCTTATGGGACTCACTGTTTCTAACCTGGCCTTTGAAAACGACCAAGAAGGCCGTCAACTTACCATTGGTTTTTAATTTATAAGCTTCTTATTTTAAGATTTCTAAAACGAACTTCATCTCCATGATCTTGAAGCAAAATTGGACCTTCGTCCGCCCCACCGAAATTATCATATTTAGCATACTTACTTCTGGCTACTAAGGCCTTATAAATATTGCTTTTACGTTCGTACTCTACCACTTTAAAGCCATTTAACCAATGCTGTACTGTATTATCAGGCATTACAATTAGTCTTCCAATGTTCCACTCGCCAATTTTCTTTTGAAAACGTTTATCTACTTTTTCTGATGGAATAAGATCATAAAGAGAAGCCAATGTTCTATTTCCTACGACACCCATTTTTGCATCTGGATGTAGAACATCATCCAGCACTTGGTACTCTAAACCAATGCCAGATTTCCCCCCTCTTTCAAAATCCTCATTGACGAAATACTTTATTCCAGAATTAGCCCCTGATGACAATTTGACTTCAAATATAAACTCAAACGCCCCATAATTCTCTTTAGTGACGATGTCATTTCCCGTCTCTGAGCCATCTGATTTGCCAACAATTATGTCGCCATCATTAACAGACCAGCGTTTACCCGTCATATCTTTTCTATTTACTCCACGCCAGCCATCAAAGTTTTCACCGTTAAAAAGGAGCTTAAAGCCTTGGGCTTCCTCTTGGCCAGAAAGATTATTCTTCAAAAGGTTCACTACAGGTATGCCATCGAAAGGGCTCGGTGTAATGTTCTTTGTTTTGATTTTTATGTTTTTCCATCTGATTTGCATGCCCTCTTTCATTTGGCTGTTAATGCCATGTACCTGAAGAGCGATAAAGCCGGCCGCAGTTTTATCGTCAATTAAATGTGAAATAGGAATTCCGTTTACCCATGTTCTAATGGTAGAACCTATGGCTTCAATACGATAAATATTCCAGTCATTATGCTTAAAGGCCATCTTAGACGCTGGATTTATATTGGGAGCATAAAGCCAACCCCTTCTGGCCTCATCATAAATACCACCAGACCAAGCCCTATCAGAAGGGTCTATCTCCATTTGATAGCCATGCACTCGCCCTTCTTTATAATCAGGGGTGGATACACTTCTAAATTGTACACCAGAATTCATCCCTTCGGCCACTTTGAGCTCTAACTCCAAGACAAAGTCTCCGTAGGTTTCGTTGGTACACATGAAAGAATTAGGAGTATTAGCCACTGTAGTACCCACAATTTCTCCTTTTTCTATAGTATATTTTGCCTCTCCATTCTTTTGATTCCAGCCGTCAAAATTTTTACCGTTGAAGAGTGGCATCCAGTCTCCCTTCATTTGTTTTTGTGAGAATGAATCTAGACAGACGAGTGATAATAATATACATATCAGTAGTTTACTCTTTTTTGTCATTTATTTATAACTTATGGTTGAATATTTTATTGTAAATACTTGGCGAATCTAATACTATTATTCCGAAAATATTCTATTTTTGGGCATAATATATTCAATAAGTGAAGCCTCAATTACTCAAAATTTCTAACCCTTTAGATTACTCCTTTAACCTTTACAACCAAGAGGAAAATTACTTTCCTACGCCATGGCATTATCATCCAGAAGTAGAAATTGTTTTTATGCTAGAAAGTACTGGAGAAAAATACATTGGAAGCAGTATAACTGATTTTAAACCCGGAGACTTGGCGATGATTGGTTCTTACCTGCCCCATTATTACAAAAATAGTGACGTTTATTATAATGCTAATTCTGGTCTCAAAGCCCGATCGCTGGTTATTCATTTTCATGAAGATTTTATGGGAAAAGACTTCATGAATATCTCCGAAAACTTTCTAGTTAAACAAATGTTAGATAATTGCAAACGGGGTTTGCAGTTTGGCAGAGAATTTAGCGAAGGACTGCGTGAAGAACTTATCGCTCTAAGCAAATTAGAGAACATGGATAGGCTCATAGGTTTGCTATCATTGCTTAACAAAATGAGCCAAACACAAGATTTTATTTTTTTGACATCAGACCCTATTTATTTGAACAATAATATAGATTCTGATAGAATAAAGAAGGTCTTTGAATTTGTAATAACTAACTTTCAAAAGGAAATAAAGCTGCAAGAAATCGCTGGTTTGGCGAGTATGAGCGAATCTGCTTTTAGTCGGTATTTTAAGAAGAGAACACGTAAAACCTTTAGCACTTTTCTTACCGAAATTCGCATAGAACATGCCTGTAAGCTTCTGCAGAAAGATAAGCACAGCGTTTCAGAAGTGTCTTATGAGAGCGGATTTAATAATCTATCCAATTTTAATAGGCAGTTTAAGAGTGTCAAGAAAACCACCCCTCTCAATTATAGGTCAAGGTTTATATCTTAATTTTTTTAGTCCTAGTCCTTCTAACAATTACAATGTTGATTCCGGACCATAAAAAAGAGGCTACCCAAAATAGATAGCCCCTTTAACTTTTACTAAACCGTACTATAAAATTTCCATGTTATAATTCTTCATTTTAGATGGATTCACCCTCTCAAGAACAATCGTTTTCTTTATCACATCACCGTTATGAGACGCCTCTAAATTATATGTTCCATTCTCTAGCATAGAAATATCAAAGTTTACTCTAGCTCCATTTCTCTTCTTATTAATATATACCTGATTTAGGACTCTTCCTTTGGAATCAGAAAAGGAGACGTTTAGAATAGAACCCACCTCCTTTTTGAAAAATGTCTTCACCATACCAGAAGATTGGTCAAAATACATTCCCATTTTTAAAGATTCGGTATCCGTTTCTCCAGGACCTGTAACATTATCATTTGCGAACGTAAAAGAGGATACTAATAGAAGACCTGCAATAATTTTTAATAAATTTTTCATAAAATGTGTTGTTTAAGTTTTGTGATTACATTCTGAGAATGAATCTGTTTCACTACCATTGCATCACTAGTACCCGTTGGTCCAAAGTCATTCCAATTATTTTATGTTTCTTGTTATCAGTTACTTAAAATAATAATCAAACCAAATTATGTCCACTTTCGAACAGTGATTCTAGAAATCGTACAACAGTACCAAGAGATAAATTAATTAAAAGTGGAGAGCAATAGCTCCACTTTGGTTAGGCTTGAATTATTTGCATGTTGAAGTTCTTTGTTTTTATAGGAGTCGATTTTTCAACACGAATAGTTTTTGTAATGGTCTCATTTCCATCACTTACTTTAATACTATAAATACCGTTCTCAAGACCGCTCACGTTTAAACTAAGCTTTGCCACTTCTGACTTTTTACCAATAGCATTTTTACTAAGCTCGTTTCCTTCTTTGTCAATAACACGTACTATGAGATTTTCACCCCGTTGTTTCTCATAGAACGTATTGACTACGCCTGATACTTTGTCGAAATACATGCTCATTTTGAATGGTTTTTCCTTTTTAGTTTCCTCTTCTGGAACTCTGTTTGTCGCCGAAACCATGGTAGAAATAAATAATAGACCTGCGATAATTTTTACTGCATTTTTCATAATTGTAAGTGTTTATAAGTAATAAATAATGTTAATAGCTTTCGCTTGACAGCTCAAAAGTGATAATCATATAGTACTATGTATAACATAATAGTATGTATGGTAACCTCACGTGACGAGCGGTCAAAGAAAAACGATTAGCACTAAGACTACATAACATTCTTATACCAACGAATGTTGTTTTGGTATTTTTACACTCTTTTAACCTGAGTTCGACTTAAGAAAATCAGTTAACTCACTAATTTTGCGAACCTTCAATGATATGTTTGTCACGATTTTGGCTTTTTAGGCTAAACTAGGGTGTTCTTCAGCTCATTTGTGAGGAAATCACCTCTCGCTACCTAAATAATGATCCTCGGATGCTCTAAAGGCTGTTCTTAAATTGAACTCAGATGTTTAACATATAACAATCGAAGGAATTATGGATCCATGACCTGGTTTAAGACTTCAAGAAAATATAGCTTATTTGAACTTTTCGCCAAAGTCAATGCTTTCTTTCAATTGTATTTTTGAGTACAATAATGACGCGAAAAGATTATTTTACAGAAGATATGGGCGTACCCGAACGGCTCCTAGTGTAATAAAATTGCTTGGGCTTCGAAACATATACGATAGAGAAGCCTTCTTTAAATTAGTAGGCTCTGAGAGTTGAATATGCGAAAAACTTTACAGACGGATGTAAAACGAAGAGCGTCCTTCTCGCTTCTCTGAGACAGCGTTTTTACCTTATGGTATTAATTTATGTTCACTTCCCATTAAGGTAATCCCTCAAATACTCAAAGTGAGGACCTAAGTTCTTATTGGTCACGATAGTCGCTTTTGTAAGCATTTCGCTTTCCTCTTTTAACAGTTCTGGAATAATATACGCGATAAACATTTCTCCAAAAGCCTCAGAGGCGTCTCTTGGTAGTTCGTTAGGGAGATTATCCACGGTCATCATATCGATGCCATTGCTTTGAAAGCTTGCCATTTCAGACTTTGATTCTGGGTTAAATCCAAAAACTGGATCGGCTATTGTGCTCGCCCTTAACGTAGAAGGTATAGAGCTAGTAGGAGCAATATCACATGTCACATCAGCTATCACTTTTATATTAAAGTCTTCGCTGGCCATCTCCTCCACAGTGAAAAAGGCGGGAGCATCATTATCCCAGTAAATACCATTAATCATGATATCTGACATAGGCAAGAAATGGTTAAAATCGGAATCGTAGTCCTTCGGGTTCTTATAATAATCTTGAACATCATCGAAAACTCTCCCATCTTTTCTCTTCGCGTAATAGAAACTGTTTAGCTGAGTATATACTGCGTTGTCGTATGTCTTTCTTACGTAGTCTATTGGCCTAATTTTAGTGAGGCCCATATCATTTAAAACTTGAACAGAGCCTTGAGCCACCCTACCCGTACCTGTAAGAACAACTTTTACGTTTGGTAGCTTTATTTTTTCATACACCTCTTTCGCCGCTTTGTAATTAAAAAGATCCGACATTCTTGGTAGTTCAAAAGCTCCAGTTCGCATACCATAAGTCCAAAGAGCATTGTGAGCACCTACCATACCTGCAAACTTACCAAAGGCAATTACTCTAGCTCCAGAATCATTAGTCAGTACCTCATAATCAATAAGTGTGATGTTCTTATCAACGATAGCCTTTAATAGTTTCTGATTATAAGGCTGAGCTTTAAAAGTGTGTGAAAAAAAGAAATAAGTCTTATTAGGAATTAATGCGTCTATAGGCACTTCCTTTACCCCTATAAGAAGGGTTCTGTCACTTAAATCCTCCGACATAGGTATGCCAATTTTTAGATAGTGATCATCGCTAAAGCATCTGACCCGAGAAGGCTGAACTACCACATCAAGACCTTTATCTATAAGTATTTTACAATGCTCCGGACTTAAAGTAACCCTACTGTCTGGTGGATTTTTTTCCTCTCTTATTATTCCAATTTTCATTTGGACTTGATTTCTTTTCTGTGAATAATAATTTATGACACCGTCCCACCGTCCCAAACTTTCTTATCAGGCTGGATAAGAGCTAGACCACCATCGTTATTCTCTGCCATCAGAATCATCCCTTCAGACATTACGCCCATCATTTTTCTTGGAGCTAAATTAGCCACGAAAGTCACCTGCTGCCCTATCATGTCTTCGGGCTTATAATGTAAAGCAATACCACTTAAGATGGTCCGCTTTTCTAGCCCGTCGTCAATCAAGAATTTAAGTAGCTTTTTGCTTTTATTAATAGGCTCTGCTGCCAAGATAGTTCCTATTCTGATATCCAATTTCATGAAATCATCAAAAACTATCTCTTCCTTTAATTCGGGAACAGTCTTACTTTCTAAGTCATTCATTTTTTTTGTATCTAAAAGTTTTTGTACCTGCTCCTCTACTGTTTTATCTTCAATTTTCTCAAAAAGCAAAGACGCTGTATTTAGCGTTTCTCCCGCTGCCAAAGCATCTGCCTTTCCAGCAAACATCCATTCTCTTGCCTTTAAGCCTAACATACCATTGATTTTACTAGTGGTAAACGGCAAAAATGGCTCACAAACTACCCCCAATGTAGCCGTTATTTGAATGGCAATATTCATGACCGTTTTAACCCGCTCTTGATCAATCTTTATCAGTTTCCAAGGCTCAGTATCGGCCAAGTATTTGTTTCCGAGTCTGGCTACTTCCATCATTTGAGAAAGTCCATCCCTGAACTTATAGTTCTTTAAGGAGTCTGAAACATCACAAGGCAGTTGAGCCAATTTAGCAAGCGTTTCTTTATCAAAGTCTGTTAACTCGCCTATTTCAGGTACCACACCATCATAGTATTTATGAGTTAATACCATGGTTCTGTTAACGAAATTCCCTAAAATGGCTACCAACTCCGAATTGTTCTTTGTCTGCCAATCCTTCCAAGTAAACTCGCTGTCTTTTGCTTCTGGAGCATTAGATGTTAAGGCATATCTTAAGACATCTTCTTTCCCTGGAAAATCTGTTAAATACTCATGAAGCCAGACCGCCCAGTTTCTCGAAGTACTTATTTTGTCTCCTTCCAAATTCATAAATTCGTTGGCCGGAACGTTATCTGCTAGCGTGTAACCTCCATGAGCCATCAGCATGGCCGGGAAAATAATACAATGAAAAACAATATTATCCTTACCAATGAAATGGACTAGTTTAGTATCTTCAGACTGCCAATAGTCCTTCCAGTTCTTGCCATTGGCGGAGGCCCATTCTTGAGTGAAAGTGATATAGCCAATAGGGGCGTCAAACCACACATAAAGTACTTTACCATCTGCACCTTCCAAAGGCACATTAATACCCCAGTCAAGATCTCTGGTCATGGCACGAGGTCTAAGCCCGTCTTGTAACCAAGATTTACACTGACCTGCTACATTATTTTTCCACTCGGGATGGCCATTAACATATTCGGCTATCTTAGGCTGCATTTTGTCTAAAGGCAAATACCAGTTCTTGGTGATTTTCTTAATTGGATTGGCTCCAGAAAGTGTAGACTTAGGGTTTTTTAATTCTAGCGGAGATAAGGCTGTTCCGCAGCTTTCGCATTGATCGCCATAAGCCTTGTCATTGCCACATTTTGGGCACGTACCTATGACATACCTATCTGCTAAAAATTGACCGGCACTTTCATCATAAAGCTGTTCCGCCTCTTCTTCAACAAAGACTCCTTGCTCATAGAGCTTCTTAAAAAAGTCTTTAGAAACTTCATGATGAATAGACTTAGAAGTCTGAGAATAAATATCAAAATTTATCCCAAAATCTTTGAAGCTTTGACTTATCTGCTTGTGGTATCTATTTACAAGTTCTTGCGGTGTAATTCCTTCCTTCTTAGCTTTAATGGTGATGGGTACACCATGCTCATCAGTACCAGAGATAAAAGCCACATCCTTTCCTTTTGAGCGGAGATACCTTACATAAATGTCTGCCGGTAAATAACAACCCGCCAAATGACCAATATGTATAGGGCCATTGGCGTAGATAAGAGCGGCAGTAACGGTATATCTTTTAGGGCTTTTAGTCATTTTTTTCTTGCGAAGTAATTCGATTGCAAATTTAGGTATTCTAACTAAGGACTTGGATATCTTTCCTTCTAAAGTGGTTACTCCGGTTTCCGGTAGATAAGACGAGTCTTAGATTCGATTAATTATTATTTTTGTTGAAATACAGATAAAGCCATATAATGTTTGAAGCCACACCACTGAGCTTGAATGTCGTATTATCTGTGCTTCAAGCCTATTCACAAGATGGCCCATCTCACTTTAATGAAGATTTCGAATCTTCAAAACAGGAAAACTCTAATTACTCCAGACTCATTTACATGCAAGATGGTAGAGCTTTGCTTATCTTAGACTTATTTAAACATGGTGAGAAGTATGCTATTGGCTTTGCAGAGAACGCTAACATTACCCGTCATGATAACTAAAGAAGGACGATTTAAAAAGTTTCATAATAACGGCACTTTGAAATTGACTGAAACCTATGTTGAGGGAATACGAATCGGTACTATATGGTCACAATGGAAAAAGTTAAGAAAAAATTAAATATTCAGTAGGCAAGGACAAAAGCCAAATTGTCTTAGAAGTTAATTCTGGAGAAGGACAACAATTAATTGTAGCTGGGAATGACCTTTCAGAAAAACATAATTCTTCTGATGACATAACAGCGTATTGAAAATATAAAACTGGTCAAAGACAAGGGACATCAAAGCCCAAGCGTTCGTCTGACGAGCATGTTATGAGGAGGAATAAGATGGAGGCAAACTCATCTCTGGGAGGCTTCAAATGAGGTTGGAGATGAAGTTGAATATGTAGAAATATAGGAAAGTCCAACATTCATTGGGGGGGGGATGTACAATTTCATTACTAATAACATTCGCTATCCTGTTTCAACTTATTAAGGCCGAAATTCATGGAAAAGTACTCGTCAAATTTGAAATTGAGAAAGATGGATCTGTTGGGCGTCTGTACAATTTAAAGAAAGTTCATATAGATTTAGACAATGAGTTCATTGCTAATATTAAGAAAATGTCAGGAAAATGGAATCCAAGAAAAATAGGAGGCTAAGACCAACGTCTCTGGTTTGTTATGTCGATAATGTATTAAGTCCCTGAAAATAAGGCATTAAAAATACAAAGATCTTTAAGATTTTTTAACCCTTAAGGATAATGCCATTCAGTCTTCA
>JBNMFK010000142.1:0-9729 GCA_051269965.1 Algoriphagus sp. | reverse complement strand
CTCAATTAGATACTTATTTCAAAGAAAATGACACGGCTATAATGACTGGCGGCTCTGGTCTTTTTGTAAAGGCCATTACCCATGGTTTGGATGATATACCAGATACTCCGAAAGAAGTAAGACAAGGACTCATTGAGCGAATAAAAATCGGAGAGTTCCCTAAGCTCGTAGAAGAATTATCAGCAATGGATCCTGAGTACGCCTCCAAGGTAGATTTGTCGAATAAACAAAGAGTTACAAGAGCCTTAGAAGTTTGTATAAACACGAAAAATCCTTATTCTAGCTGGCTCAAAAATGCTAAAAAAGAGCGTCCCTTTCGAATCATAAAAATTGGTTTAGAAAGACCCAGAGAAGAACTCTACGATAGGATAAATTTAAGAGTAGATTTAATGCTCGAAGCAAACCTATTAAGAGAAGTTAAAAGTGTTGAAAAATATCGCCACAAAAACGCTCTCAAAACAGTTGGCTATAAGGAAGTTTTCCAGCACCTAGACGGAGAACTAAGCTATGAAAACATGGTAGAATTAATTAAGCGAAATAGCAGAAGATACGCCAAAAGACAAGTCACTTGGTTTAAAAATAAAGATGAATTCCTTTGGTTTAATCCAAATGAAAAAGAGGCATTAATTGACTATTGTGAAAAAGAAATAAAATAAAATCTCGTTTAAGAAAACTTTTTAAAATCTGAAGTGTTTGCATGTTGTGTGTAGATACATACAATAACATTAAACAATTAAGACAATGAAAAAAATTACACTTTTAGGCCTCGCTCTAGTAGCTGCCATCTCTTTTCAATCTTGTACGTCTGCACCTGAAGAAACAACTGAGGAAGTTGCTGAAGTAGCTTCTGCCATGGCAGACGGCACAATAGCTTTAGATTTGGCGGCCAGTTCAGTAGCCTTTAAAGGGGTTATGTTAGGTATCAAAGAACATACTGGAAATGTAACATTAACAGAAGGTTCTATAGATATGGCTGGTGGAGCTATTACTGGAGGAAGTTTTGTGGTAGACTTGAGTACTATTATTCCTACTGATACTAACTACAATGAGCAAAGCACCAAAGAAAAGCTTGTAGGGCATCTTTCTTCTCCAGATTTCTTCAATGTAGCTGATTTCCCAACGGCATCTTTTGTGGTAACATTTGTTGAAGGAAATACAGTAACTGGAAATCTAACTGTTAGAGGCATTACTAACGAAGAAACGGTTAATGATGTAATGGTATCTGATAATGGTGTTTCTGGAGCTTTAACTTTCGATCGCACGAAATATGATGTTTCTTTTGCAATGCCAATGAAAGATATGGTTATTTCTAACGATATCGTATTAACCATCAACTTGGTTCCAAGCATGTAATTAATCATTGAAAGATTATAAAACGAGCAAAAACCATCTCCAAACGGAGGTGGTTTTTTGTTTTATTAGGCTCTTAAAACCATTCCCCTTATTTTTGATAAAACAAAACTAGATGCACAATATCGTAATAGCCATAGACGGATTCTCTAGCTGTGGAAAATCCAGTACAGCGAAAGGAGTTGCCACCCATTTAGGCTATGCTTACATAGATACGGGTGCCATGTATCGGGCTGTCACCTTATATTTTCACGAAAAGCATATTTCTCTGACAAATGCAAGCGATATAACAGACGCCTTGAAAAACATTAGTATAGAATTTAGAAGAACTACAGAGGGTGAAAATAAGACCTACCTCAACGGCTTGAATGTAGAGAATGAAATAAGAAAACTATATGTGGCAAATAAAGTTAGTGAGGTTAGTGCTATAGCAGAAGTTAGGCATGCCATGGTGGCAGAGCAGCAAAAGATGGGCAAAAAAAGAGCCCTAGTCATGGACGGTAGAGATATAGCTTCTGTGGTTTTCCCTGATGCCGAGCTCAAGCTATTTATGACGGCAGATCCCCTGATAAGAGCTCAAAGAAGGCAGATAGAACTAATGGCAAAGGGTGATTTACTCAGTTTTGAAGAAATTACAGCCAACATAGAAAAGCGTGACAAAATAGATACGACACGAAAAGAAAGCCCTCTTATTCAGGTGCCTGATGCTCAAGTGATAGATACAACACACATGACTTTAGACGAACAGATAGACATGGTTTGCATTATGGCTGATGAAGTAATGTCCAAAAAACTGAGACATCATGGCTCTTGATTTCCTTATTATAGGTCAGGGATTAGCCGGTACATGCCTTGCTCACCAGTTGAGCTCTCAAGGTAAAAGTTTTAAAATACTCCAAAACAATGCCCTGCCAAGCAGTTCAAAAGTGGCTGGCGGCATGTTTAATCCTGTAACGGGAAAGAGGCTTGCTCTAACTTGGAAACAAGAGGAATTGTTTGACTATATGCAACTCTTCTACGGGGGATTAGAACAAAAACTAAAAGCCAAATTTCTTCATATCATTCCAATTTATAGACCCTATAAAAATGAGAATCAGAAGTCTCAGTTTGTAAAGGCTATTGAAAAGAAAAATATTAGTCATTTAGTCTCCTCTGTTGAGCCTTTACCATGCTTAGAGGATCTTATAGAAGGACCTATTGGCGGTATATTGACGAAACAAAGTGGGCGTTTGGATGTGCCAGAATTCCTGAAAGCCTCCACTCAGTTTTTTAATTCTATGAATGCCATAGAAGAAGGTCACTTTGATTCAGGAAAGCTACGTATCAAAAGTGAATCGGTAGAGTATCAAAATCAGACCTTTAAAAATGTGGTATTTTGCCAAGGAATTCATTCTGAAGAAAATATCTTATTCAATTGGCTCCCTCTTAGGCTTGTAAAAGGGGAGACCTTGGACGTGTCCTTAGAAGGTAAGTCAATAGACTTAATAGTAAATCAGGGTTCCTGGCTTATGCCACTGGATGAGGGCAAATACAAAATGGGCTCCACGTACGATTGGGATAATCTTAATGTTGACGTAACCGCAGAAGCGAGAGAAGGCATCTTAGAAAAAACTGCCAATTTCCTGAAATGTAAGCCAAAGGTATTGGCTCAGTTTGCGGGGATTAGGCCCGCCGTAATAGACCGACGTCCCATCATAGGTTCCCATCCTAAATACAAAAACGTATTCATTCTAAACGGTCTTGGAACTAAGGGTGTGTCCTTAGCTCCATTAATGGCAAAATACCTTCTAGAACATATTCTAGAAGGGAAAGAAATTGATTCTGAATCAACTATTAACCGCTTTTATCCGTTATATTCGTAAGCATTATTTTATGATCAGCACTTATGAATAAAGTTTTTACGCTTCTCGCACTTTTGGGAAGTTTTATGGGAAACGCTCAAGGATATTTCCCTTTAGCACAAGAAACCTTCGGCAAAAACCGTATTCAGCTAAAGAAACTAGACTGGAAAACCATAAACAGTAATAACTTCGAATTCAATTACTACAGAGGAGGACAAGAAATTGCTCAAAAAGCCGCTAAAACAGCAGAAGGAGGATATAGGAAAATTACGGAAATACTAGGGTATACCCCTTTTACCACCATGAAAATATTCCTGTATAATACTCCTAGACAGTTGGAGCAAAGCAATATTGGCCTTACTACCCCCATTGAATACGACGGCGGTGTGCTGAATCTCTCACGTTCGCGAATTGAAATACCATACTCAGGGAACGATAGTATATTTCAAAGCGAATTGATTCGAGAAATTTCAAGACTTTTTGTTTACGACATGCTTTTCGGTGGTTCTTTAAAGGAAGTTTTGCAGAGCTCCCTCCTACTTACAGTACCGGAATGGTATATGGCTGGCATTTCAGAATACATAGCATCCGACGGTATGAATTCTGAAGATTTTGCTTTAGCGAGAGAAGCTATCCAAAGAAATGGCAATAGGAAGCTAAATAACCTTAGTTCAAAGGATGCCAAAATTATTGGAAAGTCTATCTGGCATTACATAGCAGAACGTTACGGACCAGATAATATTTCTAATATCCTTAACTTGACAAGAATAATTAGAACAGAACAAAGCAGTATTACCAGTACACTAGGCGTTTCGTTCAATAGATTTCAAAATGAATGGAGAGCTTATTACCTCAATGGATCTTCACCAGAAGAAGCGGCAATAAAGGCACCTGAGAGCACAAAGGTGAATTTTGGTAGCTCTAGTCTCAAAATACCTCGTCTGACAAACTTAAAAGACAAAGAGATAGATACAGAATACTATGAGTTTGAAGAAATAAACGTCCTTAAAGCTGCTGATTTCTTGAGTAAAATAGAGCCAGAGCATAGCAGTACATTCAATAGAAAGAGACTAAAAAGAGGACTCGAAGAGTTTAAACTCTCTCCTCCGAAATCTTATCAAAATCTTTTGGTAACACAGGATCTTAATACGACGCTTCTTAATGACCCCGTCAGAAGAATTGGTGTTCAAGGTTCGCTTGTAATAAATGACTTATTAGAAAACCACATTTTCAATTTCGAGCTCTTCATAACTCCAATAGTTAAAAATCACGATTTAAAGGCGAGCTATAATAATTATGAGAAAAGAACTGATTGGGGCGTAGAGTTCTCTAGAAAGTCGATCTTCCTTGAGCGGAGAAATGATAGAAATAATGAAATACTCAACTATCTCCTAAGCCCTTTAGGATTCAATGCCATCCCAGATAGGCTTAGTAGAAGAGTCTATTTGCACACAATAAATGGGCATATCTCTTATCCTTTGAGCCAAAATTTAAAGGTTAATTTTAGACCGTCCTTGTTTTTTAACAATGACATAAACTACGCTGATGTCAGTATAGATACCGAGAGTACTTCCTATGCTGGCCTAAATGCGGAAATCATATATGATGACACTGAAAGAATCTTAGGATCTGCCTTTCTTTCGGGCACTCGTGCTAAAATATCTTATAGGAAAAACCTTGGTTTATCAGATGCCACTCAGAATTTCAATGGTCTTTTTATAGACGCCAGGCACTATCAAAACATTACCTCAGGACTTCAAATAGCAGGAAGACTAAGCTATGGAAGTTCCACCGGCCCTAGTCCAAAATATACGTTCTTAGGAGGTACTGAAAACACCCTTAATAGAACTATATATGAGAATCCAAACCAAGGCCTCCAGACCGAATCTGGGAACTTAAGAGACCTCGTATTTTACAATTACGGTGGTGATTTAAGGGGTTTTGACTTTGCAAGATTACACGGAACAAAGCATCTTCTTTTTAACCTTGAGTTAAGACTTTCCTTGGGAGGCTACTTCTCCAAAAATACGGTAACATCAAGCGTGATAAGAAATTTACAGCTCGTAGCATTCGCGGATGTAGGGACTGCTTGGGAAGGAGAAAATGGACCTTGGAGCCGTCAAAATAGTTTAAATACACAGTCCATTGGTGGGGCTACAGCTCTTGGTGGCAATCCGTTCTCCGCTGTAGTAACTAACTTTAAAAATCCATTTCTAACAGGCCTAGGAGGAGGAATAAGAACGACTGTCTTAGGCTTTTTTATCAAAGGAGATTATGGTTTCGGACTTGAAAATAAGGAGTTTAGTGAAGGTAAATTCTATCTTTCTTTAGGTCACGGTTTCTAGGCTCGAAGACAATCAGGCTAGTTGCGTAATCTGCAGATCATAAGGTTAAAGAATTAAGACAAAAAACTTGGCACAGTTTTAGACACAGGTTACCTCCATCTTTTTGCTAAATGCCGTCACATTCCTCCGAGACTTAGAGGAATTATCTAAATAACATAATCAGCTAGTTAGTAGTAGTTTACATTAATTATCTATCAGCTAAACATTATGATGCTTTAACATTTCTCATTTGGCATAGTTTTCGTTTAGTGAATCCTAGAATCGAGAAAAGTTCAAATTGATATTGAGCTAGGTCCGGTTATTATTATAGCATGAAAATATCTGATAGCAGATGATTACAACTTTCACGTATAAATATACTTCTCTGATAAAGTATTTCCTCAAACACTCACGTACCTTGTCGTTAGAAATGCGAAGGTTTATCAAAACCAGTTCGAATCATTTACTAGTCTTTTCCGTGTACGCGAAAGAAGGTAAACAAGGAATCGATCCTTTAACAACTAATAGGCCGGTATTTGAATCACATAAAACTATACCAGACGCTTCAATCCTAAAGAAAAATATGCCTCAACAGAAGACTTCATCTTCGCCTCTTTCTTCATGCAAAACGCTCTTCTCCTTAAAATCGCTACTTCCAATCAAGAAGAGTTCCTCTAGATTAGTCTGGGTCTTATTGTTTATTCTCACGTTCATTTCTTCTGCTCTTTCAGCCCAAAACATTGATATTGCTCTGAAGCAATCAGTAAATAACTCTTTGCCAACCATAGGAGATGGAGTTGAATACACAATTTATTTAGTCAATCAAGGAAATACTACAGCTCATGACGTAGAAGTTAATGTGGCTACTCCTCTAGGAGCCATAAGTACGCCAATAATAACGACACAGAGTGGCATCAATACCTATTCTGGCGAAACAGGAATTGTAAACTGGACGGTTAGCTCATTAGCTGGAGGTGATTCCCTTTATTTAACAATTAACGGAAGTGCTACAACTCAAGGGGTTTTCTTTAATATCGCAGAAATTGTTGCGGCTACAGACTTTGATATAGATTCTGACCCAAATAATGGCAAACTCAACGAAGATGATATAGCTACTTCTTGTTTTTCCATTCCTATTACTTGGTACCCTGGCGATGAATATAACGTAAGCATACCTCATCCGTATAAATCGGATTCAGCAATAATTTGGTTTAAAGATGGAATTCCCATTTTAGACGGTACTATTGGAGCAACTGTCAATGCAGAAGATACCACACTTACTATAGCTAGTCCTGGCTCCTATACTTTCGAGACCAATTTCAGTACTTGTCCTGCTACAGGATGCTGTCCTGTTATCCTAGAAGAAAGTCTCTATGGTTCTATAGGAAATTATGTATGGGAAGACCTTAATTCTAATGGTTTTCAGGATCAAAGTGAAATTCCAATTTCAGGGGTCAAAATTTATCTTTTAAATAACGTATCTAGTATCATTGACAGTATTGTTACTAATCCTGCCGGATTTTATTCATTTGATAGCCTTATTACCAGCCAATATAGAGTACAATTTATTTCCCCAATAAATACAACTTTGACTGTAAAAGGAGATGGCACAAACGACCTTAACGACAGTGATGTCAACCCAACAACTGGGCTTACAGACTTAATAGATATAGACACGTCACTCCCTTCAGGAAACAAAGGCCGTGACAACTCAGACGTGGACGCTGGTATTGTGCCGGCTGGTAACTTTGACTTGAGTTTAGATAAATATATCATCTCCCCTGCTCCTTTTACACCTGGTAATACCGTTACCTTTGGATTAACCGTTTCCAATGAAGGACAGGTAAATGCGACTTTAGTTAGCGTGGCAGATTCTGCTCCTAATGGATTGACCATTCAGGATAATAATTGGAGTCTAATTAGTGGTAAACTAGTCAATAATTCCCCATTTTCTTTGGCAGCGGGAAACGCCAATACATTAAATATCACTTTCTTAATTGACGCCGATTTCACAGATACCACGCTCCAGAATAGAGCGGAGATTTATGATGCTAAGGGTCCTAATGGTGAGGATGTATTCGATACAGACTCTAGTCCAAATAATGATTCTGTAAATGAAGACGATGATGATATTCAATACGTATCAATAAGCCAATCTGTCTGTGAAAACATTATTGCTATTTCTACGATAGATGATCCTATTTGTGTTGGCGACACCACCTTCTTAAACGCAACCTCCTCAAATGATTCTAACATCGTTTGGTACCAGACATCTTTTGGAGGTTCACCAATTTTTGTAACAACCAGTAGTGAAAACCGTATGGTTTTCCCTACCACTACCGTAACTTATTATGGCGAACTAAGTTCAGTTGCTCTAAACTGCCCTAATCCAAGAAGATCAGTGGTGGTTACGGTCAATGCAACACCTCCCACACCTTCATATGTAAATGTGATTGAGGTGTGTCCCGCCGGTACAATTAATCTTAATGATTACATCATTAATCCGATAACCACTCCTAATGGTGCTTTCGAATTTCATATAGACTCATTAGCTAGCTCAGCTTTAGTTGCCGACGCTACTGTTGTAGGATCAGGAACTTATTATCTATTCGAAAAATCTGGATCTGGATGTTATTCTAACTCAACTGCAGTAACGGTTATAGAGAAGGCTTGTACTCAATTTGTAGATATCAGTCTAATTAAAGTGGCCAATTTAAGAACTGCCAACATAAATGATATTATTACATATACCATCCACGTTTCCAACAGTGGGCCCAATATAGCAACGAACGTAAGTCTTGAGGACAAACTACCAACAGGTCTATCATTTGTGTCAACCTCAGATTATTTTTTTACTGGAGGTATCTTAAAGGCTACTATTCCAACCGTTGGTGTAAATGAGTCAATAAGTCTAAGCTATAAGGCCAGAGTGACAAGTCTAGGAACTATCATTAATGTGGCCGAGATTACGAGTGTAGACCAGTCTGATATTGACTCTACTCCAGGTAACGCGATGACTTTAAATGAAGATGATGACGATGACGAAGTCATTCATGTTATCTCTTCAAATCCTTTGGCTGACTTAAGCCTACAAAAGCTAGTTTCTGATGACTCTCCTTCTTCGGGAGACTTGATTAGTTATACAATTAAAGTGACTAATAGTGGTCCCAGTATAGCTACCAATGTGGCAATACATGATGCTCTACCTGCAGGACTTGATTATGCTTCATCGGCAGGTGCAGATTCTATGTCTTTTGGTGCCAGTACAGTAATCGCACGATTTAATTCTATTGGCGTTAATTCTACAGCTCAGTTCACTATAAACGCTACTGTAACAGCGACTAATGGCACCAAGGTGACGAATAGGGCACAAGTTATGAGTTCTGACCAAGACGATCCAGATTCTACTCCAAGTAGTGGAACCAATGAAGATGATGACGATGCCGTAGATATAGATGTTATAGATGATTGTAATCCAAACACCCCTATTATTTCTTGTACAAATAACTTAATATGTGTGGGTCAAAACACAACATTGTCAGCCATAGGATGTAATGGTCTTGTGGAATGGTCTAGCGGGCAAACTGGTAATTCTATAACAGTAAGCCCAATAGGAAATACGTCTTATACGGCTCATTGCCAAGTTGGTACTTGTGAAAGCTCCGAATCTAACATAACTACTATTATTGTCAGCACACCAACTACACCGAACATTACTACATCAAAAAGTAATATTTGTTCTGGAGAAACGGTCACATTAACAAACGCCTCTTGCAACGGCGTTGTGGATTGGAGTAATGGTATGACAGGTACATCTATTAATGTAACACCCAGTACCGAAACATCTTACACAGCTACCTGTTCTATAGGATCTTGCGTAAGTAGTACTTCAAACAGCATAACTATTACAGTTTTAGCTGGTCTAACACCTACGCTTGTAGTGTCTTCTAGTACGATTTGTAACGGAAGTCCAACCACTTTAACATTGACCGATTGCTCTGGAAATATCTCCTGGAGTACAGGAAATACAACCAATAGCATCATTGTAACACCTACTGAAACCACGACATACTCGGTAACTTGTGGCACAGGCACGTGTTCTGGCTCAGCATTCACCACTATTACAGCTAGAAATACTCAAACGCCCCATATTACAGCTTCTGAAAATAATATATGTGCTGGTGAAAATATAACACTAACCGCTTCAGGTTGCC
>JBNMFK010000141.1:0-9730 GCA_051269965.1 Algoriphagus sp. | reverse complement strand
AGCAATATGATCAATCAAATATTGGTAGAAGATATTTTTTTCTCCTTTTGAATAATAACCAACAAAAAAATCTAGTTGTTTTTCACTCATGCTACAAGCATCTCTCGCTATCTTATTATTGAAATAAGGGAGACGATAATTGGTAAAGACTAAGCCTTCTTCATTTTCATCGCATACAAAAGTATTCAAGTCTTTAGAACCGTCTATGTAAATGCCGATGCCAACTGCCGTAGCAGGAATTTGAAGTTCCTTTATTTTTTCAAAAAGAATAAATACCACCTTGTTGAGCTCATTCCTTTTTTGCACGGCCAAAGAGCGGGACCGCACCTTTTCTAGTGCTGCTTCTATTTGTGTTTCTATGGCTTGTGCTTCTGCTTTTTGTACATCTCGATATCTGGTAAAAGATTGCTGAAACGTTTTTTCAAAGTGTTGAATAACATCTATATTTTCTTTTGAGAGTAGCTCTATACAGCCTAACATCACCAATCCATATTCACTAATGGCACTTACAGTACAAATTTGCCATTCATCTCTCATCCCATTTTTTAACTCAATAGGCAACTTCCCCATAGCAGTTTCATTAAAAAGAATATCCTGCCAAGACTCTTGCAATTCACCTTCAAAATCATAAAGAAATACAGGCGTTTTCTTCTGCCAAGCTTTAAAGTATGTTTGAAATACATGGTATTCTTTAAATGGTACTTCAAAATAACTAGCGGTATTTCCTATCTCATAATTAGCCGACCACCAGTTAAAGGAATCCTTATCTGGATTAAAAATCCAAAAAATAACTCTTACTAAAGTCATATCCAATTGGGCAATACCCTTGAACATATCGGCTAGAATAGATGCAATCTCCTCAGATTTCTGCGTACTCATTGTTTGGACTCTTACGCTTTCCAAAGACGCTTCTGTACGTAATTCTCCTCTTAGCTTTTCTAGGTCAGCATTTTTTAGAGCCATTTCTTCTTCTGTATTTACAGAAGTTGCCTGAGTATTCATGGATGTCTTCAAATTAGGATCTAATTCGCCTCAATTTAATCAATCCAATCTTTAAGTGTATAGCAGTTAAAACTTATTTAGTTAATGGTATTGCCTTAATAATAGTCTAATTAAGTGGGTAGTGAAATGATGAATTCCGTTCCATTTGAGTCATCGGACTTAAATGTCAGCGTTCCCTTATGATAGTTGGTAATGATTTCATAGGCAAGACTTAAACCTAGGCCGATACCATGACCTGCTGGCTTCGTGGTGAAAAAAGATTGAAAAATCTTGTCTTTTGTGTCGGCGGAATACCCTCACAGTTATCTCCGATACTAATAAGTACAGCATTCTTGTTTGCTTATGGTAGGTTAAGGCTTATAATCTTTTGCCGCTCCAAGATTTTTCTAGCTTAAGACATTAAATCCATTAGTTATAAGATTTAATAATACTCTTCTAAAATATTAACTGATGTTTTCACATCAAACTCCTTTACTAAATCAACAGTAAAACGAGGCCGTAGAACCGTCGTTATTCATTGCTCTTGATCCACGATAGGCCAGTTTTAAGTACTGGTCGGCCATCTGATTAATGTTGGTTTCTATTTTTCCACGCGATCTATTCTTTGAATGATCTAGCATTCCTTTAATACTAGTACTTGCACGGCTCCCATGGTGGTGAATTCCCCGAAGTTTCCCTTCTCTATCTTATAATAATCCTTCAATTATTTCTTTATCAGTTTTTTGTCCTGTTTTTAGTATCTACTTACATTCTTCTTAAACCAATTCCTTTGTCACTTCAGCAAAATTATTGAGAAAATATAACGGATTTTGAATTTCATGAGCTGTGCTAGCCGTGAACTCACTGATAAAAGCCAACTTCTGCACTTGAATTAATTGTTCTTGTTTGTCTTCCAAATCTTTAAACTTTTAAAGTATCTCAAGCAGAAATTCATTCTTACAATTTTGATAAACTAGAAGAAAAGTAGTCTTCTAAAGAAACGAAGTTTGTTTTTCCATTTATTCAACCGGAAGTGACTGCGATAATACAAAGAAAAATCATTTAGAAATTCAATTTTAATTAATGACCGGATGAAAAAGATAGGTCAAAAACAAGAAATGGATAGCCAGTGGGGTACTTATGTAGCCGGACATATATTCACATCGATTTTAATTAAAGGAATAAAGCCCTTATTGCCTTATTTTCGAAACTACCAGACGCCGTACGTCTGAGAACTAAGCTTTCCTAGGAAGCTTTAAAAATGAGTGAATCAGATTTATATGAAACAGTTATTTTAAGGTAGTTATCCTATCTCCTTAAAAATGAGTTCTCATAATCTTGCTTTAGGACATTCCAACTGAAGAGTCTCAGACTTCTTAAAACTAACAATAGAAAAAACCGCCGAAATGCAGAGTCAAAGGTTTAAAAGTCTAAAACAGATAAAATATGAACACATTTTGCTCTTCATTTCTTCAGAAGTAATTGAAGCTTGAATTATCTTAATGTTATAATTGGGCTGCTATTCAACTTAGGAAATGCATTTTCTTTTCTAACCGCTTCTTTTTCAACGGTTATTTGGTTAAAAGTACCTACGCTCACAAAATAAATAATGGAAAGAGATTATTAAATTTTGTTTTTTTCGATGGTATTTTTAATTGAAACTAAAGTAATACAGTTGGATTTTGATTTAATAATGTTTTGCTTATCAAACAACTTAACCATGAATATAGGGGTTGACTTAGGGGGTACTAAAATAAAAGTTGGAATAGCAAAAGAGGGTTTAATTCTCGAACAGAGTACAGCTCTTTTGCTGCAAAAGGACTCACTGACTGCTACAATTAGGCAACTTAAAGAACTCATAAGACCTCACGTTACTGAAAATGTCAGTAAAATAGGAATAGGTGTTCCATCCGTAGTAGATACAGAAAGAGGAATAGTGTATAATGTAACCAATATTCCTTCTTGGGAAAAAGTAGCCTTAAAAGATATACTTGAGGATGAATTTAATTTACCTACGTTTGTTAACAACGACGTGAATTGCTTTACGCTTGGCGAACATCTTTTTGGACAAGCCAAGGGCTATGCTTCCGTTGTTGGCTTGACCGTTGGCACAGGGCTTGGCTCAGGAATAATTATTGATAATAAGCTTTATAAAGGATTTAATTGCGGTGCTGGAGAGATTGGTCTCTTGAAATATCTTACTAAAAACTATGAATACTATTTAGGGAATTCATTTTTTGAGCGGCATTTCAGATTGAATGCTCAGGAGGCATTTATTGCAGCTCAAGATGGCAATAAGTGGGCGTTAGATGCATACTCTGAATTTGGTCTGCACTTGGGGGCAGCTATTGAAGCTGTTATGTACACATATGACCCTGAGGTGGTGGTGATCGGCGGCTCAATAAGTCATGCATTTTCATTTTTCGAAAAGACTATGCATGAAACCTTAAAGGAATTCGAATTTCCACAATCTTTGAAAAATATTAAAATACTGAAATCAAAAAACAATAATATTGCACTATTGGGTGCAGCCGCACTGTGTCCGTAAATAAAATAATTTCTGTTAAATAAAGCTCAAAAATTAATGAGACAAAATACATTTATAGTAGCCCTTATTTTCTTCATATTTTTTGTGATTTCTTTTCTGAGTAATATCCTTGGACCTATCATTCCTGATATTCTAAATAGCTTTGAACTTGGTATTGGTTTAGCGGGTTTACTGCCCTTCTCGTTTTTCATTTCTTATGGTCTTACATCAATACCAGCTGGTGTTTTAGTCGAGAAATATAAAGAAAAGAAGGTCCTCCTAATAGCCTTTTTTCTGGCTTTCTTAGGAGCGTTATTTTTTGTATTAATACCCATTTTCCCTGTAGCGTTACTCTCATTATTTATTATCGGTACAGGCATGGCAATGCTTCAGGTAGTAATTAACCCATTATTAAGAGTAGCAGGTGGAGGTGTAAACTTTGCCTTTAATTCAGTTATGGCTCAGTTGTTTTTTGGAGGAGCATCTTTCCTAAGTCCCATGCTGTATTCATATTTTGTAAAGCATGTACATGCAGGCGAACCAAGTAATTTTATCATCGAAAATATGAATAAAATAGTGCCCTCAAATTTAGCTTGGATCTCCTTGTATTGGGTATTTGCTATTATCGCATTATTGATGATTGTAATAATAAAATCCATAAAGTTCCCTAAGGTAGAGTTGGCCGAAGATGAGCGAATTGAAACAGGAAATGCACTACGTGAATTGCTGAAAGACAAAAAAGTGATTCTTTTTTTTATAGGTATTTTCTGCTATGTAGGCACCGAGCAAGGAATAGCAAATTGGACCTCAAAATTTCTTCAAGAATATCACGGTGTAGATCCAGCTACTTTAGGGGCAAGTATTATTTCCTACTTTTGGGGTTTATTGACAATTGGTTGTTTTTTAGGTCTAATCCTTCTAAAGCTTTTTGACAGTCGTAAAGTGTTAATTTCCTTTACTATAGGAGCTATTGTTGCTTTACTTTTAGGATTATTTGGCCCACTTAATTGGGCTTTGGTTTGTTTTCCTCTCACTGGTTTTTTTGCTTCTGTTATGTGGTCTATTGTAGTTTCGCTAGCTCTTAATTCCTTAGCTAAGCATCACGGTACTTTCTCAGGTATTCTTTGCACTGGCATAGCTGGAGGAGCTTTTGTGCCCTTAATTATTGGTGGCTTAGGCGAGCTTGTTGGATTGCGTTTAGCTATGTTATTTTTATTGGTAACTTTAGGCTACATCCTAAGTATTGGTTTTTGGGCCAAACCTTTGGTAACCAATTCGACTATAAAAAACTGGAAAGAGATCTTTCATGTATAAGATTATTTTATTGATTGATTTTGCTGAGGAATATAGCAAGGATCTTTTAAGAGGTATTGCCAAATATTCTAAAGAAAATGGTCAGTGGATTTTTTGTAGAATGCCGCTTTTTCAGAGAGAGACCATTGGCCTAGATGGGATCTTAGATTGGGCCATTGAATGGGGAGCAAATGGCATCATTGGGCAACTTTATAACGAGCCTGGTGTCGAAAAGTTTATAGAAGCTGGAATCCCAGTAATTGCTCAGGATTTCAAGGAACGATTTAAGGAAATTCCCAATATAACAGGTGCTCATAAAGAGGCCGGTAACATGGGTGCTGATTATTTTATAAAGAAAGGTTTTAAAAATTTTGCTTTTTATGGCTTTAAAGATATCGTTTGGTCAAGAGAAAGGGCGGAAGGTTTTGAAGAAAGAATTGTAAAAAGTGGTTATAAAGTTCACTATTTTGAGCACGTAATGGCTCGTTCTTCAGAAATTTGGTACTACAAACCGAGTTCTTTAAGCAAGTGGCTCAAGTCTTTGCCCAAACCCATAGCCTTGATGACCTGTGATGACAACCAAGGACAGCATATTACGGAGGCATGTCGCCACTCAGGTCTCAGAATTCCTGAGGAGGTAGCTGTTTTAGGAGTGGACAATGACGAAATGATTTGTGCGTTTTCAGACCCTCCCCTTTCTAGTATTGGGCAGGATACAGAAAAGGGTGGATACGATGCTGCAAGCCTTTTGCACCAAATGATGGAGAATGGTAATACAGCCTACTACGACATCATAGTGCGGCCTACGCAGGTTATCACGCGGCAATCCACGGACATTTACTCGACGAACGATAAATATATAGCTACCTCTTTAAAGTATATCCATCAAAATATAGATAAAAAACTACAGGTAGATGATATTGTCCAGCAAGTTCCCTTGTCTAGAAGGACGCTAGAAAAGCGTTTTTTTGATATGACAGGCTACTCTGTCTATAAATATATCTTTAATTTGAGAATAGAGAAATTGAGTCAGAAATTACTTGAAACGGATTTAAGCATATTCGTTATCGCCCTTGAATTGGGTTTTTCAGATACCAAGAATATTGCAAGACAATTTAAACAAATCAAAGGTTGCACTCCCAGCGAGTATCGAAACCAATTTTTGCCCTAATTTTTTTTGCCATGTTCGAACTCTATCAAGTTCACAAAACATTAAGCACTCCAGTAACATTTTTTCCTTAATACTCTTAAGTCATTCCACTTAAATCTAAAGCATTACTTGACCTCTATTTTTTCTAAATTGTATCCTTTGATTCTGATTTCTGGTTCTTTGAAGCCAGCGTCTTTTTTATAGCATTTCACAGTTAAAGTTTTGGTTTCTTTTGGTAAAATAGACACGTAATTATCTGACCAAAAAACGGGTACTACGGTAGCTTGAGAATCAGAATTTATCAACTCAGCCTCGATAAAGAATGCAATTTCTTTACTTGGATTTGTAAGCTTTAATATGACCTCGTATTCATCAGCCGTATTTGAAATCACTTTTGTCGCTTCAATTTTACTTTTAGGCAAATTATTAAGTGGACTAAAATCGGCATATTGCTTTTGCGGGGTGTAAAACCAGAATTTTTGCGTCCAATCCATTTGATCGGTTTGAGTAGCCAGCCAGTAGAAATTATCGGTAATAAGTTCTCCAGACATCGCTTTAAGCTTTAAATCTAAAAAGTATATTTCATTTTCCCCTTGAAGTTTCGGAATTCTAAGTGCGTTTATGGTGCTGTTTTTATCTAGGTTAGTAACCAAGGTTTTTTCAAAAACCACTTCAGATTTGGCATTGAGAATAGTTACTTGGGCTGTAATGTTTTCCAAATCTATTTGTGTATCATTACTTAGGTGCACGGAATGATGGAAATAATTGTACATCACTGATACCGGATTTGCTGCTTTTTTTGTGCCATAATATGCTCCTGTTGGCATGAGATAATAGTCATACAATTGCCAATAGAACTCAGGCCAAGGAGAATTTAGCATCCATTGCACCACACCTGTAGAGGTTGGTCTGTTCATTACATGCGACTCAAACATCGGTCTAATAGCCTCATAATTCATCATTTGTGCTTTGAAAGCGAGATCTTCAAGATCTATAGGCTGACCGAGCTTGGCATTTAGAGCTTTTAGATAAACCCCCAATGTGTTGAAATCCTTTCGGCCAGAATGATAATTCCATATTTCATTTTCGGCAGGCCAAAGTTTTGTTGCTGGTATCATCTTTTTAATAGAACCAATTGTTGGGATTTGTGGCCCGGGCCCAACCTCAGAATTGAACCCATAGGCTCCACCAAGCTCTTTGTCTTGATACCAATATATAGGCGGCACATATTCGTAGGGACCATACATTTTCATGCCAGATTTACCAGAAATAGAACTTTCAAAATCACCTGAAGAAACCAAAAAGGGTCTTGTTGGATCGTATTTTTCTAAGGTTTCTAAATATCTTTTTTCTAGGGATGGTGCTGGCATGGCATCGCTTCCGCCTGCCCAGGTAAATATACTTGGGTGATTTCGTAACCATTTTATTTGATCTCTGAAATAGTTAGACAGCAACGTTTCTTCATTGGGGCTAAGTTTGACACCGTATTTGGCGACATCTTCGTTTATCGGTAAGTTTTCGTCACCTTCTTTTTTCTCTAATTTTTCTCCAAGATAATCAGGCCATTCCCATTGACAGCTCCACCCCACCATTAGCAGTATGCCATTTTGATCACACAAATCATATATGTGCTGGTTATTACCCCAGATACCTTCAAACCTGAGCGAGTTAAGGTTCATTTCTTTCACATACCTTATTTGTGCAGCATCTTTTTCTGGCATGTATCTCAAGAATAAGTCATCCACCCAGCCCGCACTTTTTATCAATACTTCCCTTCCATTCACCTTGTATCCGCGTACGTCTTTGGAATTTAAATACGTTTCTATTTTTCTGATTCCAAATTTTGTTTTTTGTATATCTTGAAGTACTCCTTTTTCCGTCAATTGTATTTCTAAACTGTACATGTTTGGTTCTCCAAGGCCATTAGGCCACCAAAGTCTCGGCCCGCTTATATTTAGTTGATTAAACTCTTCAGGGCAGAATTTAACTTCAATTTTTTCATAAGGTTTAAGCGTAACTTTCTTTTGAAAAGATATACTTTCAATGGTCCCGTTTAGTTCTACATTTTTGATCTCTGCACTATGATTACTAACCTCCAAGCTTATGGTTAACGAAGCCTTGCTCAGATCCGAGGTGTCCACATCTGGTGCTACAAAACTGGCATCAATTGATACTTTTCCAGAACGCTTTAGACGAATTTCTCGGAAAATACCCATATAGTGGTCAGGAGGAGTAGGAGCCCAGTCTACAAAACCCATATAGAAGTCTCTGACTTTGGGAGGAAATATTTCTACTAAAAGTATATTCTCTCCAGATTTTACCTGCCCCGAAATATCTAGTTCAAATTGCCTAAATGCACCATAAAGTGAGTCTTTATTGGCTATGACTTTGCCATTCAGCCAGAAATTTGCTCTATAATTTACGCCATCTATCAGCAGTTTTAAATATTCTGTTCTATTATCAAAATCAGCCAGATTAAATGTATTTCTAAACCACCAAGACGTTTCAAACTGTTTCGCAGGGACTTTTTCTAAGTTATCACCTATGAATATATCTGGATATTTGCCAGCTTCCACTAATGCTCCCATTACGGTGTTAGGAACAGTAGTTTTTATCCAATCTTCAGGGTCTATGGCATTGGAAGAGAGCGTTTTCCCATTTGCTGAGATTTCCGCAGAAGGTGCTATAGTCCAACCTTGATTCAATATAGTTTCACCAATTTTGTTTTTAGAATTACAACTAACTAACGTATAACCAATTAAGGCCAAGTAAAATAAATGAACTGTTTTATTCATGATGATTGCATATATCCTTGTTTAATATATACCCAAAACCATTATAATTGGGCTATTTTAAATTTCGTTTTTAACGAATAAATAGTCTGATAACGAATTTTGTGAGTATAAGTCTTGAAGAACAAAAAAATAAATAATAAAAACCAAATGAAGGATAGAAAATTGTGGTTTAATATGCTTTTAGTGGGCATGTCATTAGGCACTGCTTGGGCTATTCGAGGTCAATTTGGTCACGAGCAAGGTGCGGCTTGGGCAGGTGCTATTGGTACTTTAAGTATTTTGCTGGTTGCCAAACGAAAGGATTGGCTTGCTAAGGCCTTCTCTGTTACTCTTGCAGGGGCAGTGGGTTGGGGTCTAGGGGGTATGATGAGCTATGGAATGGTAGTAGGATACGGCCATGGATCCGATTTTGGTAATGTATTCTATGGCCTGTTAATGTTATTTGTTATTGGTGGTTTATATGGATTTATAGGGGGAGGTCTTATGGGATTTGCACTTTTAAATCCTAAAAAAACGGAAGTGAAATGGTCCAGATTGATTGTAGAAATGGTGGTAAGCGGCCTCCTCTTTTATTTTTTCATGATAGAGCAATTAGGCTGGAATATGACTCCTCCTAGAGCGGAGCACTGGGCTCTTTGTTTTGGGATGGCTGTTGCACTTACAGCACATCTAATTAGAAATAAACAGTTAGCACCATTTCGTGTAGCTGTTTTTGCCGGTTTAGGTGGAGGGTTTGGTTTTGCCTTTGGTAATTTTCTTCAGGTTTTAGGAATTGCATCTGAAATACATTTTAATTTTTGGAATGTCATGGAATATTCTTTGGGTTTTTTTGGAGGTTTGGGTATGTCTTATGGAGCTTTTACGGCGAAATGGGAAGCCAATAAAGAGGACGTATCACGGAAAACTCAATTACTATCGTTATTCGGAGTATCGCTGCTCATTCCTTGTATAGTTTGGCAACAATCTTTTACATCTGACCGTGTC
>JBNMFK010000140.1:0-9730 GCA_051269965.1 Algoriphagus sp. | reverse complement strand
GGAGTTCAGATGTATTATCGTGGATAACAGAGGTGTGGGTTTATCTGACAAACCTGCTGGCCCCTATAGTACAGCTGAAATGGCGGATGACTACGCAGCCTTGATGGATGTTTTGGGTATTGAAAATGCCCAAGTCGTAGGCGTCTCTATGGGAGGTACCATTGCTCTCCAGATGGCTATTCGTCATGCCGGAAAGGTAAAGTCTATGATTTTGATGTGCCCATGGGCTAGATGTGATAATACCGCAAAGGCTATTTTTGAACAGATGATACTGGCCAAAGCTAGATTCAGGCCTGAAGAGTTTAGTCATTTCATTCAATTATTGATTTTTTCAAAGGCTTCTTGGGACAATGAAGAAAAAGTAAAAGAACTAGCCGAGGGTCGTGCAAAAGATGCTATCAGTAATAATCAGCAACCCTTACATGGATTAGAGGCTCAAGCATATGCCTGTATGAATCACAATGTCTTAGCAGATTTACCTCAAATAAATCAGCCGACTTTAATTCTTGGTGGGGCAGATGATAAGTTCATTCCTAAGTGGATGGCTGAAGAAATCTATGAGGCCTTACCTAATTCTGAATTATACCTGTACCCAAGAGCGGGGCATATTTTTCATTTTGAACACGTAGAAGATTTTAATCAAAGAGCAAGTAAGTGGCTATTAGCCCACTAAATATTCATTTAAATGAGCACTCTAGACCAAAACTGGCAAGATAAAGTGAGTCATATTTCTCAGGTAGGAGGAATAGAGACATCGGTGTTGGATAACGGTTTGAGCAAAGGAACAAGGATAGCCTGGTTTAATACTGGTGGAGGTTTACGTTTTAAGGTAGTATTAGACCGAGGGATGGATATCATGGATGCCTTTTACAGGGAACACGGCCTAGCTTGGATAAGTCACAATGGCATTACTTCACCAGAGCCATTTTCAAACAAGGGCATTGATTGGTTAAAGACATTTGGTGGAGGTTTATTAACGACATGCGGTTTGTCAAATGTAGGAGAACCAAACAAGGATGGATTTGGAGAAAGAGGACTTCACGGCAGAGTAAGCAATATAAAAACAGAAGTAGAGTCTATCATTCAGCCCGATCCTGTGCGTGGTAAAATGGAAATGAGTATTACGGGAATAATAAAAGAAACCTCGGTTTTTGGGCCAAACCTTGAGCTAAGAAGAACTATTTCTGCTACGCTAGGTATACCAGAAATTAGGATAAGTGATGAAGTTTTAAATAGAGGAAATACAAGGGTTCCACTCATGCTTCTTTATCATATCAACCTTGGTTATCCGCTGCTAAACGAAGGAAGTAAAATAAATTGGGAGGGCGACTGGAAGGCAAGAGATGAGAAATCAAAAGAGATTTTTAATAGCTCAAATGACTTCAAAATATGTCCAAATCCACTTGAAAATCATTTGGGTTTTGGAGAAGCGGCCGCTTTTATAGACATGAAAGCAGATGAAGATGGATTCTGCTATTGTGATATAGAAAATACGAAAGAGAATCTTAAACTCAGTCTTAAATATAAAAAAGAGGAATTACCCGCCTTTTGCCAATGGCAGCACTGGGGTAAAGGCGAGTATGTAACTGGTTTGGAGCCAGGAACAAATCCGCCTGTAGGTCAAAAACAAGCAAGGGATGAAAACACTCTTCAGTTTTTAGCACCTAAAGAGTCTAGAACATTCAACCTATCATTTAACATTTCAACCATAAATAAATAATGAGTACGATATCAAAGGCACTTGAACAAGGAAAAGGAATTTTGAGGTTAACTCCAACGTGGGTTCCTCGTTCTTTTTGTGTCCCTGGCAGAAGAATTAAACTACACCCAGACGACTATTATGTTTTAGGTGGTGAGCGTGGCGGAATAGATGAGCGGTGGTTATCTTCTACTTGTGCTGCAGAGAATGGCCCTTTAACTAGTGAAAATGAAGGTTTAAGTTTTGTGGTTTATAATGATGGAGGGAAAGACCTTTTTACAACGCTTAAAGATGCCATTGAGGAGTTAAAAGGAGAGGTTATAGGGGACAGACTTTGGGACGAATACAAAAGCTGGCCTATGTACTCTAAGTTTTTTGATAATATGGGACCACTTCCTCATCATATCCATCACAATGATGAAAAAGCAGCTCTGGTTGGTCAAAATGGTAAGCCTGAAGCCTATTATTTCCCTCCTCAGCTCAATAATCACGGGGGAGACTTCCCATATACCTTTTTTGGTATAACACCAGGCACTACAAAAGAACAAATCAAAGAATGCTTGGTGAACTTCAAAAAGGGCGATAATAAAATCACCAATTATTCAGCAGCTCAAAGATTGGAACCGGGTACTGGATGGTATGTTCCTCCCGGAGTTTTACATGCTCCAGGTAGCTTTTGTACATATGAGCCTCAAAAGGCTTCGGATATTTTTGCGATGTACCAAAGCCTTGTCAATGAGGCTATTGTTCCTGAAGAATTGCTATGGAAAGGGACACCCAAAGATAAAATTGGAGATTATGATGAACTAGTAAGTGTTATCGATTGGGAACTTAACACAGACCCAAATATTATCGAAAAGTTTTTCATGTTACCAAAACCTGTTAAACCAGTGGCTGAAATGGAAGCAGAAGGCTACATAGATAACTGGATATGTTACAAAGCCACAGATTTTAGTGCTAAGGAATTAACCATTCTTCCTGGAGCTACAGTAACGCTTAAGGATGCTGCCGCTTATGGTATGATTGTCATGCAAGGTCATGGGAAAATGGGCGAATGGGAAATTGAAACCCCAGCATTGATAAGATATGGTCAACTGACGAATGACGAGTTCTTTGTCACGGAAAAAGCAGCCAAAGAAGGCATAAAGATTACCAACTATTCGGCCAATGATCCAATAGTGATTTTAAAACACTTTGGCCCTAACAACCCTGACCTAATTTTAGAATAAAACAGATTTTCAACCTAAATTATTGAATAATGAGTAATAATAATTATCCAAAGCTCCATAATGCCACATGGCCAGGAATAGTAGGAAAGGGCCCAGATTCTGAACCTACCATTGCACTTGATAACATGTTAAAAATGACTGCCGCTGCAGAGGTTGACGGTGTCAAATTTGATGGTGTAGATTTAGGTCTTTTTGATCCACATCATGATTTAGATACCTCTGATGATGGTGTAAAAAGACTGGCAGATAAAGTAGCGGGATATAACCTAGAAATAGGAAGCTTAGTTGCTCCTATCTGGGGTGGTCCAGCGATGGGAACGAAAGAACAGCGTACTGAATTTGTTGAAATGGTACGCAAATCATGTAAAATTGGTCAAAAACTTAGAGCCTTAGGTATTAGACCAAACGGAATAGTAAGAATAGACTCTGCAAGTGGTGTAGCCGATTGGGCAAAAGACCCAAAAGGCAATTCAAAGCTAATAGCTGACACATTTCGTGAAGCCTGTGATGTAGCGGCAGATTATGGTGAAAGGTTAGCCGCTGAAGGTGAAATTTGCTGGGGAGGTATGCAAAGTATGGACTATATGCTAGAAACTTTTGAAATGGTAGATAGAAAGAATATTGGCTTCCAGGCAGATATGTCACATACCACCCTTTACCTTTTAGGTTATAATGCTCCCAAGCATAGAGTTTTACCAGAAGACTTCAACTGGGACGATAGAGAAACTTTCTTAGCAGGACTCAAGAAAATCACCGATAAACTGAGACCTTGGACTATTGATTTCCATGTGGCTCAAAACGACGGCACAGTACACGGCACTGGCTCTCATGATAAAACTGGACGTCACTGCCAAGCAACTGATCCCAATGGAAAATTAGACATAGCAAATGATGCAGGCTACTGGTTAAGAGATGACTCTGACGAACTTACTAAAGCTTTTAAACATATTTGCTGGGATGGTTGTATGTTCCGTAATGAAGTCATGAATCAACCTAAAACTTGGAGTGATATCTTGAAAGCTATGATAGGCGTTCGTGAAAAGCATGGCTGGCACGAAGCATAAAATCCGTATTTATCAACCTTAAAACAATATTGAAATGGCAAATAAAAAGAAAATAAGAATAGGACTTATTGGTACAGGTCTGATGGGGAAAGCTCACGCCAATGCCTATAATAGAATTCATAATTTTTTCCCAGATCTTGAATATGAGCCAGAATTGGTAGCAGTGTGTTCAAGGAACGAAACAAAGGTTAAGGCTTTTGCGGACCAATGGAATTTTCAATCTTATGAAACAGACTGGAAAGCATTAATCGCTAGAGATGATATTGATGCCGTAGACATTTGTACGCCAAATGATAGTCATGCAGAAATATCGATTGCGGCGGCGGAAAGTGGTAAAATGATTTTATGCGAAAAACCGCTCTCTAGGAACATTGCAGAAGGTGAAAAAATGGTGGAAGCGGTGGAAAAAGCGGGAGTTAAAACCACAGTCTGGTATAATTACAGAAGAATACCCGCTGTAACTCTAGCTAAAAACATCATTGATTCTGGTAAACTTGGGAAGATTTTCCATTACCGTGGAAACTTCCTTCAAGATTGGACCATCAGTGAAGACTTGCCCCAAGGTGGCGAGGGTTTATGGCGTATGGATGCTAATGCGGCGGGTTCTGGTGTGACAGGAGATTTACTGGCCCATTGTATAGATTCTGCCATGTGGCTTAATGGAGGGATTAAAGATGTATCGGCCGTTACAGAAACTTTTATTAAAGAACGGATGCATCAATTGACTGGGAAAGTTGAGCCTGTGAAAATTGATGATGCATGTTTATTTCACTGTCACTTTGAAAACGGATCTCTAGGTCTTTTTGAGGCTACAAGATATGCTAGGGGTCATAAAGCTTTAAAAACTTTTGAGATAAATGGAGAGCATGCTTCCATTAGATGGGATTTACACGACTTGAACAGGTTAGAATTCTTTGACCACTCAGACGAGTCCAAAGTAAGAGGCTGGCGTTCTATTCATGTTACAGACGGCGATCACCCGTACATCGATAAATGGTGGATTCCTGGCTGTGGCATTGGTTGGGAGCATAGCTTTGTACATCAAATGGCAGATTTTCTGAAAAGTTTAGAAGATGGAACCTCATGCTCACCTACATTTAAAGAGGCTTTACAGACTCAAAAAGTATGTGAAGCTATCATCACCTCCGCCAACGAAAGGAAGTGGGTGGATACGGGTGTAGATGGCCAATTTGTGTAGCCTAAAATTTCGTAAAAAAATTAAATCTGAGTTTCACTCAACATTTTATGGAGAACAAATTTTATATCCTCCATTACAATACAGTAAATGATGGGATAGCAGACTCCTCTTAATACATTAGCAAATAAACTAACTAAATTAGTATGAATACTTCTCCTCAAGATTTTGAATATGTAAACTACTTGTGGGATAGCAATCAGGCCGCATCTCTAAAGGAGGATCAGGTAGCCTTGTTTCTTTATCGTTCCAATATCCTTGGAGCAGACCTAAGAATTACCAATTATGGTGGTGGAAATACAAGCTGCAAAACCATAGAAAAAGACCCTCTGACGAATGAAGACGTAGAGGTGATGTGGGTAAAAGGCTCTGGTGGAGATATAGGAACGCTTACACGTTCTGGTATAGCGGGCTTGTATACTAGCAGACTAAGGAATCTCAAAAATACATATAAAGGTCTTCATGACGAAGACAGAATGGTAGGCCTATTTAATCATTGTATTTACGATTTAGATAGTAAAGCCCCTTCTATAGACACTGCTTTGCATGGTCTATTGCCTTTTGCACACATAGATCACTTACATCCTGATGCTCTTATAGCAGTAGCTGCAGCCGAAAATAGTGAGCTGGTTACCAAGGAAATATGGGGTGATAAGATGGGTTGGGTACCATGGCAACGCCCTGGATTCGATTTAGGTCTTCAGCTCGAGCAGTGCTTAGCAGATAATCCTGGAATTAGGGGGATTGTCTTAGGAAGTCATGGCTTATTTACTTGGGGTGATACCTCTTTGGAGTGTTATATAAATAGCCTAGAGGTTATTGAAACAGCATCGGCTTACATAGAAAAAAAAGTCAAAGAAAAGGGAAATGTTTTTGGTGGGCCCAAATTAGAAAGCTTAGCGGCTGAGGATAGGAAGGAAAAAGCAGTTCAAATGATGCCTGTTCTTAGAGGACTCTGTTCTTCTGAAAATAGGATGATAGGGCACTTTACAGATAGTGAAACGGTTCTAGAATTTATTAATAGTCATGATTTGGACCGACTAGCACCTATGGGTACTTCTTGTCCAGATCACTTTCTACGTACTAAAATCCAGCCCTTGGTTTTAGATTTGTCACCTGATGAAGACATTTCAGAACAGGAGGTCCTTCTTTCAAAGCTAAATCCAAGTTTTGAGTCCTATCGTGAGACTTACAAAGCGTATTACGAGACATGTAAAAAGGACAACAGTCCGAGTATGAGAGATCCGAACCCAGTGATTATTATCTATCCGGGTGTGGGCATGTTTAGCTTTGCAAAGAATAAGCAGACTACGCGTGTAGCTAATGAATTTTATGTCAATGCCATTAATGTGATGCGTGGAGCAGAGGCTATTACGTCATATACTGCTTTACCTAGGCAAGAGGCTTTTGATATAGAATATTGGCTTTTGGAAGAGGCTAAGTTATCTCGGATGCCGAAAGAAAAACCTTTATCACGAAAAGTCGCATTGGTTACTGGAGCAGGTGGAGGAATAGGTAAAGCTATTGCCGATAAATTAGCTGAAGAAGGTGCTAATGTTTTCTTGACAGATATAGTAGAAGATAGACTTAAGGAAGCTATACCCACTTACAAGTCGGATACTGCGGCTTATTCAGTTTGTGATGTGACAGATGCTAGCTCTATAGAAAATGCCTTTAAAGAGGCATGTCTAGAATTTGGTGGAGTAGACATAGTAGTACATAGTGCAGGGATGGCTATCTCTAAGCCTTTGGAAGAGACTACGGAGGCAGACTGGGACATACTTCAAAAAGTACTTGTTAAAGGTCAATTTGAGCTTGCTCAAAAAGGGGTTAGGATTATGAGGAAGCAGAATTTGGGAGGAGACTTTATTAGTATTGCTAGCAAGAATGGTTTAGTAGCTGGACCAAATAATGTAGCTTATGGTACATCGAAAGCTGCTCAACAACACATGGCGAGACTTTTGGCTGCAGAACTCGGGGCTGATAAAATTAGAGTAAATACAGTAAATCCGGATGGTGTCATCGTAGGAAGTAAAATATGGGAAGGAGATTGGGCTGAGGGCCGTGCAAAAGCTCATGGTATCACAGTGGAAGAACTGCCTGCTCATTATGCCAAACGTAATTTGTTAAATGCCATCATCTATCCAAGTGATATCGCCGATGGTGTATTTGCTTTGGTAGCTGTATTGAATAAATCTACGGGAAACATTATTAATGTCGACGGTGGTATGGCTACGGCCTTTGTAAGGTAAGAGCTTCCCCTCATAAAGAAAGAATTTCTGTGTGATGGATGGAATCTTCTCAGTAGACTTGAGAGGATTCCATCCATCCATCTGAAGACCTTAAGCAGTTATTAAGTCTGAGCTTAGGAGGTTTTTGAGAAGTAGCCCATGTTTTCGCAACAACAAGATTCTAATCACTGACGAAATCTAAATCTCAGACTATGATTAAATCGTGAGTATAGTAGGTGATCGAGAGCCTTTTTTGTGTTTGATCTACCCAAGTAGGTTATAGGAGAATAGTTATTTGGAGGCCAAGGGTATTTTCGGGTCAGCGGAAATGTCTGGGGATTAGGCAAATAAATTCAAGAGCCTAAATAGAAAAAATCTAGTCTATGATATTCCTCTTAAGTTGACTCTGAGCAGTTTGACTTTGAACGGTGCGATGAGATGACTCGCTTAAAGGATTCTGTGTTGGCAGTAGTCCCTCGTTGATGAAAAAGTTGGAGGGTGGTCTCAAAACGATTTTCAATCGAGTTTGTCACAGAGTTGAACAGCTTGATTTTTAATTCTCTTGTTTCGTCAATCCAGTTTTTTAACCGCATCAGCGGAAGAAGTTATTGCTTTACAGGAAATGCAAAAATAAAATTATTTAGAAAAACGATTGGCTGTCTGTACTTAATCAAGAACTGGAGAGCTATGCCATGAAGGGGCTTGGGAAGATTATACTAGGGGTCTAATAATGAAGTTACCCTCTCTTGCTAGCTTAACTCTTTGCTGTATTTGGTTTGACCTAAATTTGCATTAAATGCGACTTTGAATCTTATTGCTTTACATATTACCATGTATTCGTCTCTATCCAAACCTCTGATTAGCTGCAAATAGATAATCCTGTCATATACTAAGTGGCCCGCTAGGAATCGAACCTATTGTATTGTATTTGCCTGTATTTCATTTAAATGTACTGATTATAAGTCTTATGTGAAATTGGCTAAATTTATTTTTACATATTTTATCATATTTTGCTATTACACCTGCTATTACACTTTGTATATTTATATAGTAAACAATAAAATAAATGGCAAGCACTAAACTAAAGCTTAGACCAGATAAAAAAGGAAGAGAAAATGGGCTTTCCATCTATGTTCAAGTATGTATTGATAGAAGAGTTAAACTTTACCCAACGGGTGTAAAAGTAAATCCGAAATTATGGGATGATAAAAATCAGAAGGTAAAGAAATCAATTGGTTCCCATGATCATGTCAAAACTAATATCATTTTAGACCAAAGGCATCAAGCCATCAAAGACATCATTTTCAAAAAAATTATAGAAAATGGAAAGGTAACTTTTGGTTGTATTACTGAAGAACTCAGACCAAAAAACGAGAATGAAAGTCAATTTCTATATTGGTTTGAAAGATTCATTGATGAGCAACAACGCGAATTCACAGCGGCTACAATAAAGCAGTATCATGTTGTTAAGAATCAAGTGATGGAGTTTAAAAAAGGTAAAAATTTCGAATTAGAATCAATAGATTTTGGATTTTACACTGGTTTCAGAAATTGGCTTATTGATTATAAGAACCAAAGAAATAGTACCGTAAATAAACGACTTAAAACCCTAAAAACTTTTCTCCGGTACTGTTCAAATTATGAGGCCTATGATATAGCCCACCTTTCAAAATTTAAAATGCTGGAAGAACATTCTTCTACTAAAATTGCCCTCACTCAGGAAGAACTAAATATGATATTGAATAATGATTTTTCTGAAAATAAACGACTTGATAAGGTAAGAGATCTATTCATTTTGGCCTGCGTAACAGGTCTAAGAATTTCTGATGTCGTCAACCTTACAAAAGCCAATGTGAAAAATGGTTTTATTTATTTAAATATCATTAAAACAAGTCAAAACTCAGGGATACCATTAACGAGCCATGCCCAAAGAATTCTTGAAAAATACAATTACCGATTACCCAAAATATCAGGCCAAAAGATAAATGACTACCTAAAAGAAATTGGTCAAATTGTAGGTATTAATGAGGTGGCACAAGTGGTGACCTTTAAAGCAGGAGAACGTAAAGAGTCTTTTGTGCCGAGATATAAACTGCTTAGTTCTCATGTGGGAAGAAGAACCTTTATAACCTTATCTATACTAAAAGGGATACCTACACTGGTAATACAAGCTATTACTGGTCACAAGGATCTGAAATCCTTCCAGAAGTATATTCAGCTTAACAATAATGATAAAATGGAAGCTATAAAGCTTTGGGATTAAATAACTTGTATAAAATTTACCCAAAAATACGCGTTTTACACAAAAGACA
>JBNMFK010000139.1:0-9731 GCA_051269965.1 Algoriphagus sp. | reverse complement strand
AAAATTTGAATTTCCTGATACCTAAATTCGAACAATCTCTAAAGGGCTCAGATAAATGATCAGCATTTCTATTTCCTTAAAACCCATTTCTCTGTAGAGTTCTCCATAATGTTTTATTTGACGTAGGTGGCTATCTCTTTTTTGACCTGTTTTATAATCTATCACTATAGCCTTCTGATCAATCAGAACAACCCTATCTGGTCTACTTATTTCTGCGTTATTTTGTAATATATCTCGTTCATTTTCAACACGAATATCTCCAGAAAAGAGGTGTTTGAGTTCAGGATGTTCTAAGATTACAATGGCGTCTTCTCTTAACTCGTCTTTTTCTTTTTCGAGAATGAGTCCCTCAAATTGAATTTGCTGTAATGCTTGTTCTAAATCTTCGGCCTTTTTGATCTCGGAGAATAGACTGTGAATAATATTTCCTTTGTCCCTTTGGTTTTGTTCATTGAGGACTCTATCGACACTAGATTTTAGCTTTAATCTACCTAAGTTTTCACGACTATGTATTTTTTTTAGTCTATAGACCTCTTTTGACTCCTCCTTCTGTTCTTCTGGTTCTTTCTTGTCTCCCTCGGCGAAGATATAGCTAGTGGTACTAGGCGTGGGAGTATGGTTTTCAGCAAATTGTCTGAGATAAGGATAAACACTATCTAATACACTCATTGTCGGCTTTTTAGCCAAGATATATAATCTATCTACTGGCCTAGTTAAGGCCACGTAAAGTACGTTTAGGGCTTCTAGTTTATTAAATTCCAGTTCTCTTTGATACTGTTCCACAATTTTGGTGGCAGCTAGGTCTTTTTTGAAAATTAAGGGTGCGGTCTTTAACTTGTTGTCAAATTCCTTATAATTGACGTCCTCTAAATTGACCCAAAAAGTGGAACGGTTGTTTGGCTTTAGAGACCAATTGGCAAATGGAATAATCACGACAGGATACTCTAAGCCCTTAGCCTTATGGATCGTTGAAACAGTAATGGCATTAGATTTTGAGGTAGAGAGAGCATAAGTCTTTGAGTTTTGTTCCCAAAGTGTCAAGAACTCAGATAGGCTGTTTCCGGATTTCTTAATATGGTTTTGAACCACATCTAGCAGTGCAAATAAATAGGGCAGGAGGGCGGCATCTTCAAACATGCCCATTTTATTGGCAAAGGACTCTGTCAATTGATATAAACCAAATGCCCCTAGGGTTTTAAAATCTAGCTTAATACTAAGGGTTTCAAAAAACGTCCAACAAGTAAGTTCTCTATCTCTAAAATTCAGGTCGGTTGGTATTTTTAGGCCGTTGTATCTAAAATAGAGTAGAATGACATCCGCATTTTTGGTTGGACTTTTTGGATCTTGATAAGCCTTTAAAAGACTTATCAAAAAAGAAATGCCAATTTTATTTTTAAGCAAAAGGGAGTCAGATGAGATTACAGGATAATCCTTGGCTATAAGGTGTTCGGCTATTTCTGCTGCTTGACCTTTTGTTTTTCTACATAATATGGCTATGTCCTTGTGGTCAAAGCCTTGCTCTTTGGCTCGGTTTATTGCACGCTCTATTTCTTCTAATGTCCAAGTAAGTTCGTCTGTTTGGTCTTCCCCTTTTATATCTTCTAGTAGGTTTAATTCTACATGCCCTCCTTTTTTAGAGTGTTCATGGAAAGCTTGTGTTTTGTTTTCAAAGGCCTGCTGAATGATACTTTCTTCTGAAGATTCAGCTATTTGAGTGAATAACAGATTGTTAAATGAAATGATCTCTTTTTTGCTACGATAGTTTTTTTCAAGGCTTTCTTTCTCTACTTGGAGTGTAGTGAAGGCTACCGTCTCCTTTTGAATATCTGTGAGAAGTTCGTTTTGATGAAGTGCTTCTACGTTCTTGTTCAAAACATGAATCATAAGCTCCACTTTACCACCTCTAAATCTATAGATAGATTGTTTTGGGTCTCCTACCAACATATTAAAATGGTTTTTAGCCAATGCGTTTTCAATAAGGGGGAGCAGGTTGAAATATTGAATGTCTGAGGTATCCTGAAACTCATCAATTAGGATGTGATTATATTTTTCACCCAAACGCTCAAAAATATAGGGTACCGGCTCGTTAGCCACTACCTTATTTATTCGTCTATTAAAGTCGGTTATGTATGCTAAATCGTTTTCATGAAGAATTTTACCAAACTCATCACTAACTTCAGAAAGCAAGGCTAGATTATCTAGACTTTTTCGCATCTCCTGAAATAAGAGGTATTTTGGTTTTTCCTTACTGAGGAAACTCAAAAGGTTATTAAACCATTCAGAGACTTCGCCCTTGATTTTGTCAATTCTAATTTTGATATCTTCAGGAGCTTTTTCAATGTACCATTTATCATTATTAATGGCATCTAACATCCTAGGTTTAGGCTCCCAAATCTTATTTAAGACCTCGCTGTCTACATTTTGAGCATGAAGAAAAATAGCCGCAAAGCCAGATTTTTTGTGAGCGAAATGTTCAATTTCAAGCAGTTCTTGCTCCAATAGTTTTTTTCCTTTTTTGCCAAAGTCCAAAAAAGTATTTTGAATGACTTTTATGGAAGTATTTATGTTCTTTTTGACCGATAGATAATCGGAATAGACTAATCCCTCATTTTTTTGAATCAAAGCATAGTATTGGTCATTGAATATATTATTCGCAAAATCTGCCAAATTTGGTACGAGCATTTGCCAATTTTTCCCTTCGTCTGCCTGCTCTAAAGCATAATTTTCAATCAGTTTTGAAAGATGCTCAAAACCAGGAACGCCTATCTTATCAAATACCCGTTCTACCGCTTTGAGGAGCAGTGGCTTTTTGTCTAAAACTACTTCGTAGTTGTAGGGCAGGCCTAAATCCAATGAAAATGAACTTACGAGCTGATTTGTGAAACTATCTATGGTCTTTACATTGAAATCCGCATAGTCTTGTAAGATTTGTTCAAAACTGGCTTTCGCTCTTTTTTGAATTTCTAGGGGATGCACCTTGGACATTTCTTCTTTAAGGATGACCCATAGGGCTTTTGTTTTGGAAGACATCTTAGACTCGTCGTTACCGAGTTCCTTCAAAGCATCCAAAATCCTTACTTTCATTTCTGAAGCGGCATCATTGGTAAACGTTATGGCGAGTATTTGCTTAAAATAATGAGGGCTATTGGAACTTAGAAGTAGGTGTAGGTAAGTTTTAGTAAGGGTAAAAGTCTTACCCGAACCAGCTGAAGAACCGTAGATTTTGAATGACGACATAATTAGGTCGAATATCCCCAAAATTGGCCTCTAAAAAAATGGAATCATCCATTTTATCTTTTCAATAGTCTTTCACGAGCTTATTGCCTGCGTTTTGGGTAAATTTGCTTGGCTAAGACTATTTATCTCTATTTTATGACAAAGTACTTTATTCTAATACCCCTTATTTTTTGTTTTTTTAGTCTTAAAGCCCAGCAGAGGGGTACGATAAGAGGTGTTTTAAAAGATAATGTGACTCAGGCCAAGGTAAGTAGTGCCACAGTGAGTATCAGAGGGACAGAATTCAGTACTATTTCTACCGATGAAGGCGAGTTTGACTTTAGCAATGTGCCAGTAGGTCGTTTAGAATTAAGTATTTCTTCTGTAGGCTATAAGACGCAGTTACTTAAGGAGCTCCTGCTTTCAAGCAATAAAACGTTAGTCATAGATATCTTTTTGGAAACTCAAGCTGAAAACCTTTCTGAGGTCGTAGTTACCGCAGCTAGTCCTAATTTATCTGGGGCCAAGAACAGTATCCAGACCATTACGGTGGAGCAAGTGATGCGTTTTCCCGCTAGTTTTTTCGACCCAGCGAGGCTGGCTTTTGTCTTTCCTGGCGTGGCCAATACCAACGACCAAGCTAATGGCATGAGCATTAGAGGTAATAATCCTCGTGGATTGCAATGGCGATTGGAAGGCATAGAAATAGTGAATCCAAATCATCTAGCCAATGCAGGTACGTTTTCTGACCAAGCTACTTCAAATGCTGGTGGTGTCAATATGATTTCTGCTCAGATGTTGGGCACTATGAATTTCTTAACAGGAGCTTTCCCCGCCGAATATGGCAACGCCATAAGTGGTGTGATGGACATGAGGCTTAGAAAGGGGAATAATGAAGAATATGAGCATACTGTACAGGTAGGTTTACTAGGGATAGATTTAGCTACAGAAGGCCCTTTGAATAAGAAAAATGGCAGTAGTTACTTATTTAATTACAGGTATTCATTTACAGGTTTGCTGGCTTTAGGCGGCTTAACTTTCGGTGGAGAGGATATTAGATTTCAGGACCTCTCTTTGAATTTGAGCTTTCCGAATGAGAAACTGGGAGACTTCACCATATTTGGGATGGGAGGTTTAAACTCCAATGAGTTTGCGTTTGAAGATGAAGAAGGCTTAGGGCCACAGTTTGAGAAGGATATTTCCACCATCAATTTTTCTGGGAAGATGGGAGCGGCTGGAGTAACTCATAGCAAAAGAATAAATAGCGGTTTGTTATGGAAAAATGCTTTAGTGTTTTCTGGAAGTAGAACAAGCCGCCATGAGCAGTTTGTGGACCCAACAAGTTCATTTTTCACACCTTATCAAAATGAGATTAATAAAACAAGCAAACTTTCATTAAGCAGTATTTTTACAAATAGAATTTCCTCAAATTCAGATCTTAAAGCGGGTCTGTATATTACTAGAACCAGTGATTCTTTATATTCTTCACAAAGTGATTTGTTCCAAGATATTTCTTCATGGATAGTACAGCCTTTTGCTCAGTACAACACTAGTTTGGGTGCAAAAGCGAGTTTGACAGTGGGCTTACATTACCTCAATTACGCTCTAAATAATACAGCATCTTTAGAGCCTAGGGCTAATTTGGGATTTGAATTGTCGCCCAAAAGCGAGGTTAACCTTAGTTATGGTAGACATTCTCAATTATTCTCTTCTTTGCTTTATGCTGGGAATGAGGACTTAAATCCTACGCTATCTGACCATTATGTTTTGGGTTATGATCTGAAACTAAAGAAATCGGCCTCGTTTTCTGCCGAGCTGTATTATCAATCATTATCTAATGATTTAGCAAACACAGGCCTATCTCACCTTTCTGGTGTGAATTTGACAGATTATTTAAATCTGGATATTAGAAGCCTGAACAATGATGGGAAGTCTAGAAACTACGGGATAGAATTGAATTATAATAAATACCTAGATAATGGCTTTTTTGCTCTAGTAAATACCACCTTTTATAAGTCTGAATATATGGCTGGCGATGGCGAATATTATGAGTCAAGGTATAGTGGAAATCATATCGTAAACCTTACGATTGGTAAAGAGTGGGGTATTTCCAAAGACCGAATTATAGGACTTAATACACGTATAGTTTGGATGGGCGGTTTTAGAAATTATCAAATTGATGAACAAGCTTCGGTTTTCCAAGCAAGAACCGTTTTTGACTATGATATTGGACTTACTGATAAAAGAGCAGATTTTTTCAGACCGGACATTCGTATTTATCTAAAAAAATCAAAGGCCAAGCTGAACAGCATGTGGTCAATTGATATTCAGAATGTTGCTAACTATCAAAATGAGTCCTTTGATTATTATGATGCCTTTCAAGGGAAAATAATAACCAAGTACCAGTTAGGCTTAATCCCAATGCTGAATTATCGCTGGGAGTTTTAGGATTTAGTGGTTTAAGTCTTTTTGGGTAAATTGAATAAAAATAACCCCTATAGCCTACGACGAATTCCTTGCTGATAGAATTAGACGCACCTTGAGCGAAAAGAAAGCTGCATACTCCTAATTAAAAATGATGGGTGGGCTTTGCTTCACTGTTGATAACAAAATGCTTTGTGGTATCCATATGGATAAAGAGTATAAAGAGAGCTTTTTTGGAGACTAGGGTAGGTGAGGAAGCCTATGAATGGTATCTAGATAAAGAGCATACACTGCCTATGGACTTTACGGGAAGACCCATGAAAGGTTACGTTTTTGTTACGCCACATGGCTTTGATGCGGATGAGGACTTAGATTATTGGATTGATAAGACATTGGCATTCAATCCATTTGCGAAGGCTAGTAAGAAGAAGAAAGTCAATTAGTGTTATAACTTATTCGCACGTTTCTATTTCAGCCTTGAATACGGAAAGTCCAGAATTGAAGCCCTCCTCTAATAATATAGCATTGTTCGCCTTGATTTCTGTTGGGGACGTATTGAGCGTTATGTCGCTAGCTTTCACAAAATCATAATTATCAATTGAGCTACTAGGGTTGGTTACCGTAGAATTTAAATGATAGTACCTCTTTACTTTAACGTCGTCTAACCTTATTTCATCTCTTGCACCGCTTTCTGTGTTTCTTCTATTGCCCGTATAATAAATTCGCCAGAAAAACTGAATATACTCTTTATTCAGAAGTGTATCTGGCAAACTGATAGTGAACTTTGATTCATGGCCGTCGCTATTGTTTCTTTCGTAAATTACCTCATGATTATTATACAATAAGGGAGTAAAGGCAAGCTTATCTCCTATCCTATATTCTAAGCGTAAATTATAGGCCCTTGATTTAGATTTAACGGTTCCTGCAGTAAATTCCAAAACTAAAGAATCGTAGCCAATGGTATTAAGGGCTAGAATGGCTCCACCTAAGCTAGTTTCCTCATAGCCGGTTTGTCCAGATCCCGTGTTTATGAATGATATGCCATTCTCGTTTAAGCCATTTATTCTGGTCTTAGAAGAAAGATCATACCTTCCAGAAGTAAATCCAGCAATTTTACTATCAATTAAGGGGTCCGTTTGATCCATATAGACAAAAGCTAAATTTGAAGGGAAGGTTCCGCTCGGAGAATTATCGCTCCATTCATTGAAATTATAGGAACAAACCGTAAGAGTTTTTACTACCGGAAAAGGATTGTTAGATAAAAAAGCATCATCAAAAACGGCTTTGACTATGTAATCAGTGTCAGAAGATAAGTAGATGACAGAGTCGGAATCATTGATTCCATTGTACTCCCAATGGCTGAATTTGTAGCCTAAATTAGGCTGAGCAACTAGTTTTATCTCTAAATTATTGACGTATTTACCAGACCAGGGATAAACATTGTTATCTATGCCGTCGGTGCCGTTTTTAATAGCAATAGTGTTTAATTCAATAAACCCTTTGTCTGAATTATTAACAATTAAGGTCAATTCATGTGTCCCTGATTTCCCCAAAAGGCTATTTAAATAGTTTAGCTCAAGGCCCCCTCTATTTGTTACGTAAGTTTTTACTTCATTGATTGAATAATTCCATGTGGCCATATCAGGAATCCCTCGCCATCTATCAATATGGTCGTCAATTGCAAGCTCTATATTTTGAGCCATGGAATCTACACTGCTTAGGAGCCTAGAAGGCTTAAAGGTTGTATTTATTAAATCAGAATATCTAATGACTAGACGTTTTTTGAAATCTCGATTATCCATTAATTTTTTAAAGATGACCTGATCATTTTTGGCACTTGTAAACTTTTCATTTTGAGACAGCATGCTGAAGTCCGTATCAAAAAGCATCCACCTCCACTTGCCATCCATACCATAATCACTGCTAAATTTAGAGGCATTATTCATACGCCAATGCATCGTGTTGTTTGGCGGCCAATCATTATTATTGTAGAATATTTGTGCTATTTGATAATCAATATAATTTTCTAAATCGATATTAGCCTCTGCAAAGGCCATTCTAGCGGGGTTGCTAGCCCAGTCATTATAGTTATGGAAATATTGAAGCAGATCATCATAATTGTCTAGACTGCCGGACTTTACTTCCTCATGAAATTTTATAAGATCAAGGTCTTGTTCTTCAATTCCATATTTTTCTCTAAAGTAGAATTTGTCATACCTTTCTCTTAAGTTAAGTATTCCCCAAAATTCACCATTTAAATATGTTACAGTTGGTCTGTATTCTTGTACCTCAAAGTTTAGGTTTGATACAGATTCTTGGATGAATGCATCTTTAAACATTAGAGAACGGTCTGGGTTTTCTATTGAAAAATCATTTCCTGAATTTCTTAAGAGGAATCTTTTAAAAGATGGTACACCTGAGTCTGAAAAGATGGGATATTCTATATCACTATCATCATCATACTCACTTCTAGCGTAAAGCCTAAATGATTTTAATGGATGCTCCTTAGATGAGCCCCCGTGTAATCTTGTGCCCAAGTTTTGTTGGAAGGAGACTGAATTTTGTTCCATTAATTCAAAACTTAGGGGCACTTCTGTGGTGTCAAAATAATTAGGCGAACCAGAGCCATTGACATGGATGCCATAGTCATATTCAAAAAGTAAATCCTCATCCATATTAAGGGATACTACAGGTATATTAAAGGGGTTTTGACCTGTGCTATTTATAAAGAAAGAACTTGTGACCACATCACTAGAAATGTACCCGTCCTTTACGGAAATTGCCCTGACGGGTGTAGACTTTAATACGTTAAAGTTGGGCAAGTATGAGTTGATATTCTCGTCTTTATTCGCTGTCGAGATACCACTTATCTTATTACTTTCTGTGCTTTTATCATAAATTTGAATTGGAGTTGCATACACATTTGATTTCAATTGACCTTGAGAGAAATTTCCAGAGCTGTAGTGAACTTTATACTTATAGTTTTTGACTGTAATATTGTTTTTAGTTGGTGAAGAACCATCCAGAGTATAGATAATTTCAGCATTTGTATTTTCTTGGGAAATGGAAAGGTCAAATGGACTACTAAAATAACCTCCTGTATGAGATAATGTAGGAGGCTTTAGAATCCCAAGAAAGGCTTGATAAGGGTTGTTAACAGTTTTGAATGATGCTGGCATGAAGTATCTCCAGGTGGCATCACCATCAAATAGTCTTCCATAAGAAATGTCCGTTTTTAAATCAGGGAAACTGACGGAGTCAATTATGGTCTCTCCATCAGGATCTACTAAAGCCAGAAATTCTCCATTTGAGGACAGATTGAAGTCTAAAAAATCTCCACCACTATCTGAGTCCTTATTGGCCCAGAAAATGTGGTAAGAATCGGAGGGTATTATAATATTATCTTCAATCTTAAACTGGGTCTTTTCGGAAAGGTCATCAGTAAAATAATAGCCAATAAGATTAACGCTGGTAGAGTTGCCATTGTATATCTCAATCCAGTCTGAATTATTTCCTTCGGTATCAATAGCTGTTTGACCATTGGAAGCCATAACCTCATTTATATAGAATTTTGGGCTTGATGTATGGCTTAGATTTTGGGTGATTTTACAATCAAAGCCCAGAGTGGAACTATAGTTAGAAACTTGATGTATCTCTACCGCAAAGACGTTTACTCCAGTTAATAGGGAGCCTGAGGGTATTTGAAACGAGACTGTAGCCAAGTTACTATTAAAATTAGTTGCTTGTGTTCCAAATGTAATTATACCAGAGGGTAGATTATGTCTGTGGGTTTCTAGGCCATTTAGGTAAAATATAGCCCCATCATTTACTTTTAATTCTACAGAAATATCCGAATTATTTAGAATATCTATTTCTTTTCTAAAATAGGTAGTAATGTGTCTGCTGGAAGGGTTGCCGCCATAGGAAACCTCGCGATTAATGGTTGTTCCGAATCCATAGCCAAAAGTACCGTTACCAAATTTCCATAAGTTGTCATCATAGGAAGAGCTTTTCCAAGTGATATCATTAATGTCGCCACTGTCATAATATTTCCATTCCGATCCATAGGAGATAGCATTAACTTGTCCAGC
>JBNMFK010000138.1:0-9836 GCA_051269965.1 Algoriphagus sp. | reverse complement strand
TAAGATAATTGAAGAGTTTTGTGAGCGAAATGAAAAGATAGAGCTGGTTTCACTGATGGAGAATATCGGCTATTTTCCTGCTTTAAACTATGCCATTACTAATACAATTGAGGATCTAAACACCTATGAGTTTCTAATTGTAGGTAATAATGACTTGATTTTTAGAGAGGATTTCTTTCAAACTCTTGGAGATTTCGAGATAGACTCTTCGATGTTTGTAATTTCACCTGACATTGTTAATTTAGATGATAACCACCAGAACCCGCAAATTATTATAAAGTATAGTTTGCCTCAACTCGTTTTTTTAGAGCTTTATCATCTCTCATATTTCTTTGCTTCTCTATTTGGTGCTATCTCTAGGTTTCTGAAATTTAGGAGTTCTCAAAAGAGTAAGCAGGGTTTCGATAAGAGCCAGTTCATATCTATAGGTTATGGAGCATGTTATATACTCACAAAAAGATATATTCAACAAATTGGTGAACTCCCGTCTTATTTGTTCTTAATGAACGAGGAAAACGCATTGTCCGATGTTGTTTTTAAAAACAATGGTAGAATCTATTACTACAATAAGCTTGTTGTAAGTCATGTAGAACATTCTTCCGTAGGACAGGCACCCAAATCCAAGCTTTATAGGATTGCCCAAAAATCCTATAGAATTTCAAAAAGGCATTTTAATAACCGATTACTTTTCGACCGAGCACTTATTGAAGATGGCAAAAACTGAAACCGTTTGTACAAACTGTGTCATGGACACTACAGACTCTCAAATTTCATTTGACAGTAATGGAGTATGTGATCATTGCAACACATTTTATAGTGATATACACCCTAACTGGCATACTGATGAAAGGGGGCTAAGTGATTTACAGCGAACAATTGATGCCATAAGGAAGGAAGGTAAGGGGAAAGATTTTGACTGTATCATAGGGATGAGTGGGGGTATAGATAGCTCTTATCTTCTTTATCTGGCAGTAGAAGAGTTGGGGTTACGACCCTTAGTATTCCATGTAGATGCAGGTTGGAATTCTCAACAAGCAGTCAATAACATTGAGGTGATGGTTGACAAACTGGGGCTGGACCTCTTTACAGAAGTAATCGACTGGGAAGAAATGAAGGATTTGCAGCGTGCATTCTTTAGATCTGGGGTTCCTCACATAGATACACCTCAAGATCATTCCTTTTTTGCAACCATGTACAAGTTTGCAAACAAGTATAAAATAAAACATATCTTAACAGGTGCTAACTATTCAACGGAGTGTATTAGAAATCCTAAAGAATGGATGTACTTCCAGTCAGACTCGCGACAGATAAGAGATATTCATAATCAGTTTGGGGAAAAACCATTACGAAATTTTCAGTTGACAAGTATTCTTTGGCATAAGGTATACTTACCATATTTCAAGAATATAAAGGTGGTAACCCCTTTGAATAATATGCCTTATATTAAGGCTGAGGCTGTCGAGTTATTAAAAACTAAATTTGGCTGGCAGGAGTACCCTCAAAAGCACTTTGAGTCACGCTTTACAAGGTTTTATGAGAGTTACTGGCTCCCTGAGAAATTTGGCTTCGATGTGAGGAAGGTTCAGTTCTCAAGTTTGATTTTGACAGGTCAAATGTCAAGAGAAGAAGCAATCGAGAGCCTAAAGAAGAAACCTTATGATGAAGAGAATATTCATCATGATTTTGAGTACGTAGCTAATAAACTTGATATGACAGTTAAAGAGTTGAAAGATTGCTTTAACTCAGAGAATAAGACGTATAAAGACTATAAAAACCAAGAGTCAATTTATAATGTTGGGGCCAAGGTCATGAGAGGTTTAGGTCTTGCAAAAGGAGGGAAGAGATGATCGGTATTATTGATTATGGTTCAGGTAATGTTAAGGCCATAGCAAATATCTATAAAAGGTTAAATACGGATTACTTTATTACCAGCGATCCTTCTGAACTAGAAAGGGCGACACATTTGGTATTGCCAGGAGTAGGTGCATTTGATAAAACAATGAATTTACTTAATAGTTCTGGATTGAGAGTTAAGCTAGACTCGCTCGTATTGAATGAAAAAATTCCAATTGTAGGTATTTGTGTTGGAATGCAGATTATGGCTGAATCTAGTGAAGAAGGAAAAGAAAGCGGTCTTGGCTGGATAAAAGGAACTGTAAAGCGAATAGATGAATCAACTCTTATTCGTAAGCCAAAACTTCCTCACATGGGTTGGAATAGTATTGAAGTGAGCATTCATACTGATCTGTTGGACAATGTTGACCTGAAAAAAGGGTTTTATTTTTTACACTCCTATTATGTAGATACCTATGATATTGCTGACGTTATAGCAAAAGTTGATTATGGGAGTAATATCAACTCTATCATTAAAAGAGAAAATATAATTGGCATTCAATTTCACCCTGAAAAGAGCCATCAAAATGGCATTGAAGTATTTAAGAATTTTTCTAAAACTAAATGCTAAGATCTAGAATCACCCCTGTTCTATTGATACAAAACAACGGTCTTGTAAAGACTGTGAAATTTAAAGACCCTAAATATGTAGGTGATCCTTTGAACGCTGTAAGGATCTTTAATGAGAAGGAAGTCGATGAATTAATTGTTGTAGACATAGATAAATCATCTAAAAGGCTTGAGCCCGACTTCGGGTTGATTGAACGTTTGGCGATAGAATCACGAATGCCTTTGTGCTATGGCGGTGGTATAAAAACACCTGAGCAAGCTCAAAGACTGGTTAACCTTGGGGTAGAAAAAATAGCCGTTAGCAGCGCAATAATCAATGAGCCCAACCTCCTAAGAGAGATGGCTGAAGCTGTAGGTCAGCAGAGTGTGGTAGCAGTACTTGATATTAAAAAGACAGGTTTATTGAAAAAATACCGTCTTTTTACACTCAACGGAACTAGGGAGGAAAAGAAAGACCCTTTTGATTTTGCTTTAGAGCTACAATCTATTGGTATTGGTGAGTTGTTAGTCAACTCTATTGACCAAGAGGGTACTATGGAGGGATATGATAATAAACTCAATAGTAGAATGAGAGACTTATTAGATGTTCCTATAACTTTTTTAGGTGGTGCTGGTAACCTTAGTGATATAAAGGAAATAATACAGAAGTTTGGGCCAGTTGGTGCGGCTGCTGGAAGTCTTTTTGTATTCAAAGGAAAATATAGAGCTGTTCTAATTAACTATCCAAACGAAGCTGATAAATATGCACTTTACAATCATTAACTGAATGAAGCAAATAATACAAGACCTAAAAACAGGCAAAACTATACTTGAAGAAGTGCCAGCTCCAATCGTAAAAACTGGGGCTGTTCTTATTAAGACACAACGGAGTTTAGTTTCGTTGGGTACAGAAAGAATGCTTGTTGAATTTGGCAAATCTAATTTAGTATCTAAAGCACGTCAGCAACCAGACAAGGTTAAGATGGTGCTTGATAAAATTAAGACAGATGGTTTGATGCCAACCTTAGAGGCTGTATTTAGCAAGCTTAATCAGCCGCTACCTATGGGTTATTGCAACGTGGGTGAGGTTTTAGCTGTAGGTAAAGGGGTTAAAGAATTCAAAGTTGGCGATAGGGTAGCTTCAAATGGCAATCATGCTGAATATGTTTGTATTCCTGAAAACCTTGTTGCCAGAATTCCTGACAATGTATCCTACAGCGAGGCTTCATTTACTATTATTGGGGCTATTGGTCTTCAGGGCATTCGCCTTCTGAATCCAACAATGGGCGAAACTGTAGTGGTTATTGGTCTTGGTTTGATAGGCTTAATCACAGCTGAGTTATTGGTAGCCAATGGCTGCGATGTGATTGGTTTTGACTACGATCAAACCAAAGTAGATATTGCTACGGCTAAAGGTATAAAAGCCATTAACCTCAGTGCTGGAGCTGATCAGGTGAAAATAGTTGAAGAGCATACCAATGGAGTCGGTGCCGATGGAGTGATTATTACTGCTTCAAATAAGACGAACGACATTATTTCTAATTCGGCTAAAATGAGCAGAAAACGGGGTCGTATTGTACTTGTTGGTGTAATTGGGCTAGATATTTCAAGAGCTGATTTTTACGAAAAGGAGCTTACTTTCCAAGTTTCTTGCTCCTATGGGCCTGGTCGTTATGATGACGACTATGAACAAAAAGGACAAGATTACCCGCTTCCATTTGTTCGTTGGACCGAAAAGAGAAACTTTCAAACGGTTTTGGGTGCAATGGCTAACGGAAAACTGGATGTAAAACCTCTAATTACCGAAGAAATACCACTTGCTGAGTTTGATAAAATTTACGGAAATATAGGTACCTCTAAATCCGTGGCCTCAATTCTGGTTTATAGTAATGAAGAAGAGACCCCTATAAGGAAAGTAGAAGTAGGGGCTGGAAAAGGAAAAGGTGGAGCATTAGGAATCGTTGGGGCTGGCAATTTTACCAATGCCATGATTTTACCTGCTTTAAAGAAAAACGACACCCCTGTTAAATACATTGCTAGCTCTGGTGGCTTAAGTGCTAAGACACTAGCGAACAAGTTCGGAGTCAATTTCGCAACTAGTGATTATAAAGAAATATTAGCGGATGATGAGGTTAAGTTGGTGCTGATTACAACACGGCATAACCTTCATGCTTCTATGGCATTGGCTTGTTTAGAAGCTGGGAAGCATGTCTTCGTTGAAAAACCATTGGCTTTAAAGCTTACTGAGGTTGATGAGATTATTGCTCAGGCAGAAAAGTCGGAGAAGTCGGTAGTGGTTGGCTTCAACCGAAGGTTTTCTCCACATATGGAGAAAATAAAGAAAGCACTAGGAGAAGCAAGTGGCCCCATTAACGTATGTGCTACTATGAATGCCGGTTTCATTCCGAAAGATGTTTGGATCAATGACATGGAAGTTGGTGGAGGTAGAATCATTGGTGAAGCATGTCATTATATAGACCTTTTAGTTTACTTGACTGGTAGCCAAGTAGTTTCAGTTTGTATGAATGCTATGGGTAAAAACCCAGAAGAAAATACGGATAATGCTTCTATTCTTTTAAGGTTTGAAAATGGCTCAAATGGAACCATTAATTATTTTGCAAATGGGTCTAAATCATATTCAAAGGAACGAATAGAAGTCTACTCTCAAGAAAGAACTTTTGTTTGTGATAATTTTAGGATAACTGAAGGCTTTGGAGCCAAAGGCTTTGGTAAACTAAAAACCAAGCAAGATAAGGGTCATGTAGAACAGTTTAGACGCTTAAGCGAATTTGCTAAAAATGGAGGTGATCCTATTATCCCGGTTAATGAAGTTATTAATGTGAGTAAGGCCAGTATTTTGGCAGTAGAAAGTTTAAAAATGGGAGCTTGGGTAGATGTGGATTAGACTGAAATTGATGATTAACACTGTTATCCACTTAAAACGAATACAGGTTTTTTATCAAATATATTATAAGGTTAGAAATAGGGTCTTTGACCCTATTTCTTTTGGTAACCTTCAGGGTTATCAACCAATTCAGGATCGGCTTGTGCTTGCAGACTTTGCTTTTAGTCCTGAGGAGACCAGTATTGAATGGTTGACTGAGAAAGATTTGAGATTTTCTTTCCTTAATCTACCTCACGAATTCATCGGAAAGATGGATTGGAATTATGACGGGAAAGGCAAACTTTGGAACTACAATTTAAATTATTTCGATTTTCTTTTCGATCCGAAGACCGGTTCTGATTCTGGTAAAAAGCTCGTAGAAGATTACTGTCACAACTATGATAGCTTAAAAGGTGGGCTAGAGCCTTATCCTATCTCTTTAAGAGGAATTAATTGGATAAAGTTTCTATCAATTAATAACATTCAAGAGGATGAGATAGATCAATGTCTTTATAAGCAATTTAAAATTCTAGAATCAAATTTAGAGTATCATATTTTGGCAAATCATTTACTGGAAAATGCGTTTTCATTGTTTTTTGGGGCCTATTATTTTGAGAACGATAGCTTTTATAGTAAAGCTAAGAAGCTTTTAATGGCACAACTGAGTGAGCAAATTCTTTTAGATGGAGCGCACTATGAGAGGTCTCCAATGTATCACCAGATTTTGCTTTTTAGATTACTCGACACTATCAATCTGGTCCAAAATAATACTTGGCAGTCTAAAGAATTGCTGGAAGAGCTCAAGGATGTTGCTCGATCAATGCTGTCATGGGTGGATAACATGACTTTTAGAAATGGAGAAATTCCCTACTTAAAAGACGCCACGAATGGAATCGCCCCTACAACCCAAGACTTGTTAGATTATGCAAAACTATTGAGTGTTGACTGGGGAAAAGATATATCCCTTTCAGACTCCGGGTATAGGAAGTTTTCAAATCAGAATATAGAGCTCATTGTAGATGTAGGGGCGATTACCCCTGCTTATCAACCAGGCCATGCGCATGCGGATGAGTTAAGCTTTGTGCTGAACCTTAATGGGAAACCATTTATTGTTGATGTCGGTATTTCTACTTACGAGAAGAACCAAAGAAGACAATTAGAAAGGTCAACTATTTCTCATAACTGTGTTTCTTTAAATAACACCAATTCCTCTGAAGTATGGGGAGGCTTTAGAGTTGCAAAGAGGGCTAAGGTTCGTTTGCTGAATGAATCTGCTTCTGAAATTGACGCGCAACATACTGGGTATGAGAAAAAAGGGCTAAGTGTTAAACGAAAATTCAGAGTTACTCAAAGCACTATTTATATTCAAGATATTTTAGCAGGAAGCAGTTCATTGATGGATGATACAGTCTCTTCTTTGCATTTCCACCCAGACGTTCAATTGAAAATTTCAGGAAATGATATTTTTGCAGATAATATAAGGATTAAGTTAGAGGGCTTTCGTTCCTTTGCACTTGAGAGTTACGAATATGCCAGTGGTTTTAATCGTTTGAGAGAAGCGAAAAAATTAGTACTGAAACCAAGTGGAACAAACCAAATAGAAATTCGATATGCTGATTGATATTATTGCTGGGGCTCGCCCTAATTTCATGAAAATTGCACCAATAATTCACGCGATTCAAAAAGCTGAAGATAATGGTTCAAAGCTGAAATATAGACTAGTCCACACTGGACAGCATTACGATAAGAAGATGTCAGGTGACTTTTTTGAGCAACTTAACATTCCTCATCCCGATGTGAATTTAGAGTCAGGTTCCGGAACACAAGCGGAGCAAACCGCTAAAATCATGGTCAGATATGAGGCTCTTCTATTAGAAAAGCCTTGTGATTTAACCTTGGTAGTTGGCGATGTAACCTCTACTATGGCCTGTTCGATTGCAGCGAAAAAATTAAACATAAGGGTGGCTCACGTAGAGGCCGGTATTCGTTCTTTTGATCTTTCGATGCCCGAAGAGATCAATAGAATGGTTACCGATAGTATAACGGACTACTTTTTTACTACTTCTGAACGAGCGAATAGTAATTTGAAAAAAGCTGGCGTTGAAGACGACAGAATTTTCTTCGTGGGTAATACAATGATTGACACATTGCTTAAAAATAGGTTGCGTTTTATTAAGCCCGAGGTTTGGGATGGGCTAAAACTTAATGATTCAGGCTACATTGTGATGACTTTGCATAGACCTGCAAATGTTGATGAGGAACATAAATTGAAAGGTCTAATACAAGAGATTCTAGATCATTCTCGGGGGGTGCCACTTGTTTTTCCAATTCATCCAAGAACCGCTAAAGTATTCGAAAACCTAGGGATCACTCACGATAATTTACACTTGATCGAGCCACTTCCTTATTTGGAATTTAACTTCTTAGTGGAGCGAGCAAAGGCCGTGATTACCGATTCAGGGGGTATAACGGAAGAGACAACTGTGATGGGTGTTCCGTGCATGACCCTCAGGGATAATACGGAAAGGCCAGAGACTTGTGAACTAGGAACTAATGAGCTTTTAGGAACTAATCCAAAATCAATAGGGCCAGCTATGACTAAGTTATTTTCAGGGAGTTGGAAGAAGGGTGAGATTCCAAAATTATGGGATGGAAAAACTGCAGAAAGGATAATAGAGTGCTTGAATAAATTATGAAGATACTTTATTTAACCTTTTATTTTGAACCAGACCTTTGTGCCGGCTCATTTAGAAATACACCCCTGGCTTACGAGTTAAATAGAAAACTCAAAGAAGGAGATGAGGTCCATGTGATTACCACCATGCCAAATCGTTATAAGTCTTTCAAGGAAGACGCCCTTGAGGTTGAGCGAATAGACAAGCTATTTATTCAACGAATTCCTATTCCAGATCATCAAAGTGGGTTTTTGGATCAGATTAATTCGTTCAAAACATTTTTCTTTAATGCACTAAGGTTGACTAAAGGAAATGATTATGATTTGGTTTTTGCGTCCTCCTCTCGTCTATTTACGGCCTTTTTAGGGAAGTATCTTGCGAACAAACATAAAGCCAACCTCTATCTTGACATAAGAGATATTTTTACCGATACAATGAATGAGGTGCTCAAGAGCAAAATATTGAAAACGCTCAGTTTGCCTATTCTCAGAAAAATTGAAAAATATACCTTTAAAAACGCGACCCATATTAACCTTGTCTCGGGTGGTTTTGAGGGGTATTTTAAAAAATTTAAAAACCCTTCGTACTCATTCTTTACTAATGGAATTGATGATGAATTCTTAAGCCTTCCTAATTCACCAGAAAGGACAAGCGATCAATTTATCATAACCTATGCTGGTAATATTGGGGAGGGGCAGGGTTTACATAAAATTATACCTCAAGCGGCTAAGGCGCTGGGTGAAAATTACAAGTTTGTGATAATTGGAGACGGGGGAACCAAAGGCAGACTAGTAGAGCAAATAGAAAAATCAGGAAGCACCAATATTGAACTCGTTGATCCTGTAAGCAGAGCTGTGCTAAAGGACTTTTATATGAAGTCGGACTTTCTTTTTTTGCATTTAAATGATTTTAAAGCTTTTGAAAAAGTGCTTCCATCAAAGATATTTGAATACGGAGCCTATGATAAACCCATAATTGCAGGTGTTGCTGGGTTTTCAAATCATTTTATTCAAGAAAATTTAGAAAATTATATTCTCTTTGCTCCTGGAGATGTTGAAGATTTTGTGTCGAAGATTAAATCCTTTGAGTTTAAAAATCAAATACGATCGGAATTTATATCTATTTTTAGTCGTAAGAATATAATGGAAAAGATGGGCGATAGTATAATTACCATTACTCACAAAATTAAACCTGATAAATGATAACAGTTCTTGTAACAGGCGCATCTGGATTTGTAGGGCAGCGCTTTTGTGTTGATAGTAAGGATAGATATTCTATTAAGACCGTTTCACTCCAGAACATGTCTGTTCAAGATTTAGATTTATCAGGCATTAATGTAATTCTTCATTTGGCTGGAATTGCTCATCGAATGGTGAAAACGGATGACTCCCTTTACTATGATGTCAACTGTAAGCTAACTACGGAATTGGCACAAGCTGCAAAATTAGCTGGAGTGAGCCACTTTCTGTTTGTCAGTACAATCAAAGTATATGGAGATGAATATGAATTTATCTCCTTGGATACAAAATGTAAACCAAATGATGCTTATGGTAGGAGTAAGCTAATGGCCGAGGAAGCTATTAAAAATTTGGAATCCAATAATTTCAAGATTTCTATTGTTCGTCCACCACTTATTTACGGTAAAGGTGTGAAGGGTAACATGGGTAGACTAATCAAGTTGGTTGAAAAGAGAAAATACATTCCTCTTTGTAATATAGATAACAAGAGAAGTATGGTGGGGGTAGATAATTTTGTGGCTTTTTTAGATAGGATTATAGCGACAGGCAAATCGGGAACTTTTTTAATTCAAGATACCCATGCTGTGTCTACTTCAA
>JBNMFK010000137.1:0-9855 GCA_051269965.1 Algoriphagus sp. | reverse complement strand
AAGTGAATAGCGACTGGGTAAAATATTCTTCTCCACTAGATGAATAACAAAACCATCTTCTTTTGTGCCAAGCTTACAGAAGCTAAACATGTTAAGACAAATCGAATTGTTCCAAAAGACCTTCGGTAAGGTAAAGAGGTAATAAGCTGTTTTCTCTAAAACAAATCACCGCTTTTTCTTAACTTATTCCCAATAAAATCTGGTGAACCAAACATTTTGGTACGTAATGATACTATCGTGAAGAAGACTAGACAAGTGACATTAGTCTTTTAAAGAGTGATACAATGACAGTTCATACTTATGAGTAAGAATTACCACTATACCGTGAAGCCTTCAAGACTTCGAAAGGAGTAGATTGGTAAGACCTAAAGGGCTTATTAAAACACAGCACATTGGCCTTAAAGGATCTTCAGATGAAAATCATTCGAGGATCTTTTATACCCTGTAAGTCTTTTGTTGTCTATGAAGTGACAAATCTAAAACCCACCCCATGTACATTTTCAATTTTTAGGCTCCCATCAGGAGCCATCATTTTCCTTAGACGTGTAATAAAAACGTCTAAACTTCTACCCAAGAAATAATCATCTCGTCCCCAGATTTGAGTTAAAATCTCTTCTCTTTTAATTACAGAGTTTTTTCTTTCACATAAGTATTTTAATACCTCTGCTTCCCTATGTGTTAGCTTTTGAAGCCCATCTTCTGAATCTAAAGTCAATTGCAAAAAACTGAATTCATATTTGCCTATTACAAACTCATTTTGTTCTTCCTCGGCATCTGAAACAGAACTACGCTTTAAAAACACCCTAATCCTAAGTGTAAGCTCTTCAATACTAAAAGGCTTTATGATATAATCATCTCCACCGATTTTTAGACCTTCAATTTTATCTTCCTGTAAAACTTTAGCGGTTAGGAAAATGATAGGTATTTGGTCATTCTGTTCCCGGATTTTTTCCGCTAAAGAAAAACCATCCAGTTCAGGTAGCATCACATCTAAAAGACAAAGGTCAAACTTTTCTTTTTTGAAATTTTTATAGGCCTCCTTGCCATCAGCATAATGAAAAATTTCAAATCCTTCCTCTTGAAGGCTATCCTTTATCACGAAACTAAGATTTTCGTCGTCCTCTACGTATAATATTTTTGCCATGCCTTTAACACTTTATTCCTGAGGAATTTGAATAGAAAAAGTAGTACCTGAACCGTATTCGCTCTCCACGTCAATTTTCCATTTATGAGCCCTCACAATCTGTTGAACATAATTAAGCCCAAGGCCAAAACCTTTGACATTATGTAAATTACCCGTAGGTACTCTATAAAATTTATTAAATATGTTGCTTAAGTATTCCTTAGGAATGCCTATTCCCTTATCCCTTACTTCCAGAACCACTCCCTGCTCGTTATTGTAAGTAAGCACCGAGATATCCACTGGTTTTTTTGAATACTTAACGGCGTTTTCTACCAAATTGCGAATCACACTTACCAAATGGACCTTGTCTGCATAAAAGGATGTGCGAATAGCGTCAAGTTTCAATTCTAATCCTTCTCCTATTTCCAGTCTAGTTCCTTCTAATACTTCAGTAATAAGAGCATGTAGTTCCTGAAGCTGGATATCAAGCTCAAGTTTACCTCTTCCTACTTTAGCCGTTGTGAGTACGGCTTCCACTTGATTTTTAAGTCGAAGATTTTCATGCTTTATGATTTGAATGTATTTCTTGTACCTCTCTGGCTGTCCCAATATCTTATTTTGACTCAGTACATCAATGGCTACCCGTATGGTTGAAATGGGAGTCTGAAACTCATGCGTCATGTTATTTACAAAATCTCGCTGTACTTCACTTAATTTCTTTTGCCTCAAAATCACAAACATGGCATACACAAAGAAACCCGTTATGAGAAGCGTAATGATGGAGGAAAGCACCCAAAAGTCTAAGTTTTGAAAAAGGAAACTTCCTTTTGATGGAAACCTTACTCCAAAATAGTTGAGAAATTTATCTGTCTTAGGAAGTATTGATAGTTCGTCCTTGCTGATATCAAAATTTGCTCCTACTCTTCCTCCAAAACGTATTTCGTCTGTATCGCAGTTATAAATACCATACTCAAAACTAGTATTCAAATCATGCCTTTTAAACTCTTGCCGTAGGTAATGCTCTAAAACTTCGGCATCAAGAGGAGTTCTAAGATTAACCACATAATAATCTTCTTCTAGCTGCTCTACGGGTGCTTCTATTTCTGTTAAATCATAAATTCGCGAAATATGATTAGCCACCTCATTAAGAGCCGACACCGTAGATTGGCGAAACTTATTGTTTTCTAAATCATAAGCTCTCTTCACCCAAAATATTTGAATTCCGATGATGGCTGCAATGGCCAAAGAACCAATTATAATGATGAGCCGAATTGCGTTTCGTGTCAAATGTCTTCTTTTATGGCGAGTAATCTTAGTACAAATATATAGAGAAAATGGGACAAAAAACCTCCTTTAAATTCACTTAAACCACTTTATTTTGATAAAATCAAAGTATTAAAAGGCACTTTTCTGATGTACTTGAGGTTAAGAGCTAAACACTGATTTACTATGATTAAAAAAACAGCCCTTATCGCTGGTGCCTCAGGCCTTATTGGCCAAGAATTGGTCAAGTACCTACTTGCTAGTTCACTTTACGACAAGGTTATTATCCTAGTTAGGAGAAAAACAAACCTTGAACATGATAAATTAATGCAGGAAATAGTAGACTATAATAACCTTGACTTGTCAAAAATTAAAGCAGACCACGTCTTTTGTACCCTCGGAACTACCATAAAAAAAGCAGGTTCCAAAGAGGCATTCCGTGAGGTAGATGAACTATTCCCATTAGACATTGCTAGACAATTATATAAAAATGGGGCTGAGATGTACAGTATCGTAACTGCAATGGGGGCAAATGCTGGTTCCTCTATTTTTTACAACAAAGTAAAAGGCGAAGTCGAAAACGACTTGCAAAAAATAGGTTTTAAGCACCTTGGATTTTTTAGACCTTCTATGCTTTTAGGAGAAAGAAAAGAGCGTAGACTTGGCGAAGAAATTGGCCAGACAGTGATGTCTTGGCTAGATTTCTTAACACCTTCTGATTTCAAAGCTATACATGTAGAGAAAGTAGCATTAGCTATGCTTCAATATGCAGCGAAGCCTAAAAAGGGACTTTTAATAGTATTATCTGGAGAAATGGTGACCCTAAAAGTCTAATCCCATTTAAGATTTGAGCTAGCATAGTCATCATTACCTTCCTTGCTAGGCTCTTCATCTACCTTAGGCTTCGGAGCTTCAGAAGCAGCACTAGGTTTGAGTTCATAGTCTTCGTTGCGGTCGAACTGCTCAAAGTCAAAATTAGGAAGCAATTCGGACTTAATATGGTCTATGGTCTCCTGCATGGCACCAGCAAACTTGTTAAAGTCTTCTTTATAGATAAACAGTTTGCTCTTTTCATAGTAAAATTCTCCGTCTCTTTGCTGTCTCCTACTTTCAGTTACCGTTAAATAATAGTCATTGGCCTTAGTAGTCCTAACGTCAAAAAAATAGGTGCGTTTCCCGGCACGCACTCGTTTGGAGTAAATCATTTCCTTCTCGTCGTTCTGCACTTGGGGTATCGTTTATAGGGTTAAAACTGTGGTCAAAAGTACTTTTTTCTTTATTATACCCAAAAAAACCTGCTATAAGTTTTACTCAATTGCCCTTCAGATTTAAATCTCCTTAATTTCATATCCCATATTAATGGATTGTCGGTTAAGTAATATTAGCTTTTTTAATATGATTTGTACTAAATCTATTCGCTAAATTGCATAAGATTTTACAAGCCTATGCGTTTTTTATACTTGTTTTTATTGGTGCCTTTGTCTTTTTCTTCCAACAGCCAAAAATGGATGGAAAACCCTCTTTTAGGTGCTGCGTTAATTGGGAAAGCGTCTTTTTACGGACGGGGGTTTCATGGTCGGTTAACGGCAAATGGTGAAATAATGGACAAATATGCCATGACATGTGCATCCAAAGATCTTCCTTTTAATACTATGTTAGAGGTTAGATATCCTAAAAAAGATACTAAAGTAATCCTTAGAGTAAATGATAGAGGACCTTTTATTCCCGGAAGAATTATTGATGTTTCTCGAGGAGCGGCTGAAGCTTTGGGTATGGTAAATGACGGTGTTGTAGATATCGAAGTCACTGTAATAGGCACTAATGGACATGTCTATATCCAAAATACTCGTCCGTTTTCTCATTTCTTAGAGGGCGTATTTGAAAATAAAGTAAAATAAATGAAGCGGTTAGATTTAGGAAAGGTAAGAGAGTACGGAAGTATTGAGTTGTTAGCTCGTCAAATGGTGGAAGGATTTATTACTGGTCTTCACAAATCACCTTTTCATGGCTTTTCGGTAGAGTTTGCAGAGCATAGACTTTATAATACAGGAGAGAGTACTAGACATATAGATTGGAAAGTTTTTAGCAAAACAGACAGACTTTTTGTAAAAAGGTACGAAGAAGAAACTAACCTAAGATGCCATCTCTTAGTGGATACGTCATCTTCAATGTACTACCCTGCCAAGACAAACGGCAAACTTACTTTTAGCTGCTTAGCCGCTGCTACGTTGGCTCATCTCATGAAGAAGCAAAGAGATGCTGTCAGTCTAACGGCCTTTGCAGATGAGATTGAAGTCCAAACTCCTGTGAAATCAACACCTGGTCATATTCATCAAATCTTTTTAGAATTAGAGAAAATAATGAATCAGGATAAACCCAAGAAGGGTACTTCTGTGATAGAAACACTTCACCACATTGCCGATAGAATTCAAAAACGCTCATTGGTGGTTATTTTTAGTGACATGTTTGAAAACATGGACGACCTAAACAAAACATTTTCTGCACTGCAACACCTCAAGCATAATAAACATGAAGTCTTACTTTTTCATGTGACAGACCACAAAACGGAAAGAGAATTTGACTTCGATGAAAGACCTTATGAATTCATTGATATAGAAACCGGAGAAAAAGTAAGAGCACAGCCGTCTCAAATAAAAGAACACTATCAAAGTGCCGTTAAAGACTTCTATAAGGAATTAAGACTGAAATGTGGTCAATATAAAATTGATTTCATTGAAGCAGATATACATCAAGGTTTTGACCAAATCATGTCCGCATTTTTAACTAGAAGGGCCAAAATGCATTAAGAAATCTGAGCTGCTAAGAAATATGCTCTCAATTCGTTCATTTGAACGGTGTGATGGCGAATGTGAAATTCAGTATTCCTGAGCCATTGCTCTGCGTTCATCATTCCAAAAACAAAGTGCTGTGTTTTATATTCTCCAGCATCTTTTTCTATCTCTGGGATTGTGACAAGCAAAGCTTCTAATAAGGCAGGCATTCTTTTTTATAATCAGCGATTTGTCTGCCAATAAGCTCTGATGAAGCTTGCTTTGGATGTTTGTATTTGCTAGCTACCGGAAAGCCATTCTTGTGCATAATATAGCTACCAGCATCTGTTAACCCTCCTCCTATTTGACCCTTTATTTGTTCTAAACAGCCATTCACATTCTCCAAAAAGAACGTATACCCAGAACCATGGACGTGTTCCATCATCTGAGCCAAAGACCAAATCTCATCAGACTCTTTATGTATAAATTCTTCCTCAGAGACTGCATCTAAGGCATCAAAATACCTTTGAAAGGTTTCTATCAAATCGATTGATAACTGCTTCGTAATTAATTTTCGTTTAGCAAATAGTCACTCTCCTGATTCCACCTATTTAGCCTAGATAAGAGATAAACATAAGCCCCAACATTTTTATCTAAAAAATTCTGAGATTTACCCATGAAAATAATATGCTTCGGATCACCAACATTTAATTCCTCCCCTTTTTTAAATCTGTATAACACAACTTCATCTAGGCCACTGGCCCATGTCAATAATGTTCCGTTCACTGCGTTCTTTACTTCAAACTTTTCAGGCTTCGGCACAGTATTTAAATTACCTTTCACTATTGGTGGCAGAGCAGGATATTCATACCTAACTTTTATACTGTCACGCATGCCCAAATTGTTCCTTATTAGGCTATTGGTATTGTAAAAAATGCTCCCAGAAACTTCCGAAGTATATCTGTTATAATCTAGCTGCCTTGCAATTTGATTAGGGTCTGCCCAGGCCGAAGAGCTAGCGTATTCATCCACTCTATAAACTCCATGGCCAATATACAAATTAGCCTTGCCATGGTTGGTAGCCCACCAATCTGTTAGCGTTCCATAGGGCACTAATTTATGCTCAAATGGAAAGTAAATTTGTGGGGCAATATAGTCTATCCAACCCTCTTGAGCCCACTTCCTAGTGTCCGCAAAAAGGAAATCATATGACGGCTGTCCACCTCTAGTTTCTGAACCCTCCGAATCTTCACTCTTATTCCGCCAAACACCAAAGGGACTTATACCATAGCTCACCCATGACTTTTCTTTTTTTATAGCTTCTGAGATACTTTTGATAATTATATCAATGTTATTCCTTCGCCAGTCTTCAATGTTTGAGAACTGACCACCATACTTTTCAAATGTTGATTCATCATTCAATACAAGCTCATTGACCTTATATGGATAAAAATAATCATCAAAATGAACCCCATCCACATCATATTCTCGAACAATGTTCATCACCATATCCAAGATGTATTGCCTTACCTCTGGCAGTCCAAAGTCATATAGTTCATAATCTCCATAAGATAAAAACCATTCTGGCTTTCTATAAATCAAATGATCTTTCGTTATCGAGCTGGCTAACCTATGCTTTCCTCTATTCAAATTCAGCCATGCATGAAATTCTAAACCATTTTCATGCGTCTTCTTTATCATATATACCATAGGATCGTAAAGGGGCTCAGGAGCCTTCCCCTGCTCACCCATAAGCCATTCAGACCACGGCTCCTTACTTTTAATGTAAAACGCATCAGAGGCAGCCCTAACTTGCACCAATAAGGCATTTATCCCCAGAGATTTATGATGTTTCACAATAGCGTCATATTCCTTTTTCTGCTCCACAGAGGAAAGCCCTTTTTGACTAGGCCAATCAATATTAGCAATGGAAGCCACCCAAGCTCCCCTAAATTCTCTTTTAGGAACCTCTGTATTCTCGGATATAATAATGGGTCCTTCTACATTTACATCTATTTTAAGGGGTAAAGTAGTTTTAGTACACGTAGAAAACAAAACCGAACTTACAAATACAATAGAAAGCTTTCGTAACATTTACATGTTTTAAATTCGACCTAAATTTAGTCTAAAAAGTATGGTTCAATGTATTTTTTGCTACATTTGCTTATGACATTCAGAGGCAAAATCTCGCTTCATCTTTTATCGTTACGAGTAAACGACCAACTTCCAAAAGCAAAGTATGAAAGAATACGGTAGCAACGTCCAAAAGCTGGTGGAACATGTTATTTCCGTTCCAGACAAGGAAAAACGTACAAAGCACGCACATATTCTCGTGGAGTTAATGCGTCAAATCCATCCTCAGATGAGAGATGGAATTGACTACTCTAAAAAGCTATGGGATGATATGTATATCATGGCCGACTTTAACCTAGATGTGGATAGCCCTTACCCCCCACCACCAAAAGAGATCCTTGGTAAGAGGCCACAAAAAATGCCCTACAGTCAGACCAACCTGAAGCACAAGTATTACGGTAGAAATATAGAGCTATTAGTTCTGAAAGCTGTTGGTACCAAGTCTTTTGATGAGCGTAAGGCATTTGTTTCTTATTTGGTTAAATTGATGCAAAGTTTTTTCCTCGCATGGAATAAAGACACCATTCAAACAGAAAGAGTATTGCAGCAAATTTTACAAATTTCTGATTCTAAGCTGCAGGCTGAAGTAGACGCCATTAGGGAAGATGGATTAGTGCCAGATGCGAGCCCTAAAGATGGTGCGAGAGTACCTAATAGGTTTAATAATGCTCAGACATTCCGCAAAAATCAAAATGGTGGAAATAGCTCTAGCGGCGGAAAACGATATAATAAAAATAGTAAAAATAAGGGTAAATATGGCAAACCAAAAAGAAGATATTAAGTCAGATTTTGATTCATAGATTGCTGTCAAGCACTAAACACTTCCCTAACAAACATGTCATCATTTAAAATTTCCGGTGGTCATAAACTTAAAGGCGAATTAACGCCTCAAGGAGCTAAAAATGAGGCTCTTCAAATCTTGTGTGCAGTTATTTTGACGAAAGAAGCTGTATCTATCCATAATATCCCTAATATCATTGACGTCAATAAACTCATGGAACTGCTGGAAGACATGGGTGTAAACAGAACCAAATTAGGAGAGGGTTCATTTAAATTTGAAGCCTCTGAAGTCAACTTCGAGTACTTCGAGACAAGTAGTTACAAGGAAAAAGCTTCTTCTTTAAGGGGTTCCATTATGTTGCTCGGCCCCATGCTAGGACGTTTTTCGCAAGGGAAAGCACCTAGACCAGGTGGGGATAAAATAGGCAGAAGGCCTCTAGATACGCATTTTGTAGGTTTTCAGAAATTAGGAGCCACCTTCACATATGCAGCCAATGATGCTTTTTACACGGTAGACGGTAGCGGCATGAAAGGTGGTTATGTCTGGATGGATGAAATATCTGTGACAGGTACTGCCAATGTAGTGATGGCCGCAGTAATGACTAAAGGAACAACGACCATCTATAATGCCGCCTGCGAGCCATATTTACAGCAGCTATGTAAAATGCTGAACAGTATGGGTGGTAAAATTTCTGGTGTAGGTTCCAATTTGCTTACTATAGAGGGTGTAGAAGAAATGGGAGGCTGTGAACACACTATACTTCCAGACATGATTGAAATTGGTAGTTTTATTGGCCTGGCTGCTATGACACAATCTGAGATTACCATAAAAAACTGCCAGATAAAAGAACTCGGAATTATTCCTGACACTTTTAAGAAGTTGGGCATTCTAATGGAATTTAGAGGAGATGACATTTATATTCCTGCTCAAGATAATTACGAGATAAATACATTAATAGACGGTTCTATATTGACCATATATGATGCCCCTTGGCCTGGATTTACGCCAGACCTAATTTCTATAATTCTAGTCATTGCAATTCAGTCAAAAGGTACGCTCCTTGTACACCAAAAGATGTTTGAGAGCAGGTTGTTTTTTGTAGATAAATTAATTGATATGGGTGGTCAAATAATATTATGTGACCCACACAGAGCCACGGTAGTCGGCCTTAATAGAAGCCAGAACTTGAAGGGTATTAGAATGACTTCGCCAGATATCAGGGCGGGTGTTGCCCTTTTGATAGCCGCCTTATCTGCAGACGGCGTAAGTATTATTGATAATATTGAACAAATAGATAGAGGCTACCAAAACATTGATTCACGTCTAAACGCTATTGGAGCTAATATTATAAGACTTTAAAAGAACAAAACTTATGCTAAGAAGAGGATACTAAAAAGTGTCCTCTTTTTTTGTTAAAGGCCAAATGACCTATTTCTAGAAGAATCAAAACTCAGGAAATTATCCACCAAATTTCGCTATTTTTGAAGACCTTGTGAATCTATAAAAAACGTTTTCGTAAAGCCCGAATGTCTAAAAGCAACAAACCAAAAGAGACTCCTTTAAATAAGCAGTATAATCAAATAAAGGTAAAATACCCGGGTGCTTTATTACTGTTTAGAGTTGGTGATTTTTATGAGACTTTTGGACAAGATGCGATCAAGGCTTCCAAAATCCTTGGTATCGTCCTCACTAAGAGAAATAACGGAGGGGCAAATCAGGAACTGGCGGGATTTCCCCACCATTCGCTGGATACCTATCTTCCTAAACTCGTAAGGGCTGGACAA
>JBNMFK010000136.1:0-9985 GCA_051269965.1 Algoriphagus sp. | reverse complement strand
TTTTGGAAGTGAATCGTTCGTCGATAAAGTGGATTTTTTTATTGGGAAAGGTTTCTTGAAGCGTCAATGAAAAAGCTTTTACCATGGCTGTTGCATCTGTGTCAGAGCCATCTAGATTAGTGGGGGCCCCCACAACAAAACAGTCTACCTCTTCCTTTTCCAAATATACCTTCAGGTAGGCCAATAAACTTTTTGTTGGGACGGTTTCTAAAGCCGTTGCAATAATTTGAAGCGGATCGGTGACTGCCAACCCACTTCTTTTTCCGCCGTAATCGATGGCTAAAATTCTAGGCATATTTTTTAATATTGTTCCAGTTCTGAAAAGAAAAATGACCCTTCAATGATGGCATTCTCATCTGAGTCCGAACCATGAATAGCGTTTTCGCCTTTTGATTTAGCGTATTTCTTGCGGATTGTACCCTCTGCTGCTTCAGCTGGGTCTGTCGCACCTATTAATAACCTAAAATCAGCCACGGCATTTTCCTTTTCAAGAATCATAGGAATTATAGATCCCGATGACATGAATTTACATAGTTCTTGGTCAAATGGACGTTCCTTGTGGATGGCATAAAATGTTCCCGCAAGATCTGTACTTAGCTTGGTTTTTTTCATTGAAACAATTCTAAAACCAGCAGATTCAATCATTTTAATAATTCCACCAATATTATTAGCGGCCACTGAACTGGGCTTGATCATTGTGAAAGTTCTGTTTGTAATCATAATTAGCTTGTTATTCTCTTAATGTTTACACGTAAAGGTACTTTAATTTGGAATTATCACAGCCTAATTTTATTGTACACTTACAATTATCATTTGTACATTTGCAGCCAATTTCAAAAGATGAATCAATACTTTACAGACGATAAGAAGAAGAAACAACAATTTTTAGACTTGCTTTCAAGTCCTAAAAAAATTGTTTTGACCGCACATTCAAACCCTGATGGTGATGCATTTGGGTCTTCCTTGGGCCTTTTAGCCCTTTTAACCCAACTCAACCACGAAGTCCAAGTTATTAGCCCGAGTGGTCATGCAGACTATATTGGTTGGATGCCGGGCACAGAAAAGATCCTTAATTACCAGGAAAACAAGCTAGCTGCAGCAAATTATGTGGCAGAAGCTGACCTGATTTTTTGCTTGGACTTTTCGTCTTTAGGACGCCTCGCAGACATGGAAGCTCTGATAAAGGAGTCAAAAGCACCCAAAGTGATGATAGATCATCACCAAAGGCCAGAAGACTTTGCAGACTATGTTTTTTGGAATGAGAAGGCAGCGGCGACGTGTGAGCTGATTTACTTACTCATAGAGCTCTTAGGCTTTGCCTCTTTGGTTAATAAAGACGTCGCTACTTGTCTTTACACGGGAATTTTGACAGACACTGGGTCTTTTAGGTTTGATAGTACGTCAAAGCAGGTTCATAGAATTGCTGGCGAGTTGATTGACAAAGGGATTAACCCAAATAGTATTAACAGAAAGCTCTTTGATCAAAATACGTTAGATAGGGTCAGATTTTTGGGCTACGCTTTAAATGAAAAACTAATCTATTTAGAAGAGTACAGAGTCGCTTATCTATTCTTTTCTCGTGAGGAGCTCAATAGGTTCAATTCCAAACAAGGAGACACTGAGGGTCTGGTAAATTATGGCTTATCTATTTCAGGGGCTGTGATGTCAGTTATTTTTACGGAGAGAGAAGATATGGTAAAGATGTCTTTTAGGTCTGTAGATGACTTTTCCGTTTCTGAATTTGCTAACGCACACTTTAGTGGTGGAGGTCATAAAAATGCTTCTGGAGGAAGATCTTTAGAACCTTTAGATGCCACAGTTTCTAAATTTCTAGATCTTCTACCAGATTACAAAGAAAAACTTTTAGCTCAACCGGCCTAACAAAAATTTTTTTAAACAAAAAAAACAAATGAATATAAACATCAAAGTACTTTCTCTAGTCGCATTATCTCTGCTTCTTTCTTGTAGCCAATTTAAGGTCACTGAATCAGAAGAAGGAGATCGTATTCAAATGCATAAGGAGGGTTCTGGAAAACAAATAGAAGATGGGGACATGCTGGAACTGAATATGAAAATATCTACAGAACAGGATACGGTTTTCAGAAATACGTGGGAGGAAGGCAAAACAATGACAGTACCAGCTAGAAAGGGTGAATTTCGAGGATCTTTCGAAAACGCTATTTTTCAGCTTTCTGAGGGAGATAGTGCTACGGTTTATGTGAGTGCGGATTCTATTTTTAGTAGAATCGGACAACCTTTGCCTCCAGGTGTGCCAGAACATTCAGATTTAAAGTTTCTGGTGAGTGTTAAAAGTGCTAAGACAATTGCAGAATATGAAGAATCTTTAAACTCAAAAAGGACTGGAGAGGCAGATGAAATAGCAGCATTTGTGAAAGAGAAATATCCTGAGGCTCTTAAAATGGAGAATGGTATGTATTATCTAACGGACAAAGAAGGTTCAGGAGGCGTAGTAGCTGCTGGCGATACTGCAACTGTCAGCTATATTGGGAAGTTTTTTAATGGGAATATTTTTGATCAAAACAAGACGTTTACATTTCCTGTTGGCTTGGGTTATGTTATAAAAGGCTGGGATGAAGCTCTTCAAACGATGAATGTCGGCCAGTCGACTACCTTCATTGTTCCTTCCGGTTTAGCCTATGGAGAAAGAGGTGCAGGTGCAACAATTCCGCCATTCACGCCACTAGTATTTGACATTGAACTGTTCTCAATAGGGAGAAAGTAAGAGCGTAAATTGCTCAAGGGCGTTTATACTCATGTTTTTAGTTTCTAAAAGTTTCTGAAATTAATTTTCATGAGAAGACTATTCCAGTGGTGAATCTTTGGATTGGTGAATGGTATAGTTTGGGTTTGACCTAGTGATTAGTTCCAAAGTTTATGGTGGGGTAACAAGACATAGAGAATGATTGCAGGCAACTAATCGGCTCCTGTCCTCGTTATGATTTTGAAATTCTTTAAAATGTTTGTAGTAAAATGAAAAGACTCATTGCTGTTATTCCATTCATAATTGTTCTTTCGTCATGTTCGAAGGACTTTGTTGAAAACCAAGATGCTTCGAAATTTACGGAGAATGTAGCTCAAATTAAGGCTTATAATGAGAGCAATAATTTGGACCTTATTGAAAGTCCATCAACAGGGATTTTCTGGAAAAAAACGAAAGAAGTAGAAAGCCCAAAATACGCTACACCAGATTTAGCCTTGCATGTAGCGTTTACTCTCAAAACGCTAGGCGGGCAAATTATCTTTCAACAAACAGTGGCAGATTCAAGCTTTTTTGATGCGAGTATTGCGGCTTCAGTCTACACAGGATTCTTATTCGCAGTAAGTTCGCTCGGCGAAGGGGAGAAAGGCATTTATTATTTACCAGCGGCGGCGGCCTACGGTTCAAGTCCTCCACCGGGAACGACTTTACTTCCATATGAGGTAACCGTACTAGAAATGGAAATGGTTAAACACTACAATGAATTTGGTCTAATTGACCTTTATATCAAAAGAAACGGACTCAGGGAACCAGAAATTACAGATATAGGTGTTCATATTATTAGAACAGAGAACAGGCCGTCCACCGGCAATTTACTGCCAGGTGATAAAGTAAAGGTTAAGTATAAAGGCTATCTACTAAATAAAAAGGTATTTGATGAGGGAGAGATATTAGTTACTCTTGGAGCAAAAGGGGTTATAGAAGGCTTTGAAGACGGCGTAGCTAATATGCGTGTAGGTGAGCAAAGTACTATCATTATTCCTTGGGCCAGAGCATATGGAGCTGCTGGAAATAGCGGAGTTCCACCCTACAGTACCTTGGCCTTTGACCTAGAAATTCTTTCTAAAGAGAATTAATTTTAACTTATTAGCATTCAAGACTCGTCCGTTATCTCGGATGAGTCTTTTTTGTTTAACTCAAGTTTGGCTGTAAGGCTGAGCCACTCCTTCCTTTTCATGGATTAGGAGAAACTTATCTGGATATAGTAATGTTTTTGTTTGCAATTTATTCTATCGTATAAATGTATATTGGCATATTCTAGCTATTGTATATAGGTAATTGTTCGGTTTAATATTTGGACTTAAGCTAGAATGTAAGTTATTAAAGTTTTCCTCAATAATTAATTATTTTAATTTCTTTAGTGATTTAAAAACCTTTAGAACATATATTTGCGGCCGACTTTACAATTGAACAAAGTAGTTGAATACCCAAAAAAATAGAGAACATGGCTGCAAATAATGAAAAAACCTTCTATACGGGAACGGAGTTGTCGGAGTTTGAGGCTATCATCCATAGTAAATTGGCCGCTACCAATAGTGAAATTGATTTTATAAGTAATACCCTGAGCCGGAAAGATGATAACGGAACAGACAGTACAGCCGTAGGAAGTAAAACGCTGGAGGATGGGGCGGATATGAGAGAAAAGGAAAGACTGAGTCAATCTTCAGGACGCTTGAAAAGGTTTGCTTCGCAATTAGAGGCGGCTCTGATAAGAATAAAAAATGGAACTTACGGCATTTGCATGGATACGGGTAAACTAATCCCTGCTGAACGCTTAAGGGCTGTGCCGCACACAAAACAGACGATCGAAGCAAAGCTCGCACGCAAATAATATTCTGATTTACCTATTTAACCCTAAATTACCGTCATTTAACGATGACGGTTTTTTTATGTCAATAGCTTTAAAACTGTTTTCCGCTTTGTTTTACTTCCTTTTGATTTTTAGTCATCGGGACAGAGGGGATTTCTGGTTCTATTTTTGGCTTATGGCATTTCTTTTTGCTTTATATCTTTATGATGTCATCAAATCGAAGTCAACACCGGAAGGCGTTTGGTTTTGGGCCATAGTATTAAGAGGAATATTTATTGTTTATTTGCCGGTCCTCTCAGATGACGTTTATAGATTCATCTGGGATGGATATTTAAGTCTTTCAGGCCAAAATCCTTACCTTTTTTTACCAGTAGATTATTCTGGTCCTATGCTAGAGGGACTTTTTAATAAATTGAACTCGCCCAACTACTATAGTCTATACCCTCCGCTTAAACAATACTTCTTTGCTGTAGGAGTATTTATAGGAAACGGCTCCATCATACAGAGTGTATTTGCAATGCGATTCATACTCTTTTTGGGCAGCATGCTCAATATTTATTTATTGTTTAAAATTGCTGAACATCATAATTACTCGAAGACGAAAAGGAATAAGATTGTGACTCTTTACGCTTTCAATCCTTTCATAATTATGGAGACTATAGGGAACCTTCATTTCGAGGGATTAATGCTATCATTATTATTATTAACATATTACATCTATGTAAAGTGGAATTATACAACAGTTTCTGCTATTTCTTTCGCAATGGCAGTATCGGTAAAACTTATACCTTTAATTCTTCTTCCTTTGATTTGGGTTAAGTTTGGCTGGGTCAAGGGATTCAAATTTGTATTTATGGTGGGGGTCATAAATATTGCTCTCTTTTTACCTTTTCTTGAGCGAGACATTTTCCTAAATGTCCTTAACTCTCTGGATTTATATTTTCATCGTTTCGAGTTTAATGCGGGCTTGTATTATTTACTTAGAGAGGTTGGATTCTTTTTATTTGGCTATAATTTGATTGCCATTATCGGTCCGCTATTAGCCGTTTCTAGTCTTATATTGATTTTAAAAAGGTCATTTTCTCGGGAGGGGCTTGTCGAGTCCTCGCTTTTTATTCTATTTGTATATCTTTTATGTAGTACGACCGTTCATCCTTGGTATATCATCATTCTTTTTGGAGTTTCGTTATTTTCCAATTATCGATTTCCGTTAGTCTGGACTATTACGGTGGGCCTTTCGTACCAAGCTTATGCTAGTTTCCCGGTAAATGAAAATTTAGTCTTGGTGGCAATCGAATTTAGCATTGTAGTTGGTGTATTTTTATGGGAGTATATAAACAAGCGGGCTCTTTTCAGCCTAGATTAGAGATATAATTCCTTTAATTTTCCTATGTTTTAGCTCTTTTTGGAAAGATTCTCTTAAAAAAATGCAAAAAACATCAAGCTCTAAGTTTGTTTTCCCTTATGGAGTTTTTAATTTTGCACTTCAAATCTCAAAGTAGACGAAAAAAAAATATCTAGGCATGGCTAATATCGGAAGAATCTCATCAATCATTGGACCTGTAGTAGACGTAAGTTTCGAAGGGAAAGACTCTCAAATCCCACCAATTTTAGATGCACTATCTGTAACAAAACCTAATGGGCAGAAAGTAGTTTTAGAAACCCAGCAGCATTTAGGCGAAGATAGAGTCAGAGCCATCGCGATGGACTCAACAGACGGCCTCCAGAGGGGTATGGAGGTAACTCACTTGGGTTCTCCTATTATGATGCCTACTGGTGAGGAAGTGAAAGGACGTCTTTTTAATGTAGTTGGGGAAGCCATTGATGGTCTTGGCGAAGTAAATACTAAAGGACTATCTATTCATCGCAAAGCTCCAAAGTTTGAAGATTTAGCAACATCCACCGAGGTACTTTTTACAGGTATTAAAGTGGTGGACCTTTTGGCTCCTTATGTAAAAGGAGGGAAAATTGGTTTGTTTGGTGGTGCCGGGGTTGGTAAAACGGTCCTTATTCAGGAGCTTATAAATAATATTGCGAAAGCTTACGCAGGACTTTCTGTATTTGCAGGAGTGGGAGAGCGTACTCGTGAAGGAAATGATTTACTTCGTGAGATGATTGAGTCGGGTATTGTAAAATACGGTGACGAATTCAAAGAGTCCATGGAAAACGGTGGATGGGATTTAAGTAAAGTGGATAAAGAAGCTCTAAAAGATTCTCAGGCGACATTTATCTTTGGTCAAATGAACGAACCTCCTGGAGCACGTGCTAGAGTAGCTCTTTCTGGACTTACTATTGCGGAGCATTTCCGTGATGGAGATGGAGAAGGTAAAGGACGTGATATCCTTTTCTTCATTGATAATATATTCCGATTTACTCAAGCGGGTTCTGAGGTTTCTGCTCTTTTAGGTCGTATGCCATCAGCGGTGGGTTATCAGCCAACTTTAGCTACGGAAATGGGCGCAATGCAAGAGCGTATTGCTTCTACAAAGCGTGGTTCTATTACCTCGGTTCAAGCAGTTTATGTACCTGCAGATGACTTGACAGATCCAGCCCCAGCAACAACATTTGCTCACTTAGATGCCACTACGGTATTAAGTCGTAAAATCGCTGAGCTTGGAATTTATCCAGCGGTGGACCCATTAGACTCCTCGTCAAGAATTCTTTCGGCTGAAATTTTAGGGGATGCCCATTATGACTGTGCTCAACGTGTTAAAAATACACTACAACGCTATAAGGAACTTCAGGATATTATTGCAATTCTTGGTTTGGAAGAACTTTCTGAAGAAGATAAGTTAATAGTAACGAGAGCCAGAAGAGTTCAGCGTTTTTTGTCCCAACCATTCTTTGTGGCAGAGCAGTTTACTGGTCTGAAAGGAGTTTTGGTAGACATTAACGATACCATCAGTGGTTTTAATGAAATTATGGATGGTCTTTATGATCATTTGCCTGAATCTGCGTTTAATTTGGTAGGAACAATAGAAGACGCTAAGGTTAAGGGAGAAAAACTATTGGCTGAGGCAGCAAATAATTAAGCACTATGATATTAGAGATTATAACACCAGATAAGAATGTTTTTGAAGGAGAAGTAACTACGGTTACCATCCCAGGGAAAAATGGTGAATTTCAATTGCTCAATGACCATGCTCCGTTAGTCAGTACTCTGGCGAAAGGGAATTTGACCTATGATCAAAATGGTTCAAAGAACTCTTTTTTAGTAGACGGGGGTGTTATTGAGGTCGTAAATAATAAAGTTTTGGTTTTGGCCGAAGTAGTTTTAAAGACGGAATAAACACACTAATAATAGTTCTTAAGCCTCGTGAATAGTTTCACGAGGCTTTTTTGTTAATAGGCTTTAATATTTTGATTAGTAACTTATTAACATCACCTCCACCCTCAGAAACATAGTTTTGTGTAAACCTTAACATTAAAACTATGAAGACATTAATTACGCTGTGCCTCGGTTCGTTCTTACTTTTTAGTTGCCAGCACAGTCGCAATCCTAGCCTAAGCCTTATTAATAAAGAAACCCTCTCAAGAAGTGGGCAAAATATGCTCATTGGTAGAACTACTTTTTCGGCTCTGACGCCCGCTCCCTATAGCCATTGGTATTTGGAGAATCTAAAGACAGATGAGCCAGACTCTATTCTCACAAACCAGATTAAGGAGTATAAGAATTCCAAAGTGATTATTTACGGAGCCACTTGGTGTGGAGATGCACGAAGACACCTACCTAAGTTCTCGAAAATCATGTCAATGGCGGCCATTAGAGCAAATAGATATGAAATGTATATGGTAGAGAACGCTGGCAAAAACTATAAGCAGTCTCCAGATAAAACGGCTTATGCGAAATCTATATTTAGGGTACCTACTTTTATCATCGAACGAAATGGAAAGGAAATAGGGAGGATAATCGAGGAGCCGGTGGAAACATTTGAACGGGATTTGCTCAAAATTTTAAATGGGCAAAGCTATTCACCTGCCTACTTCTTAGTAAACCGTGTTCAGGAATACGTACATTCAGATCAACTAGAAAGGCTTAAAGAATCTTCAGTAATTGAGGCGTTACACGTGATAAAGGAGAATTCCAGAGGGTTAAATTCACTGGGTTATATGTTAATTGGACAAGAGAAATTTAAAAAGGCCATCGCTGTATTTGACTTGAACACCAAACTTTTCCCTGAGGATGCCAATACTTTTGATTCATTGGGAGAAGCCTATTTTCTTATAGGAATGGAGAAATTAGCAAGAAAGTACTACGAGAGAGCCTTAGAACTTAATCCAAAATTAGAAAGTGCTCAGGAAATTCTTTTGAAGATAGGTTAAAGGCTCTAGCATAATTCTAACTTGATTGTGGTATTCTGCCCTCCGAATAGATTCAGAATGCGTAAATTTGAAGGTATTTATTAAGTTTTATGGGAATCAAATCAATTTTAAGCAAACCGCTGGCGGACTATACTGCAAAAAGGCAACATGCCTGGATGGCGAACGCCGTTACTATTCAGAAAAAATGGCTTGAAAATATTGTCCAGCAAGCTTCAAATACTAAGTTTGGTAAGGATCATTATTTTAAGGACATAGATTCTTATGAGGCTTTTAGACAGGCCGTCAAGATTAATGACTACGAGGGTTTAAAGCCATATGTAGAGCTTATAAAGGATGGTAGGGAGGATGTGCTTTGGAAGGGAAAACCTCTTTACTTTGCTAAAACATCGGGAACAACCTCAGGGACGAAGTACATACCCATAACAAAAGAGTCTATTCACAATCATATAGGGTCCGCTAAATATGCCTTGCTTAATTATATTCACGAAACAGGGAATTCCACGTTTTTAGACCATAAACTAATTTTTTTATCGGGAAGTCCAGAAATGTCAAAAACCGCTGGAATAAATACGGGAAGACTCTCGGGAATTTCTAATCATCATGTTCCGGGCTATCTGAAAACGAATCAATTACCTAGTTATGATACCAATTGCATAGAAGACTGGGAAGAGAAACTGGAGAAAATTATTGATGAGACGGTCAATCAGTCTTTGAGCCTTATTTCTGGTATTCCCCCCTGGGTACAGATGTATTTTGATAAGATAAAGGAAAGAACGGGTAAACAGATTAAAGACGTTTTTCCCAACTTCGACTTATTCGTTTATGGTGGGGTAAACTTTGAGCCTTATAAGGCCAAACTGTTTGAGAGCATTGGGAGGCCGGTAAACGCTATGGAGCTTTATCCAGCTTCTGAAGGTTTTATTGCCTATCAAGATAAATTTGAGTCTGAAGGACTCTTATTGCTCTTGGATACGGGTATTTTTTATGAGTTTATCCCTGCCGAAGAGTATTTTGAGCTTAACCCTACGAGACTTACCATTGGAGAAGTAGAATTAAATAGAAACTACGCTTTA
>JBNMFK010000135.1:0-10051 GCA_051269965.1 Algoriphagus sp. | reverse complement strand
CACCTTCTTTAGCTATTATTACATCTTTTTCAAACTGAATTAAATCTGTTTCCGTTTTTGGCATTCTTAATTGACCTTCCAGCCAAGAACCTGTGTATTCTTTAAACTCTCGCATTTTTTTGGCGTAAGCCTTATCCCAGTCCATTGCCAGAACTTGAGATCCACCTGTGCCTAATTCATGACAATGTTTGGCCATTTCGTATGCACCAGACCAAGTGGGGTATTGGGCTGTTCCTTTAGCATTTTTTCTATTTCTTAAATGATAAGACCATACAGATATGCCAGCTAGATTTGGTGCTACTGAAAAAGAACTTAAAGTTGGTAATCCTGCCGCGGCTACGACTAGTGCTGATGTCTTTAGAAAAGTACGTCTACTAGTATCAGATTTTTGAGTTTTCATATTCAGGGTAGTTATTTCAATATCATTTCTGTTTTTCTCTTTCGGTTATAAGTGCGTTAAGTTCATGAGGAGTCCAAGGTACTACTTTACCTTGCGTGGTTAATCTGAGCATAGCAATTGTTCTCGAGGAAATAGGTTCTCCAGAATTCCCCCATTCATTTCTAATGTATGTCAATACATTTGACATATCTGTTAAAGAAAGTGTGGAGTGGGAAGGCATAATTGGTAAAATATCTGGGGCATCATACATCTTGTTTTTCACTTTTATTGCACCTTCCATTCCATGCAAAAGTATTAAAGCTAACCTTTCTGGGTTTCCAATGACCCATTCTGAACCAGCAAGTGGTGGGGCAAAACGCTTCATACCATTTCCATCTGTTCCATGGCAACCAGCACAGTAGGATAAGAAAACTTGTCGTCCACCTACAAATTGTTTCACTCCGGCAGCGTCAAGAATAATTCCGTCTTTTTCTTTGTTAATAGTTATTATTTTTCCTGGCCAACTGATTCCTTTTTTTAGGTTAGCCAGCACTGATGAAGATTCTTTAGATATGAGAATCGGGGGCATTTTAGCTAAAACTATAGGTTTAGACTCCTTTGCTAGAGATTGTAAAGACGCACCCATTAGCATAGCCTCTTTTTGCCAGCCAGATAGGCTTTCTATTAAACTCAAGAAGGGCACTATTTCATTTTCTTTTCCTCTTTTTATCAATATACCAGCTAGGTGTTCTATAAAAATCTGCTTGTAATCAAATGATTCTGCCCAATTGGAATCCCGTGAAATATAAATTAGTAAATCTGCTTCTTTATCATTTAATGAAGAAAATGCGGCATCTCTAAGTAGTGGGTCGGCTCCTTTTTCGGCAATGATTTTGCTGATGGCAGCTATTGCAAATTTTTTGGAGAAAGCTATGGATGAAAGTAGAATTTGAAGATCAATTACATCACCCGAATTTATAGATTTTTTTATTCCATTTTCTATTTTTGGACGGAGATATAAATTAAATCTTGCATGCATTTCTAATAATCTAAGTGCATTAGCTTTAACTTTTAAGTCTTGGTCGTCGAGTAGCTTAAGGCAAATTTCACTATCTAAAATATGCAATCCCTCTAACAACCAAAGTGCTGAAATTCTAGCAGAAGTTTCACCAGTTTTAACCATGTTTTCTAAAGCTATTCTGGCATTCAATCTTTTTTGTTGTAACAGTATTCGTTGGCTATTATCTCTATACCATGCTATAGGGTGAGCTAAGTTTGCCACTAATTCTGTACTTGATAATTGGCTTAAATCTTTAGCCTTACTTGATTTAAATCCCTCAGGTGTTATTTTCCATATTCTACCATAATGAATTCCTTTTTCAAGTTTTCTGTCAATGGTTTGTTTTCGTAAGTATTCGGTCATATAAGCGGCATGTTGACTTATCCCTCTATACATATCTACCAAATAAATGGCACCATCCGGGCCAGAAGTGATACTTACAGGTCTAAAACGTTCATCTTTAGATGCAAGAAATTCTTTTCCTTCATAGGCTAAGTCTGAGTTTAAATAAATGCCACTCTCATAAACTATATTTCTTTTAACCAAATTACCCGCGGGTTCACAGACCAGCACATTACCATAAAAATCTTCTGAATAGTAGCGTTTATCTCTGCTAACAAAGGGAGCACATGCAGAGGTGAATTCAGAGAGTTTTCCGTTTTCACCTAAAACACCTGGAATGTATCCACGATTTACTGCTGGGTTAGTCCTTATTGGGAAAATCTGACGATCTACTGGTAATCCGAAATCAATCCCTGTAGAACTTTCATGATTTGGATTTCTACTAAGATAATTTGGCGGTACTAAATCTGCGTGCAGCTGAGACCAATTGTAGTTATAATACAACTTTCCAAAATCATCTTTCGCTATTCCCCATTGACCTCTAAACTCTGTTTCTTCTTTTATCCATTCATCACCATTTCTTTTATATCGGTATTTTGATTTGGCATTGTATAACCAGTTATCTAAACCCAAAAGGAGGCCATTGGCAGAATGCTCTGGCAATCCGCTACCGCCATAAAGGCTATCTACTAATATTTTTTTATCAGTGACACCGTCATTGTCTATATCTTGGAAAAACCAAAGGGGAACGTTTTCAGAAATTAATACGCCGTCTTGATAAAACTGAAGAGACCTTGGAAGGACTAGGCTATCTGCAAAAATAGTTTTCTTGTCAAATTGACCATCTGCATTTGAATCTTCCAAGTACGCTACTCTTCCAATGGGATTTTTTTCATCTGTACCATGTACATCATGCATAAAACCCCTCATTTCAATAACCCAGAGCCTTCCTTGTTCATCAAATTTTATAAAGACGGGGTCTTCCACAAGTGGCTCCGCGGCAGCCAACTCAATATTGAATCCTTCTGCAATTTGAAAGGTTTTTAGTTCTTCCGCGGCTGACCTTGGCTGGGAAGAATCGTTTGAGCTGCTCATGCTAAACCAAAGTAAAGCAAGTAGCCAAAGGCTAAATTTCATAGGGTTGAATTATTAAGCAAACCTAAGTTACAAGAACAGCAGCACTTTACGAAAAAAAGTGGACTTAATATACCAATTAGATTCTAATGGCAATCAGCCTATTAATTTAAATAGAACGAGCTATTTGAAATTTAAATTTGGCTTGGCATAATCAAACCGACCTAAAGGTTTAGGTAAACAATATCCATCTACACCATTTATTGATGCTACGTGGCCTTTACTTAAATCTAAATACCCATCAGATTGAAGTATTTCGTCTTTAACATAAATCGCTATAATTTCACCTAATACCAAGATGGTATTGTTTTTTTTGATAACCACTTCTTCTACTATTTTCATAGCAATCTGAACGGGACTTTCGGCTACAAAAGGAGCCATGAAGTCGTCTTTGTATTGAGGTAGTAGACCGGTTTCCTCAAATTCAGAGAGGTCTGATGGATAATTAGCGGAAGTCTGGTGAGCTTCTTTTACAATATCATTGGAGATATGATTTATAGTATAAAAGCCAGAAGCTTTAATGTTTGCTAAAGTATCTTTTGGTTGAACATTATGGCGAGTCACAAAACCAAGAAGAGGTGGGGAAGACCCCATATGAATTACGGAAGAAAAAACTGCCACATTTTCTATTCCCGCTTCGGAAATTGTTCCAATTAAATTCGCTGATTTATATCCTGTGCATGAGTTGACGAGATTGAGTTTATATACATGCTCTAGGGAGTCAATTTCAGACCGGTTGATATACTTCATTGAGGTATTTTTTAAAAGCATTAACTTCAATTTTGGCTTTTAAGTCATGCAAAAGACTATATAAACCAAAGAAAGTGCGATTGATATACAAGAAATGTTTACTACCTCTATTACCGTTCATTTTTCTGAGCTCAGAACTTTTAGCATATTTCTCTCCTAAAGCTGCTATTTCATTAAAGAAGGCTACATCGCCAAAATCAAAATTCTCTGCATTTAGAGGGCGGGTAAATAGCTCTAACATAGTGGAGAATAATTCACTAAAGAATTGAACTTCAGCTTCAGTGTCATCTTCACGCAATATTTCAAGCTCCCATAATGCTTTATTTAAAGCATCTTTATTAGAAAGGCTAGCTGCTCTTGCTAATTCAAAATAAGGACCGTAAAAATCTTCAGGAATAATTTTCATACAGCCAAAATCTATCGCTATAAGGTTTCCCCCCTTGTTGACTAAGAAATTCCCTGGATGCGGGTCGGCATGTACTTTCTTAAGTCCGTGCATTTGAAACATATAGAAGTCCCATAAGCTTTGACCAATCTTATCTGCTTCTTCTTTCTTTTTTGGTTTAAATTGAGATAAATGAACACCATCCATCCAATCCATCGTAAGGATTTTATCGTTAGACAAGTCTTCGTAGTACTTAGGGAATTTAAGATTTGGAATGTGCTTACAAGCCTGAGTGATTTCTATACTCTGAGCTATCTCCAAGAGGTAATCTGTTTCTTCTTTCAATTTAGTCTCTACTTCTTGAAAGTACCGCTGAGAATCTGCACCCTTCATATTAAACATTTTCATAGCAATTGGTTTCACCAATGCCAAATCGGAACTAATGCTGTCAGCAACTCCTGGATACTGGATTTTGACCGCTAGGTTCTTACCATCTTTACTCGCCTTGTGCACTTGGCCGATACTTGCTGCGTTCACAGACTCTTCGTCAAAAGTATCAAATAGCTCTGCAGGGAACTTACCAAAAGCCTTCAGAAATGTTTTTTGCACCAAAGGACCAGATAATGGCGGTACTGAAAACTGAGAAAGCGAAAACTTTTCAACATAGGCACTCGGTAAGAAGTTTTTCTCCATACTGAGCATTTGAGCTACTTTTAAGGCACTACCTTTAAGTTGCTTTAAGCTGTCATAAATATCTTCCGCGTTGGCTTTGTTTAATTTTTCTTTATCTAGGTTCGGATTAACTACTTTTTCACCAAAATATTTTAAGTAATTTCCGCCTACTTTCGCTCCTGTTTGAAGCAATTTTACTGCCCTACTAATCTTACCCGTTGGAATACTATCAATCGTTTTCATAAGTCTAGGCCGTAGCCTCTTTATACAGAAATTTGCCTAAATCCGCGATGGATTTTAGGGCAGTTGTGTCTACTAAATCAAATGTGGCTTTAAGGGATTTTTCAATGAGAATGTCTGTTTTCTCATTTCTTTCGGATTTATCTCTAATCCAGAAATTTAATATGAATAAAAGCTGAGCCCAAGTTCCTTCTTCATAGGTTTTGGCTTTTATCTTTTCTAGTTGTGGAATATCGGAATTTATTTTATCGGAGAAGATATCTCCAGCGAAGGTCAAGAATTCTTTTCTTAAATCCGCAAGGATATCTAACCTACTTATCTCACTAATTTCTGTGGGAAAGGCTTTAAGAACGTAAGGCCTATTGGCAGCTAGAACTTCAAAAAATGTGAAGTAAAAACTGAGAAGCTTTTCTTTAGGCTCATAATCAGAGAAATTTCCGCTTTTCTCTAATAATTGATTCGTTTGAACAAAGAACAGGAGGAAAATAGTTTTATCTATATCCTTGAAAGAGTCAAATTCCTTATGAAAATGGTCTTCTTCAATACCGTTCTCATTGCAAAATTCATAGATAGAAGAAGGTACCTTTCCTGTACTTTCTATCTCTTCCATGTACCTGTCAATAATATCTTCTTGTGACATGACTTTTGTTTATTTAAAAACACGAAAATGAGTTAGAAAGTTTGTGATTTAGAGCAAACCTTCTACCCTGTTTTTAACTTTTTCAAGTTACAAAGAGATAGAGCATGAGTTAAATTCAAATAATTCTTAAATGAATCTAATCTGTTTGAATTACTGCAAATCTGTTGGGAGAATTTGATTGCTTAAAAGCTCTCCAAATAAATCCCACCTTTTCTGAGGGTCATCGTCAGTACCACCCTGTTTTTCGATAGCGTTTTTCACTAGGTCCTTGCCATAATTATAATTGATTACATAGCTCCTATACTTTTTAGTGAAAGCAATGCGTTGCTTGGCCTTTTCAGAGCTGTAGAAACCATATTTTATAAGATAGTCTATGCCTTCCTCATCTGTCATGCTACCATTTAAAACGCCTCGAGCTACCTCATTTCCGGCATAGTTTAGCTCACCTATTAATTCTAAAGCTTGAAAGTATATACTTATTCCTGTGGTATCTAGTCCTGCTAATGGTAGGAGAACGTCTTTCGTAAAAGTCACTTTATCTTGACCAGGAAAAGCTACATCAATGCCATAATTTGCTGAGCCTTCTGCAATAAGTGACTGGGGGCTAAATAAGGGATAGAGGCTAGTTTCGATATAACCTTTCTTGTTGTATAAGTTTTCCTCTAAAAGCATGTTAAAGACATGATGGCCCGGATAAGACTCGTGGCTACCTACGTCAATAACGCGTTCGATAGAAATGGGGAAGTCGGTGTTTATTTGAATCAATGAAGTGAAATTCCCTTGATACCAATTGTAACCGCTCCATGCCTTATCATTCACAAACTCCAAGCTAAATCCTTCCTTTATCGGGATTGGGTAGTGCTCATATGTCCTCCTTCTAGCTTCCGCTATGGCCGCTTTCATTACGGTATCTAATTTTTCCACAGGTATAATAAAACGATTAGCCAAGTTTTGATACGTTTCTTGAAGAGTACCTTTTCCTTTTAAAAAATCGGCTAGTTTGTTCATAGATTCTTGGAATTTGGTAGTATCATAATGGGGAGCTTCCACACCAAAGAGTGCCAAGGATTCCATATCGAAATCTGAAGTTTCGCCTCCCACAATTCTTACTCGTTCAGCAAAAGCACCAAGTTGAGTTTTGATATATTTGGCTCTAACTAGGTTAGTACTATTTTCTTCCTTGCTAAGATAAGTTTCAAACTTATTTTGAAGATTTAAGATTTTGGTTAAAAAGTAATCTTTTGGGAAAACCTCATGTTCTACGTATTCAGGTTTCAGGCTGTCTGGTCCGTAATAGGCATCTACAAAGTCGGCATCTTGCTGACCAATTTCTAGACCTAGTTTTACGTATTCGGTGGCTAGTTTATCCAGCTCTATTTTTGTATTTTTTTGTGTTTGACAGGCTGTTAATGCCAGCAGTATAATAAGTATTTTTTTCATGCTTAAATTTGGATATAAAATATTTGGGCTAGATCCCTCAACTTAATAATACTCTCGCCTTATTACAGTTCGAAAGATACCTTTTTACCACCTATAATTTCCATATTCCCATACCGCCGTCAGCGGCAAACATTTGGCCAGTCATATAGGGCAATTGGCCTGTCACAATTGTGGCGACTGTTTTCCCTATATCCTCCGGAGTTCCCATTCGTTTTTCTAAGACAAATCCGTCCTGTGCCATTTTAGTGTATTTTTCATTAACCACTGCGGTCATATCTGTCGCAATGATACCTGGCTGGATTTCGTAAACAGGGATGGCATATTCACTCATCTTTACTGCGAAAGATGTACTCATGATACTGAGACTAGCTTTCGACATGCAGTATTCCACACGGTTCGTAGAGGCCGTTCGTGCAGATATGGAGGTTATATTAACTATACAGGCGTCAAATTCAGGGTTTGCTTCTTTCTGGCGAATCAGCTCTCTAGCCGCTAATTGACTCACGAAAAAAGTGCCTTTCTGATTAATTTCCATCATATAATCAAAATCAGTCTCTGTGATTTCTAACATATCTTTTCTGACCTTTGGAGCTACGCCAGCGTTATTTATAAGAACGTTTAACTGGCCATAATGGCTGAGCGTTTTTGATATTATTCTTGCTCTGTCTTTGGATTTTGATATGTCTCCTTGACAGTATATAACATCTTGGCCATGGCTTTTTAACTCTTCGATGACTTCAATTAAACCATTTTCGTCTCTTACGCCATTGATAGCTATGGCATATCCTTTTTCTGCCAACGCTCTAGCGATCCCTAAACCTATGCCGCGGCTCCCGCCTGTTATTAGTGCTACTTTCATAGATTGCTGCTTTTTTGTTTTAGAATTTTCTACTTAAAATGGTAGTATGATTTAATAAGTCCATGATGCAGTGAATCAAAGATTTTATCGGCTAAGAGGCTATAGTTTTTTAAATCAATACACTTCTTTAAGGATTGAATCATTCATGTATTAAATCATTTAAATGCTACATCTTACTTCTAATTTCCTTCACTATTTTGGCTTCCGGCATTTCTTTATAATAGGGGTCTAAAGGGAAACAGCCTGAAATGAGTCCATTTCTAGGGCCCGAAGTACAGTCAGAGAATGTTCGACAGATCTTATTTCTCTTGATTACCTCACCCTTTATAATATCTGCCGGCATTTCTGGATAACTAAGTACCATGCGTCCAAAACCTATCATATCTGCCTTATTTTCACTCAAGACACCTTGAGCCACATTCGGAAGCCATTCTTGCAGGTAAGAATAAGCGGATCCGATGATTACCATTTCGGGGAATTGTTCTTTTATCTGGGCGGTGACTTTAATTTGTCTAGCCACACCCAAAAGAGGATCTTCCGGTGGTAAATAACCATCAGAAGGTGGAAATATAGCTGGTCTTATGATATGAGGGTTGTAATAAGGACTACCGCCAGAAACACATATTAATTCAATTCCTAAGTCCTGTGCTAATTTAATAAATTCAAAGGTCTCATTTAAATCTTCAGAGAGCCCGTCATTTGCTCCGCCGAAGGCATATTTATAGGGCCCTTCCATAGCGGGTTCTCCTATGCCATCTTCATCGGCCTTGAAAGGCATCCAATCAAAAGCACTCAACCTAATCCCCATTTGTAAGCCTGGAGCAGCCGTTTTTATACCACTTACAATATCTTTTAGAAAGCGGGTTCTATTTTCAAAACTGCCTCCGTATTTACCAGGACGGTCATAAGAAGACAGGAATTCATGGCCTAGGTAGCCATGACAATGCTTTATATCCACAAAATGGAAACCGGCTTTTTGAGCTAAAACAGCTGCATTAATGTAGTCTTGAATTAAGCTATCAATATATACATCTGTTAAGATGGGATAATCTTCGCATAGACCTTGCTTGGGATTTAAAACGGGATGATAATACAAAATTTGTGGCTCCATCTTATGCTTATCATAAGGTTTACAAAACCTCCCAGAGTGTGTGAGTTGAAGTCCCACCATAAAATCATCAGTGAGGCTAAATTGAGTCTTGTGCTCGTCAACTAGCATAGTATGAAGTTCTTTGAAGTCATCAAAGTTAGCTTCATTAATCATTAGCTGATTGGGGTTGGCTCGACCTTCAGGGTTTACGGCTACAGCTTCGCAACCAAAGAGTAATTTTGCTCCGCTGATAGCAAAATTTTTCCATCTTCTTTTGGTATGGTTTGTAGGTTTTCCATCGGTCGTGGCATCCCAGCCTTCCATCGGCAGAATACAAAACCTATTTCCAATTTTTGAACCAGACCTCAGGGTGATAGTTTCCGAAAATACTGAGGCAGCACCTGATTCTACTTCATCACTAAACGGTAGCTCTGCATTAATTTCTTTCAGGTGCTGCTTAAATAGACTCTCTGTTTTAAGCTGAGCGATTTTGGGATATTTAGATCTGTTTTTTTTGCTCATTTATTTCTAAAATCTTCCAAACAATTAAAAAAAGCATAGTCTGGTTTTCCTTTGACCATTTTATCAATGTAAATAGCTAATTCTCTCATATGATAATCTCCCCACATACTAGATTCATGGCAAGCAATTTTTTGTCCTTTGGGTACATTATCCCATCCATTTGGTTCATGATAAATGCTATGTAAAAGAATGCCCTGATGATGTGGCTCTGTAGAAAGATAAGGATCACTAAGCATAGTTTTGGCAGAAGTTAAACCTGCTTGTGTATATTTTTTTTCTCCTAATGCTTTGCCTAATCTCAATAAACCCTGAGCAGAAATGGCTGCTGCTGTACTATCAATTGGTTCAAAATCATTATAAGGGTTTGAATTCAAGCTCTTATAATCACCCAATTTATAAAGATTTGGAGCTCCTGTATCCCAATAAGTAATACCGTCCTTGGCAGTATTTTCAATAAAGAAATCACAGGTCGCTCGTGCTCCTTTCTCCAATGTTTTAAGAATACTTTCTTTTGATATAGAAGCAGGGAATTGAGCGG